>JBOHAU010000070.1:0-20212 GCA_050698015.1 Gaiellaceae bacterium
GGTGAAGCTCGCCGAGAACGAGCAGGCCGCCGGCTAGACCAACTGCGCGGCCCAGCCCACGCGCGACAGGCCGGGCCGCGATCTGGGTAGGACTACGGAACGAACCTCTGTCGGAGCGCCACGTCGATGTCGCCGCGGCGCGTCGTCGCCTCGTGGTACTCGTTCGTCAGCCAGAGGCCGAGCTGGTTGCCGAACCACGGGCCGGCGGGGTTGCCGCTCTCGCCGCCGGGGATCACCTGGACCGCCTTGGGATGGGAGCGCCGCGCCTCGGCAACGAAACGCCGCGCCGGCCCGCCGCCGAACATGAACCCGTTCACGGTCGAGGCGCGGGGGTTGTGCGAGGAGGCGTCCACGACGCTGAAACCGCCGTCGGTTGCGATTCCCGGCAGCCCCGGGCCGAGGTCGGTGAAGCTGGCGCCGGGCGGGATCGAGAACGGCCCGCCGAGCGGATGCCGGAAGACGATCCGATGCAGCCTGCCCCAGCGGTAGTCGGCGAGGTTCGTCGAGCCGCCGAATGCAGGCGCAAACGCCGGGCTGGCAGCGAGGTCAACCGCGCTCTCTAGCGCCCCAAGCACGGCCGTGTCACGACCGACGGGCCCTGCGAAGAAGACGATCCCCGACGCCCCGGTTCCTCCCGTCTCGAGCAGGTGCCGGAGCGCGGTCATCGCCTGGTTACCTCCCGGCAGGAAGTCGCCGAGACCACGGGCGACGAGCGGGCCGTCCACGATCGTCGCCAGCGCCTGGCCGCGCCAGAGGCTGTAGATCGTGGTCGCGACGCTGGCGTCGATTTCGGTCTGCGTCGGCGGCAGTCGGCTCCCGAGCGGATCGCTCGCGTCGTAGCCCTCGGCGATGCCGGTTGGCGTCGAAAACTGCCAGGCCGAGAGGCGGGCAACGGCCTCTTGCACCCTCAAGTCTGCCCCGAGTGCGGCGAGGGCCGGCGGTGCGCCTGGGGTCCGGGCCGCCTGGAACGCCGCCGTGATGCAGGGCGTGAGCACCTCCGCGTCGTGCAGCCGGTGATCGGCCTGGATCGACTTCATCTCCGCGAAGGAGACATCGCCGTCCGCGAGCGCCTCCTGCAGGCGCTGCGTGACCCTTGCATTCCGGTTGCCGTCCTCGTGGCCAGGCGTGATGTAGCGAACGCCGCCGCCGGGCCGGAGCTCGTTCAGTGGGTCGTTGTCGAACGTCTGGCCGGTCGGGTCCTGGTTCGCATTCGAGATCCAGCCGCGCCTGGGGTTGACGAGGCCGTCCATCTCGGCGAAGGGGAGAATCTGGTAGGCCGACGCCTGATCCTCCGAGGGCGACGGGTCGGCCATCCACTCGTTCCCGCCGGTGCCGTTGCGGATGAAGTATGGCGGTAGGCCGGCGACCGTGCCGGCCTCGAGGTCCTCTCGAAGCGGGATCTCGCCGCTGGTCTTGTAGCCGATCGAGCCGCGGTCGTCGACATACATCCAGTTCTGTGCTCCGAAGTCGAAGTACCGCTGGGCATCGATTGCCTCGCCGACCGTCTCCGCGCGTGAGAGCAACCGGAAGAAGTCGACCTCGCGGGTCGGGCTGAAGCCGGTGAACTGGACGGACAGCCCGGTCGTACCGTCGACGCTGATCAGCGGCCCATTGTTCCGGCGCGGGACGACGATCGTCACCGGCGGGACGCCGGCGGAGGGAGGAACGACGACGATGTCGTCCGGGGTGAGATTGCCGGGCTGGTTCGCACGGAACGTCTCCGGAATGATCTGCGTCGGCTCGGGGCTGCCCTTGTAGGTCGTCGCGATGGGCACGCCGCTCACGAGGGTGAGCTGCTCCTGGTAGACGTCGGTGACGTCCGTCGGGTTAACCGTCGAACCCCAGGAGACGTGGCCGTTCGTCCCGTGCACGACGGCGGGCAAGCCGGGGAACGTCACGCCGTACAACGTCAGCCGCTCGTCGCGCCGACGCACGTCGACGCCGACCTCGTAGAACACGGGCGGAGATGACAGCGACAGTGGGGATCGCTTGCCACCATCGGTCGCCTGCTCCCGGACTTTTTGCCCGAGACGACCCAGATGTTCGAGCCCTGGTCCGGCGACGCCGATGGCAGGTCTGCGGCGTCGAGCTTGTCGAGCGCCTCCAGCGCCGCCGCGCGCACCTCAGGCCGCAGCGAGGACGAGCTCCAGTGCGCGCCGCCGTGCTTCTTCACCGGGCCGGACGTCTCGCCGGGCAAGATCGAGGGAGCGTGCGCGAACGGCTCGCTGCGCATCACGTCCTCGAGGAACAGCTTGCGTCCGTCGAAGCCGAGCTGTGCGCCCGCGGCCTGATACGCGATCAGTCGGAGCGTGTTGTCGAGGTCGTCGAGATCGAACGACAAGCCGAATGCCAGTAGCTTCGTGATCGCCACCGAGTCGAGCGCCGTCCACGGCGGCACGTTGGCCTTCGTCAGCTCGAGCGCGGCGTACTCGGACGGGAGCGGGTTCGCCCCAAGCCAGGCATTGACGCCGTCCGCGTAGGCGTCGAGGATCGCGCGGCTCTGCGGTGAGAGGTCCGCGAGTGAGCGCACCGCCGCGCGCCGAAGTCCGAACGTCCGCAACGCGACGTCACCCTCGAGCGCACCGGGGCCGAACAGTTCCGCGAGGGTGCCGCTCGCCTGCCGCCGGCTCGAATCCATCTGGAACAGCCGGTCCTGCGCGTGCAGGTAGCCGACCATGAAGTAGGCGTCGTGCTCGCTCTTGGCGAAGACGTGCGGGACGCCAACGGTGTCGCGCAGCACTTTCGCCGGCCGCTCGAGTCCCCGAACGCTGATCGTCTCGGCCTTGGGTCTGTGCGCGAGGGACGCGCCGGGCAACGCCAGCAACGCAGTGAGCCCGACGAGCACCATCCTCGTCTTGGTCATGGTTCCCCCCTCCGTCCGCTGTCGGCTGGGATTCTCTCGCGTGACCAAGCGGGCAGCAACTGAGTTTGATCGTAGAGTGGCCTTGTGAACGTCTCCCTCGGTCGGGCCGCTCTCCCGGGCTCCACGATCGGCGTCGTCACGCCGGCGAGCCCCGCCGAGACGCGCGCAGAGGTCGAACGTGGTGTCGCCTGGTGGGAGTCGAAGGGCTATCGCGTCAAGCTCTTGGCCGGAGCACTCGAGCAGGACGACTGGCACGCGGGGAGCCCGGAGGTGCGTGCTCGCGATCTGCAGGCCGCCTTCGCCGACCCAGAGATCGACGCGATTCAGACCATGCGCGGCGGTTACGGCTCGGCGCAGGTGATTCCGCTGCTCGACTTCGAGGCAATCGCGGAGACACCCAAGATCTTCGTCGGCCTCTCCGACATTACGGCGCTGCACGCCGCGCTTCTCGTTCACGCCGGACTAGCGACGTTTTACGGGCCGAGCCTGACGATCCTCGGCAGCCCTTCACCCTCGCCGCTCACGGTCGATCGGTTCCTGCAGGTGCTCGCCGGCGAGACGACCGGCCCGGTGCCGGAGGACCGCGACCGTCTGACGGTGATCTCGATCGCCGGCGGCAGGGCGAGCGGTCGCCTGGTCGGCGGCTGCCTGATCGACTTCATTTATACGATCGGTACGCCGTGGGAGCCTGACCTCGACGGCGCGATCTTCTTCTTCGAGGAGGTCGGCAGCCCGCCGATTCGGATTGACCGGGCTTTGCTCTACCTCGAGCAGATCGGCAAGTTCGAAGGCGTTCGAGGCATCGTCGTCGGAGAGCTTGCCGGCTGTGAGTGGTACGAGTTCACCTCGGCGCCGCGGTCGAAAACGCTCGAGGACGTGCTCGGTGACCGCCTCGGCGGACTCGGCATCCCGGTGCTCTACGGTCTGCCGTTGGGACACGGCGCCAGCCTGGCCACGCTTCCGCTTGGGGTCGAAGCGACGGTCGACGCCGATGCACTCACGCTCACGATCGACGAGCCGGCACTCCGAACCTCCTGACTAATTGCCGAGCGCTGCCCTCCGGCACGCCGTAGCGCTGCGGCGTTTGGGGTCAGGTCTTGCAGTAGCGCAAGTAGATCAGTGCAAGACCTGACCCCCGGGCCAGTCGGCGAAGTCAGACAACTAGCGCGGCTCCGCTAGACCTGCTAGCACATTGCTAGCATGAGTGATATGCCCGCACTTCACATTCGCAACGTTCCAACGAAGGTCATTGCTCGCCTCAAGCGCCGGGCGAAGGCGAACGGCCGGTCGTTGAACGCTGAGGTCATCGAAGCGCTCGAAGCAACCGCCGAGGAGGACCGGCGCCGCGAGGGGCTGCGGAAAAGGCTGGAGGAGCTCCGCGCCGAGTACGTCTTGCCCGAGGGTGCGCCGGACGCGGTCGAGCTGATTCGGCGAGGCCGAGAGGAGCGGGCACGCGAGATCGAGCGTCGTGCGCGCGGTACTTGACGCAAACGTGGTTCTCCGCGCCGTCCTCGACCAGGGCGAAGAGGCGGCGGGGTGGGTTGGGCGACTCGAGGACGCTGATTTCGTCGCGGCTGTACCGGATCTGCTGTTCCCGGAGGTCGGACAAGCGTTGCTCGGCTACGTGAAGCGCGGCCGCTTAAGTTTGAGCGGAGCCCAGGAGCAGCTGGACTTCGTCTGCGAGCTCCCATTCAACGTCTGCCCAACGTCTCAGCTCGTGGTCAGCGCTGTAGCGGTTGCCGAAGCGCGCCAGCTGAGCGTTTACGACGCGTGCTACGCCGTGCTCGCCGAAGTGAAGCAGGCGGTTCTCGTGACGGCCGACCGGCGTCTCGCTGCTGCGGTTACGCGGGCTGAGCTGGTGTGACCGCCAGGGCGGCGAGCACCTCGTCGCCGTAGCGCTCGAGCTTCGTCGGCCCGACGCCTGACACCTTCGCGAGCTGCCAGAGCTCTCGTGGACGCTGGCGCGCGATCTCCTGGAGCGTGGAGTCGTGGAAGACGACGAAGGCCGGCACCTCGTCCTTTCGGGCCCGCTCGAGCCTCCACGCCTTCAGTGCCTTGACCACTGGGTCGTCCTTGGCGGGTCGCTCCGGCTCCGCGACGCCGAGCTCGCCGAGGAAGCGGCTCGGCTCGCCCGACCAAGTGATCTCCAGGTGCCGCTTCGCGCGCGTCATCCCGACGTAGAGCAGCCGCCGCTCCTCCGCGAGCGCCTCGCCGACTCGTGCGCGCTTGAACGGGAGCTCGCCCTCCTCTAGGTGCGGCAGGAAGACGACCTCGAACTCGAGCCCCTTCGCCCGGTGGTAG
This sequence comes from Gaiellaceae bacterium, assembly GCA_050698015.1. GTDB lineage: Bacteria > Actinomycetota > Thermoleophilia > Gaiellales > Gaiellaceae > JACDAN01. Next base: position 5,165 of record JBOHAU010000070.1, read on the forward strand.
GTGAGCAGATTGACGCCGCGGCCGACCGACTCCTCGCCGAAGCGGCTCTGGAGGTCGGCCAGGAACTCCGCCACGGTGCCCTCGCCGAACTCCTCCGCCAGGCGGAGGAAGCGCGCGAGGTCGCCCTGCCGCGTGAGCTCCTCCTCGCCGACGCCCTCCGGGACGACCTGCGTGAGTCCCTGCGCGGCCGCGAGCTCGGCGACGATCGCGACCGGACTCCCGCCGGAGCTCCGCAGCGCCCGCAGCATCCCGCGCGCGCCAGGCCGCGCGAGGAACGCGCCGCCGCGCACCTGGTACGGGATGCCGGCTTCGGAGAGCGCCTCCTCGAACTCCTCCGAGCGCGAGTTGATGCGGTAGAGCACCGCCATCGCCTCGTACGGCACGCCCTCCCGGTGGTAGGTCCCGATGTTGCCGACGATCCCGGCCACCTCCGCCTCGGCGTCCTCACAGGCTCGGAGCACCGGCGTCTCGCCGGACGGCCTGGTCGCGCGGAGCACCTTCTCCGCGCCGCCGAGCTTCGGGACGAGCCTGTTCGCGAGCTCGAGAATCTCCGGCGTCGAGCGATAGTTCTCCTCGAGACGGAAGACCTGTCCGCCGGCGCGCAGCAGGTACTCGGGCGTCGCGCCGGTGAAGGAGTAGATCGACTGGTAGTCGTCGCCGACGACGCAGAGCTCGTCCCGCCCGCCGAGCCAGCGCTCGAGCAGCGAATGCTGGAGGAGGTTCACGTCCTGGTACTCGTCGACGGTGAAGGCGCGGTAGCGGTCACGGAACGTCATCGCGGCCTGCTCGTCTTCGTCGTAGAGCCGGATCGCGAGCTCGAGCAGATCCTCGAAGTCGACGCGGCCCTGACGCTCCTTCTGCGCCTCGTAGCGGCTGAAGACCGAGACCATCAGATCGGCCGGGATTGGGGGCTCGTGCCCGCCGAGCCCGCTGAGGTACGTCTCCGGCGCCAGCCGCCGGTTCTTCGCCCACTCGATCTCGCCGGCGAGGTCGCCGAGCGGCCGGAACTTGAACGGCGGCGGCAGCGAGCGGCGGATCGGCTGAAGCATCAGCGCCTTCGACGGAAGGATCTGGCCGATCCGGTCCCCGGCGAAGTACCGCAGCTGCCCGAGCGCCGCGGAGTGGAACGTCCGCGCCTGGATGTCCTCGGCGCCGAGCTGCTTCAGGCGCGAGCGCATCTCCCCCGCGGCCTTGTCGGTGAAGGTGACGGCGAGGATCTCCGAGGGACGAAAGGCGCCGGTCAGCACCTGGTTGGCGATCCGGTGCGTGATCGTCGTCGTCTTGCCCGAGCCCGCCCCCGCCAGGATGCAGACCGGGCCGCGCACCGCCTCGACGGCGGCGCGCTGCTGCGGGTTCAGTCCGCGGAGGACGTCCATCTCCTGCAAGCGTAGGCAGACGGTCAAGACGTCCCTTTCGGCCGGCGACGGCGCTGCCGACGCTAAGCCTTCAGCTCGCCCGGGAGTACGATCGTTGTCCGGTGCTCGTCGGCAGACGTGAGGAGCAACGTCGGATCGGCGCACTGCTAGCCGCCGTCAAGCGTGGACGCAGCGGCGCGCTTGTCCTGCTGGGCGAGCCGGGCATCGGGAAGTCCGCGTTGCTCGAGGAGGCAGCGCGGCGCGCGCGCGGGCTGCGCGTCTTGCGCACAGCCGGTGTCGAGTCGGAGAGCGAGCTGCCGTACGCCGGACTGCTCACGCTCACCCGGCCGATCGAGGGGCTGGTGCCGTCGCTACCCGAGCCACAGGCACAGGCATTGACCGCGGCACTCGCACTCGGTCCGGCGGGGCCTGCGGAACCTGTGGCCGTCTGCGCCGCCACGCTTGGCTTGCTCGCCGCAGCGGCGGAGGACGAGCCGGTGCTGGCGGTGGTGGACGATGCTCACTGGCTCGACGCCGAAACCGGGCAGGCGATCGGCTTCGCCGCGCGCCGGCTGGGTAACGAGCGGATCGCGATCCTGATCGCGCTCCGCGAGGGCGAGGAATCGGCCTTCTCGCCCGCGGGCCTCGAACAGCTCGTCGTTCGGGGGCTTCCGCCCGCCGAGGCGAGCGAGCTTCTCGGCGACCGCATCGCCCCTCCAACCGCCGAGCGGCTGGCCGAGCTGACGATCGGAAATCCGCTCGCGCTGCTCGAGCTGGCCGACGAGCTCTCAGAGGGACAGCGCGCCGGCCTAGAGCCAATCGCGGAACCGCTGCCTGTAGGGGAGGAGCTCGAGCGCGCCTTCGGGCGGCGGTTGAACGGGCTTTCGAAGTCCGCCCGCGCCGCCGTCGTCGTCGCAGCGGCGGCCGGCAACCGGGACGACGTCGCAACGCTCGAGCGCGCGTGGTCGCGACTGCACGCCGGCCCGGACGACATGGCCGAAGCGGAGCGGTCGCGGATCGTCTCGATCGAGGTCGACCGGCTGTCCTTTAGGCACCCGATCGTCCGCGCCGTCGCGTACGGGGCGGCATCCGCGCCCGATCGTCGAGCGGCGCACGCGGCGCTGGCCGCTGCGCTCGACGGCGATGACCTGTCCGACGAACGCGCCTGGCACGTCGCCCTCGCGGCGTCCGGCCCCGATGAGGAGGCCGCCGCCACGATCGAGGCCGCCGGCCGCCGGGCGGAACAGCGCAGCCGGCGAGCCGCGCTCCGAGCACTCGTCCACGCGGCCGCGCTCACCCCCGAGGGGGAACGCAGGGCGCAACGCCACCTGGCCGCCGCACGTGCGGCGATAGCCGCCGGCGCCTGGGACGAGGCTGCCACGCTGCTCGACGGCGCGGAGGCCTCGGCCCCGGCGGGCAAAGCGGCGACAGAGCTCCTTTATCTCCGCGCGGTCGTGGCGAGCAAGAGAGACGGCGATCCGGTCGCCGCCGAGATGCTGGAGCGGGCGGCGGCCGAGCTGGCTCGCGACGATCCCGAGCGCGCAGCGCTCGCCGAGGTCCAGGCGGCGGAGGTCTGGATGGGGTGGGTCGATCTCGAGCGGGCGCTCGCGGCGGCCGAGCGGGCAACGGCGCTGCCGTTCGAGCGGGGCGGCAAGACGGAGCTCGCGGTTCTGCTCATGCGGGGCGACACCGCCGGCTGGGCGGGGCGGCTCGAGGAGGCCGGTGCGTACTGGCTCCAGGCGGCGGAGGTTGTCGATTCGGACGATCCGGACCACCTGCGGATCGCGGGTGAAGCACTCTTATCCGCCGGGGATGATGACGGCGCGCTCGCGCTCCTGCGCCGGGCGGAGTCGGTTGCCCGCGAGCGCGCCGCGCTCGGCACGCTGACGGTCGTTCTCCAGTTGCTTGCGCTCTCCGGAGCGCGCGCCGGGGATCTCCAGGCGGCGCACGCCGCGGCCGCCGAGTCCGTCGGGCTGATGCGTGCGATCGGCCAACGGGCGGAGCAGGCCACGGCTCTCGGCGTCCTGTCGTGGATCGAGGCGATGGTCGGCCTTGAAGAGGAGTGTCGGGCGCACGTGAAAGAGGCGCACGCGGCCCTGGGTGACCTCGGCCACGACGAGCCGCACGGAAGCATCGGCGTCGGGCTGCTCGAGCTTTCGCTCGGGAATCCCGACGCCGCGGTCGGGGCGCTGGACTCGGCGATGAGCGTGCGTCGCTCCAACCTCGACGTCGAGTTGATCGCGACACGGTCGATTCTGCCCTCGCTCATCGAGGCGCTCGCGCGCGCCGGCCGAAAGGAGGAGGGCGAGGCACTCCTCGCGGACCGGGTGAACGCAGCGCGGCGAACCGGCCGGCCGCATACGATCGCCCCGTTCCTTCGCTGCGCGGGTGTCCTGCACGGCGACGAAGCCGCCTTCCGGGAGGCGCTCGAGTGGCACGAGTCCTGGTCGAACCGCTGGGAGCGCGCGCGAACCGAGCTCTGCTACGGCGAGCTGCTGCGGCGCCTGAAGCGCCGCGCTGAGGCCCGCGCGAGCCTGCGGGCAGCCCTCGAGGGCTTCGAGGTCGTCGGCGCCGGGCTCTGGGCGGAGCGTGCACGGGCCGAGCTCCGGGCGAGCGGTGCGCGCGCTCGGCGGCGAGACCCCTCGACCCTCGACGAGCTGACTCCGCAGGAGGTCCAGGTTGCGAGGCTCGTTGCCACCGGCCTCACGAATCGGGACGTCGCCGCGCGGCTGTTTCTGAGCCCGAAGACGATCGAGACGCACCTTGCGCACGTCTTCCGCAAGACCGGAGTGCGAACCCGCGCCGAGCTCGCCCATCGGTTCAGGGATTCACCCGATTCGATCGCGGCGCCCGCTCCCTAGCCTCACTCTCGGTTGCCAACGCGCCCACATCGGGCGAGAGCGGGAGGTACGAGATGGCCCCATCAGCACAGCACCGGCTGGCCGAGCTCCAGGGCGCTCGCCGCTCTGGCAACCAGGGGAAGGCGGCGATCCGCCTTCCCCTGGTCGTACTCACAAAGGAGGAACCATGCTGCGGTACATCACAACGTTCGTGGCGGTAGCAATCGGGGCGCTCGCGATGGTGGCGGGCGCGGTCGCCGGCAAGCCCGACATCGTGAACTACCCGCCGAGAGAGCTCGAGGGGGAGTTTCAGCACGACTGCGGCGATTTCGAGCTGCTTTTGAACGGCACGCTCGAGCGGCGGTCCCGGTTTACGCTCGACGAGGCAGGTCAGGACGTCGCGGAATGGCGCCAGGTCAAGGTCACCGGGACGATCTACAACTCCAGCGATCCTACGAAGGCGGCGCCGTACTTCCGCTCGATCCAGACCGACTCGAACTTCGTCACCGGCGAGCGGGCGATCATCGGCACGACCCACGTCGTGCTGCGTGGTCAACACGTCGTGTTTCACACCAGTGGCATTCGAATCGAGGACTGGACCGACGTCGACTTCGAGACCATCTTCCCGACGCTCCTCTTCCAGGGCGGTCCGGCGGATACGTTCGACGACGAGGCCTGGAACCGCCTCTGCTCGACCCTGCGGTAGGCCGCAGCAGCGCAGACGGGGCGGGCCTCGGTCCCGCCCCGACGTGGCGGACGAAACCGCGACTAGAGCGTGTCGAGCTGCTCGCGGAGCAGGCGAACCTCCGCTTCCAGACGCTCGACACGGGCAACGAGCGACTCGTCGTCGGCGTGAGCCGTCGGCTCTCCAGCCTCGTCGTCTCCGCCGAGCAGCTGTGTGTAGCGCTGTTCCTTCTGGCCGGGCCGGCGCGGCAGCCGGGTGGCGAGCTCGCGCTGGACGAGGCCGTCGACGGCAACGTCGACGTCGGCCGTCGACTCGAAGCGATGCAGCCGTTCGGTGCGCTGCTTCAGCTCGCCCGGCGTCTGGGGACCGCGGAGCATTAGAACGGAGAGCAGCGAGATCTCCGCGTCGGAGAGACGCAACGCTTCGCCGAGTAGATGCCGATACTTGACGGCGCGGCTCCCGCTGCCGCTCGCGAGGCGCACCCAGCCCCGTCGCGAGAGCCGCTCGAGCGCTCCGCGGATCGTCGGCTCGTCGTAGTCGACGACCGGGTCGCGATTCGTCGACTGGTTGCATGCGAGGCGAAGTGCGTTCAGCGAGAGCGGATAGGCGTCCGGCGTCGTTCGCTGCTTCTCGACCAGGCAGCCCAGCACCCGGAGCTCGACGGCGTCCGCGTCCACGGCGCCAGGGTACGGCGTCTGGACTACGCGGGGAGCCCGACCGAGACGTCCTAGGGCACTAGTCCCAGCCGTAAACGATGGCCACCATCAGGAGGTACGACGGGAGCCACCACGCGAATGGGATCGCAATGCTCGAGTTCCCGTGGCGCCAGAGCCACACGATGACCGCCGTCGCGAGCAGCCAGGTCACCGCTCCGAACGCCAGCGCCGCATAGAACTGGCGATCCGTCCCGATGTCGGCGCTGAACCCCAGAAAGGCAACCCACGTCAGGGCTCCGAAGGTGTGGAGAAGCAGGACGCCGAAGAGCGCGGACACGCGCCGGCGCCGCAAGCCGGCTACGCGGGAGTGGGGAGGCCCTCGATCGCGGCCAGTGCGCGCTCGATCTCGGCCTCGTCGAGCGCGACGTCCTCGAGCTCGCCGGCGAAGTACTTGTCAAAGGCGGCCATGTCGAAGTGGCCGTGGCCAGAGAGGTTGAACAGGATCGTCCGCTCCTCGCCCGCCTCGTCTGCTGCCCGAGCAGCCAGCATCGCCCCGTGGATCGCGTGCGCCGCCTCGGGCGCCGGGATGATCCCCTCGTGACGCGCGAACTCGACGGCCGACGCGAAGACGTCGTTTTGGAGATAGGCCTCGGCGCGGATCAGGTCGTCGCGGACCAGCTGTGAGATCAGCGGCGCGACCCCGTGGTAGCGCAGCCCGCCGGCGTGGATCGGCTCCGGGATGAAGTCGTGCCCGAGCGTGTACATCGGGACGAGAGGCGTCAGCTTGCTCGTGTCGCCGAAGTCGTAGGCGTAGAGGCCGCGCGTCAAGGTCGGGCAAGCGGCGGGCTCGCAGGCGAGCACGTCGATGTCCCGCCCACCGATCTTCTCGCGGAGAAACGGGAAGGCGAGCCCGGCGAAGTTCGAGCCCCCGCCGACGCAGCCGATGACGACATCGGGGAAGGCGCCGGCCTGCTCCATCTGGGCGATGGCCTCCTGGCCGATCACCGTCTGGTGGAGCAGGACGTGGTTGAGAACGGAGCCCAGTGAGTATGCGGTGTCCTCCCGGCCGGCCGCGTCCTCGACCGCCTCGGAGATGGCGATCCCGAGCGAGCCGGGCGAGTCGGGATGCTCCTCGAGCACGGCCCGCCCCACCTGCGTCTCCTCGGAGGGACTGGGGACGATCTCGGCGCCCCAGGCCTGGATCAGCGAGCGCCGGAAGGGCTTCTGCTCGTAGGAGATCCTGACCATGTAGACCTTGCACTCGAGCTGGAAGAGCGTGCAGGCGAAGGCGAGCGCGCTGCCCCACTGCCCGGCGCCGGTCTCCGTTGCGAGCCGCGTCCGGCCCTCCTTCGCGTTGTAGTACGCCTGCGCGACGGCGGTGTTCGGTTTGTGGCTGCCCTGCGGGCTGACGCCCTCGTACTTGTAGAAGATCCGCGAGCGCGTCCCGATCGCCTGCTCGAGCCGGTGGGCCCGGTAGAGCGGCGTCGGACGCCAGAGGGTGTAGATGTCGAGGATCTCCTCCGGGATCGCGACCTCCGCGTCCTCGCTGACCTCCTGGAGGATGAGCTCCATCGGGAAGAGCGGCGCGAGATCCTCGGGGCCGACCGGCTCGCCGGTGCCCGGGTGCAGCACGGGCTGCGGCGGGTTCGGCATGTCGGCGCGGATGTTGTACCAGCGCCGCGGGAGCTCCGATTCGGAGAGCAGGAACTTCGTCTGCTCCGTCCTCACCTGCGCCACGTGGCGAGGATACCGCTCTTTCCTGTTAAAAACAGGGCGTGACCGGCCGATGAGGGGGTCGACGAAGGCTCGGCTTCGGAGTGACACACGGGCAAACGTAGTCGGCGGCCCGGTGCTCTCGATGGACGGCGTGCAGCTGGGCTACTGGGGAAGCCGCGGCTTTCACCGTGCGGTCGCCGAGGCGACGTTCGATGTCGCGGCGCGGGAGCGGCTGATCGTCATCGGTCAGTCGGGCTCGGGCAAGTCCACGCTTCTGAAGGCGGTCGCCGGCTTCCTGCCTCCTGCCGGCGGCACGATCAGCGTTGCCGGCCGGACGTCGCTCGCGCCCGGCCCGGACCGCGCCGTCGTCTTCCAGGAGTTCGACCAGCTCTTCCCGTGGCGGACAGTCTTGGAGAACGTTGCGTACCCGCTGCGGGTGAACGGCTGGCGGCGCAAAGGCGCCGCCGCCCGGGCACGCGAGTACGTCGAGCTGACCGGCCTCTCGCACGCCGTCGACAAGTACCCGCATGAACTGTCCGGAGGGATGAAGCAACGGGTCGCGATCGCACGGGCGCTCGCGCTCGAGCCGCTTATCCTGCTCATGGACGAGCCGTTCGGCAGCCTCGACGCGATCACCCGTGCCAAGCTGCAGCGGGAGTTGCGCGGCATCCTCGAGCGGAGTGAGACGACGCTGTTCTTCGTCACGCATTCGATCGACGAGGCGCTGATCCTCGGCGAGCGCGTCGTCGTCCTGCACGGCCACCCGTCCACGGTTCGGGAGATCGTCGACGTCCGCGACGTCGGCGAGCCCGACTCGCCGCGCTACGCCGAGATGCGCATCCACCTGCGCGAGCTACTCGCAATCGAAGGAGATGACGATGTCGACCACTAGCATCGCCGTCCCCCGCCCGCGCGGTTCGCGGTTCGCCTGGGGACGGCTGCCCGCCGCGCTGCGCTATGCGCTCATCGTCGCGGGGCTGATCGGGATCTGGCAGGCGTATTGGGTCATCAAGGATCCGTCGCCGCTCCTGTTCGCCGGCCCGCGCGAGGTCGCGGAGGCGTTCTGGGACGGCTGGCGGGAGGGCAACCTGGCGAGGACGACGTGGACGACCCTCAAGATCCTCGCCGTCGGGATCGGGATCGGCGCCCTCGTCGCGGTGATCCTGACCGCCTTCGCGGCGCTCTCGCAGATCGGCGAGGACCTGCTGACGATCCTCGTGTCGATCCTCAACCCGCTCCCCGGCGTCGCCGTGCTGCCGCTGGCGATGCTCTGGTTTGGCCTGAACACGAATGCGCTCCTGTTCGTGATCGCCAACGCTGCCGCCTGGCCGATCGCGATCAACCTCAGCACGGGCTTCAAGACGGTTAACCCGACGATCGTCGCGGTCGGCCGGAACATCGGGCTTTCGTCGCGCCGGCTGATCACCGACGTTCTCGCCCCGGCCGCGCTGCCACATGCGATCTCGGGGCTGAAGACGGCGTGGGCGTTCGGCTGGCGGACGATCATCGCCGCCGAGCTCGTGTTCGGCGTCGCCGGCGCCGACGGCGGCCTTGGGACCTACATCAACAACGCGAAGCTCTTCCTGAACATCCCGCAGGTCTTCGCCGGACTCGTCACAATCGCCATCCTCGGGATGGTTTTCGAGTTCGTTTTCGGTGTCCTGGAGCGCCGCACGATCGTGCGGTGGGGAATGAAGACGTCGACGTGAGGGGGAGAAGATGGGTCTGAGGAGGAACCGCCTACGGTTGGCGGTCGTAGCCGTGCTCGTACTCGGTATCGGCGCGGCGAGCAGCGCCCAAGGGGCGAGCGAGGCGACCCGCCCCGACAACATCACGATCGCCTACCAGTTCGGAGTGGGTTACGCGCCGCTGATGATCATCAAGCAGCAGCGCCTCCTGGAGAAGGCGTATCCGGGCCTGCGGGTCGAGTGGAAACAGCTGGCGTCAGGGACGCCGATCACGGACGGGATCATCAAGGGCGACATCCAGATCGGCGCGATGGGGACCGGGCCGTTCCTCGTGGGCTGGGCGCGCGGGATCAACTGGAGGGTGATCGCGCCGCTCGACGAGGCCGACCTCTGGCTGATGGCGCGTGACTCGTCGATCCGCACCGTGGCCGACCTGCGCGGCAAGCGCATCGCGACGCCGACGGCGACGTCGATCCAGGCGGTCGCCCTGCGCAAGATGGCACAGGTGAAGCTCGGGAACCCGCGGGCGCTCGACTCGTCGCTGATCTCGATGGATCACCCGGACGGGATGCAGGCCCTGCTGAGCGGCCAGATCGACGCGCACTTCACGTCACCGCCGTACCAGTGGCAGGAGCTCGGGCGGGGCGCGCACGTCGTCGGCAAGAGTTACGGCTACTTCGGCGCGCATTCGTTCCTCGTCACGGTGCTGACGCAGAAGTTCTACGACGAGTACCGCGCCTTCTCGAACCGCTTCTACAGGCTCGTGAAGCAGTCGATCGACCTGATCAACAAGAAGCCGAAGACCGCGGCGGCGATCCTCGCCCGCGAGGACCAGACGGAGGCGACCACCGTGCAGTTCACCCGCTGGATCACGCGGAAGAAGTCGCTGACGTTCACGACGCGGCCGCGCGGGTTGATGCGGACCGCCGGCTTCATGAACAGGATCGGGCTGCTGAACAAGGTGCCCGGATCGTGGCGGGAGCTCGTCTTCCCGCCGGTGTTGCCGACGAAGGGCAGCTAGCGGATCTTCAGCCACCCTCGAGGGGGTCAGACCCCGTCGAGGGTGGTTGAGCTTTCGTCACGAGGGTGTGTCGGGCCGATGGGCCCGGTCGCCGCGGTTGCGTGGCTAACCTCGGCCGTCGTGGCCGACTACGTCTTCACGATGATCCGGGCCTCCAGGTTCTACGGGCCGGAGCGCAAGGTGCTCGACAACATCACGCTTGCGTTCCTTCCGGGGGCGAAGATCGGCGTGCTCGGCCCGAACGGCGCCGGGAAGTCGACGCTGCTTCGGATCATGGCCGGCGTCGAGGAGCCCTCGAGCGGCAGCGCCGAGCTCGCGGCCGGTGCGACCGTCGGCTGGCTCCCGCAGGAGCCGGACCTCGATCCCGCCAAGGATGTCCGCGGGAACGCGGAGGACGGCGTCCGGCCGCTACGGGACCTGCTCGACCGCTTCAACTCGATCTCCGCCGCCTTTGCCGAGCCCCACGCCGATTTCGATGCCCTCCTCGCCGAGCAGGGCAAGGTGCAGGAGCAGATCGACCGTTACGGCGCCTGGGAGCTCGACGCCCGGCTGGACCGCGCGATGGACGCGCTGCGGCTTCCTGACGGCGACCGCGACGTTACGACCCTCTCGGGAGGCGAGCGGCGGCGGGTCGCGCTCTGCCGCCTCCTCCTGTCATCGCCGGACCTGCTGCTCCTGGACGAGCCGACGAACCACCTTGACGCCGAGTCCGTTGCCTGGCTCGAACGGTTTCTTGCCGACTACGCCGGAACTGTCGTCGCCGTGACCCATGATCGCTACTTCCTCGACAACGTCGCGGGCTGGATCCTCGAGCTCGACCGCGGGCGCGGGATCCCCTACGAGGGCAACTATTCCGGCTGGCTCGAGCAGAAGCAGGTTCGGCTCGCACACGAGGAGAAGCAGGAGTCCGCCCGGCGTCGTGCGCTCGCGAGGGAGCTGGAGTGGGTTCGCTCGTCGCCGAAGGCCCGGCACGCGAAGTCGAAGGCGCGGCTCGGCGCCTACGAGCGGCTGCTCGCGGAGGAACACAATGTGAAGCTCGACCGGGTCGAGATCCACATTCCCGCCGGGCCTCGGCTCGGCGAGGTGGTCGTGGAGGCGGACGGTGTCTCGAAAGGCTTCGGCGACCGCCTGCTCGTCGAGGACATGACCTTCTCCTTGCCTCCCGGCGGGATCATCGGCGTGATCGGCCCGAACGGCGCCGGCAAGACGACGCTCTTCCGGATGATCGCCGGCGAGGAGCAGGCCGATTCGGGTGAGCTCCGCGTGGGGGAGACGGTCGAGCTCGCCTATGTCGACCAGTCGCGTGCCGACCTGGCGCCCGGGAACAACGTCTGGAAGGAGATCTCGGGCGGCCAAGACACGATCGCGCTCGGCAACCGCGAGGTGAACTCGCGCCAGTACGTCTCCTGGTTCAACTTCAAGGGCTCCGACCAGCAGAAGCGTGTCGGCGACCTCTCGGGCGGCGAACGGAACCGCGTCCACCTAGCGAAGCTGCTGCGGTCGGGTGGGAACCTCCTGCTGCTCGACGAGCCGACGAACGACCTCGACGTGGACACGCTGCGCGCGCTCGAGGACGCGTTGCTCGACTTCGCCGGCTGCGCGGCGGTGATCTCGCACGACCGCTGGTTCCTGGATCGCGTCGCCACGCACATCCTCGCCTTCGAGGGCGACTCGCAGGTGACGTGGTTCGAGGGCAGCTTCGAGGAGTACGAGCAGTGGGTACGCGAGACGCGTGGCGAGGAGGCACTCGAGCCGCACCGGATCACGTACAAGCCGCTCGTCCGGCCGGGAGCGTAGACAATAGGCCCATGACAAAAGGGGCCGACAAGCCGAAGAAGCTCGGGAAGAAAGTCGCGCAGAAGTCGCTGAAGGAAAAGCGCAGCGACAAGCGGGCGAAGAAGAAGCACCGCGGCCTGGGCGCCGCCTAGTCCGTAGCGCCCTCGGCGGGCTCGTGATCGGCGTCTCGTCCATGGGTCACGGGCCGAGGTTAGCCGGAAGGAAGACCTCCGAATGCCCTCCTAGAATGGCTCGCCTTGGCCGCTGACTTCGTCCACCTCCACGTCCACTCCGAGTTCTCGATCCTCGACGGGGCCTGCCGGATCCCGGACCTCGCCGCGCGCGCCGCCGAGCTCGAGATGCCCGCCGTCGCGCTCACCGACCACGGCTCGCTCGCCGGCGCAGTCCAGCTCTACCAGCACGCCCAGAAGGCGGGCGTCAAGCCGCTGATCGGCTGTGAGGTCTACGTCTGTCAAGACGCTGCCAAGCAGGAGAAGGGCTACGCGCACCTGACCCTCCTCGCCGAGTCGAATGAGGGCTACGGGAACCTGATCAAGCTCGCTTCGGCCGGGTACCTGCAGGGCTACTACTACAAGCCGCGGGTCGACTGGAACCATCTCGCCGCGCACGCGAAGGGGCTCGTCGCGCTCTCCGGATGTCTGTCGGGACGCGTCTGCAAGGCGCTGGAGGAGAACCGGCCCAAGGACGCCGCCTCGGACCTCGACCGCCTGACGCAGGTCTTCGGCCGCGACAACGTCTACGTCGAGATCCAGAACGCCGGGCTGCAGGAGCAGGCGCGCATCAACCCGGAGCTCGCGGCGCTCGCGCAGCAGACCGGCCTGCCGCTCGTCGCGACCGGCGACGTCCACTATCTCCGCCACTCCGACGCCAAGGCCCACGAAGCGCTGCTGTGCATCCAGTCCGGCGACTCGCTGAAGAACCCGAGCCGCTGGAAGTTCGACACCGACCAGTTCTTCTTCAAGAGCCCGGCGGAGATGGCCGCGGACTTCGCGGCCTATCCGGAGGCGCTCCGCGCGACGCTCGACGTCGCCGAGCGGCTCAATGTCGAGATCCAGCTCGGCGAGATCCGCCTGCCGAAGTACCCGACGCCGGAGGGCCGCGACGCCTTCGACTACCTCGTCGAGCTCTGCGAAAAAGGCCTGCAAAAGCGCTACGGAACCATCACACCCGAGCTCAACGACCGCCTACGCTTCGAGCTGAAGACGATCAAGGAGATGGGCTTCGCGGACTACTTCCTGATCGTCTGGGACTTCGTCCGCTTCGCGAAGCAGAACGGGATCCAGGTCGGACCGGGCCGCGGCTCGGCCGCCGGCTCGATCGCCGCCTACTCGCTCGAGATCACCGACGTCGACCCGATGCGCTACGACCTCCTCTTCGAGCGCTTCCTCAACCCGGGCCGCAAGTCGATGCCGGACATGGACATCGACTTCGCCGTCGCGGGGCGCGACCGCGTCATCAACTACGTCGCCGAGAAGTACGGGCGGGACCGCGTCGCCCAGATCATCACCTTCGGCACGATGCTCGCCCGCGCCGCGGTCCGCGACGCCGGCCGGGTGCTCGAGATCCCGTACGGCACCGTCGACCGGATCGCGAAGCTGATCCCGGAAGGCCCGAAGGTCTACCTGGACGACTGCCTCAAGCCTGGCGCCGAGCTCAAGCAGCAGTACGACTCCGACCCGCTCGTGCGCGAGATCGTCGACCTCGCGAGGCCGCTCGAAGGACTCGTGCGCAACGACTCGATCCACGCCGCCGGCGTCGTGATCGGCGACCGGCCGCTCGTCGAGTACGTCCCGCTGCAGCAGAAGGGCGCCGACCAGGAGGTCGTGACGCAGTTCGGGATGTGGGACGTCGAGGCACTCGGCCTCCTGAAGATGGACTTCCTCGGCCTGCGCAACCTCGATGTGATCGAGAAGACGTACCAGCTCGTCGGCGGGCTCTCGAACGAGAAGATCCCGCTCGACGACAAGAAGACCTACGAGATGCTCGCGCGCGGGGATGCGATGGGCGTCTTCCAGTTCGAGTCGTCGGGGATGCGCGAGGCGCTGAAGCAGGTCCGCCCGACCGAGTTCGAGGACCTGATCGCGCTCGTCGCCCTCTACCGCCCGGGGCCGATGGGCTACATCCCGACCTACGCGAAGCGGAAGAACGGGCTCGAGCAGGTCACGTTCATCGACGAGCGCGTGAAGCCGATCACAGAGGCGACCTACGGGATTTGCATTTACCAGGAGCAGTACATGGAGATCGCGAAGCAGCTCGCCGGCTTCTCACCGGCCGAGGCCGACGATCTCCGCAAGGCGATCGGCAAGAAGATCCACTCGCTGATGGCCTCCCTGAAGGAGAAGTTCCTCGAGGGCTGCGCCCAGAACGGGGTCTCCCATCAGGTGGCGACGCAGCTCTGGAAGGACACCGAGCAGTCGCAGGACTACTCGTTCAACAAGTCCCACTCGGCCGGCTACGCGCTGATCGCCTACCGAACGGCCTGGCTGAAGGCGAACTACCCGCACCAGTACATGGCCGCGCTGATCTCGTCGGTGATGAACACGAAGGACCGGGTGCCGCTGTACGTGAACGCGTGCGCCGAGATGGGGATCGAGGTCGAGCCGCCCGACGTCAACGTGTCCCAGACGGACTTCGCCGTCGTGGAAGGAAAGATCCGTTTCGGGCTGAATGCGGTAAAGTACGTTGGGGAAGGCGCAGCGGCGGCGATCGTCGCCGCGCGCGAATCGGGCGGCGCCTTCAAGTCGCTGTGGGAATTGACCGAGCGCGTGCCGACGACGGTCGCGAACAAGCGCGCGCTCGAGTCGCTGATCATGTGCGGCGCCCTCGACTCGACCGGCGCGTCGCGAAAGGGCATGCTCGATGCGCTGGATGCGGCGCTCGGGTCAGGCGCGAAGCGGCAGGAGGATCTCTTCTTCGGGCAGGAGTCGATGTTCGAGGTCGAGCACCCGCCGATCGCCGCCGACGAGTACGAGAAGAACGACCTCCTGCGGATGGAGAAGGAGTCGCTCGGGCTCTACGTCTCCGAGCATCCGCTGACGGCCGTGAAGGAGCAGCTGGCGCGCAAGACCGACTGCCGGCTGGCCGAGGTGCCCGCGCGGCGCGACGGTGAGATCGTCACAGTCGGCGGGATCGTCGGCGCGCTCAAGCAGCTGACGACCCGAAAGGGCGACCCGATGGTCTTCGCCCGGCTCGACGACCTGACCGGGAGCGCCGAGGTCGTCGTCTTCAACTCCGTCTACGTCCATTCGCGGGAGCTGCTCGAGACCGACGCGGTCCTGGTCGTGAAGGGC
>JBOHAU010000071.1:0-9459 GCA_050698015.1 Gaiellaceae bacterium
GGTGAGTTCACCGAGCAGGACGAGGCCAACCTCGTGCGGCTGGCGGCACTGACGTCGACGGCACTCGACGCGCTCGCACAGCTCCATCTGCCCGACTATCGGCGGGAGGTTTCCGGGCGGTCGTCCGGCTCGCCGGACGAGCCGACCGCGTGAAGCCGTCCCCTCGCGTGCGTCGCGCCGGCAGGCTCGTCGATGCCACGACGAATCGAGCGGGCGCACCCACCCACACCGTCACAGCTCGCCCTGACGCCGATCTCAGGTCGCGGCAGGATCAGCCGTGAGCTCGTAGACGCGTCCATCCGGCGCGCGGAAGTGCTGCCACGCATAGCCGCTGGGCAGTACGCGTAACTCGCCGAGCAGCTCAACATTGGGTGTGTTTGCGAGCTCGTCTCGTGCGGCCTCGATGTCGTCGACGAGGAAGCCGGCGACGATCGGATTGGACTCGAAGAGCCACGGGCTGTCCGCGACGGCGGCGGACCCGAAGAGTTCCAGCTTCGCACCGTCGCCCATGGCCAACTCGACGAAGTGCTCGGTGTCCTCGCCATCGACCCGCAAGCCGAGCACCTCGATCGCGAAGGACCGCATGACCGACACGCTCTCAGTTCCAACGCCGAGCCAACGGATGCCCTTGACCTCCACGCGGCGAACATAGTGCCACGCGTCCCTCCTCCACTTCATGTGGCCGCTCCGCGCTCGACCACTTCCCTGATTGCCGCAAAGAAGAGCGCAGCCGAGGCCTCCCATGTTGGGCGTGAAAGGGCGCGGCGCATTGCCGCCGCCCCAAGCCTCGACCTCGTTTCGCCGTCGAGTGCAAGCCGCGTCAAGGCCCCCGAGAGAGCGTCAATGTCACCGGGCTCCACGAGGAGCGCTTCGCGCCGATCCTCCGCCAGGTACGGCAGATTCCCGGCCCGCCACCCGACGACCGGGAGGCCGAAAGCCATTGCCTCCCCCCAGACCGTCCCGTACGGCTCGCGGGAAGCCGGAAGTACGAAGACGTCGGCTGCCCGGTAGAGGGCGGCGACGTCCTCGAGCGCCAGGGATCCGTGCACGATCACGCGGCCCGTAAGGTCGGTCGCCGCGAGGCGAGACCGCACACGGGCCGCGTAGCGTGGCTCGGCCGCATCGTCGCCGGCGAGGTGGAGCGTCCCGGCTTCCGCCGGAAGTCGCGCGAACGCCTCCAGAAGGTCGAGGATCCCTTTCCGTGGCAGCCAGTTGGCGACGGTGAGGAACGCGGCCCGGCGCCCTTTGCGGAGGTCCGATGGAGGACCTGCTGAAGCAGGCGCTACGTCCCGTCCCGGCGGCACGACTCGAATCCGTGAGCGTGGGAAACCTGCTTCGACGAGCTGCTCCGCGAGGTGGTCGCTCGCCGCGATCAGGAGGTCCGCTCGTCGCAAGGCGAGCCGATCGAGCGGTGCCTGCGCATTCTCGCGAACGGCGCCATGATCGATCCCGCCGGGTGGCTGATGGAGGACGGCGACCAGAGGGACGCCGAGACGGCGGAGAGCGAGAGCCGGACCCGCGAACGCAGCGGCGATCGAGTCGAGGAGGAGAGCGCTCGCCCCGAGCTGCTCGGACCGGCGACGGACCGCTCTGCCATGAAGCGCCGCGAATGGAAAGGGCCACTCGGGAAGGGACAGGAAGATGATCCGGGCCGCATGCGATGGCGCAGCGTCCGCCATCCGCAGGTGGTAGAGGTACCCCCCGCTCAGGCGGCCGGGATCACCTAGCGTGATGAGCGGGAGAACGAGATGCGGGTGGTTCACGTTGCTCCGACGCTCTTTGGCCCGACCGGCCTCTTCGGGGGCGGTGAGCGCTATCCGCTCGAGCTCGGCCGCGCGCTCGCCCGGCATGTCGACTGCGAGCTCGTCACGTTCGGGAGGGCGGCGGGCGCTTGGAGTGATTCCAGCGGCCTCCGCCTCCGGGTCCTTCGCTCCATCAGGCTGCTCGGCGGGCACCCTGCCCATCCGCTCGCGCTTGGGCTTGGTCATGCGCTAGCCGAGGCGGACATCGTCCACGCGCACCATCTGAGGAGCACGCCGAGCCGCCTCGCGGCCGTGAACGGGCGTATCCGCGGCATTCGTACGGCCGTCACCGACCACGGCCTCGGCGGCGGTGACTGGGCCGGTCTTCTCCCGCGGCTCTTCGACCGTTTCCTCACGGTATCGGCATATTCTGCGCGTGAGCTCGCCGCGCCGGCGTCGCGGACGAGGGTCGTCTACGGCGGCGCCGATCCCGCTCGCTTCTCGCCAGAGCCGGAGGCGACGCGCCGAGGCATCCTCTTCGTCGGCCGGCTGACGCCGCACAAGGGCATCGACCGACTGATCGAAGCCCTCCCGCAGGATGCCGGGCTGCGTGTGGTCGGCTCCGCCGGGCACGACCCGGATCCGCCCGAACGCGAGTACCCGGAACTCCTTCGACGGCTTGCTGCGCAGCGCCAGGTGGAGTTCCTCGGCGTCATCCCCGACTCCAATCTCCCTTCGCTCTATCGCGGTGCCCAGGTCCTCGCTCTGCCGTCCGTCCACCGAACGTGCTTTGGACGTGAGATCAGGGTCGCCGAGCTTCTTGGCCTCGCGGCGATCGAGGCCATGGCCAGCGGAACACCCGTCGTCGCGAGCAGGCTCGGCGGACTGCCCGAGGTCGTCGAGCATGGCGTTACCGGCTTTCTCGTCGAGCCGGGAAACGTCGCTGAGCTCAGAGGACGCCTCGCGCAGGTGGTTGGCGACCGCCGCCTGGCGGAGCGATTGGGACGAAACGCGCGAGAGCGCGTCCTCGAGAAGTTCACGTGGGAGGCTTGCGCGGAGCGCTGCCTCGCCGCTTACACGGAGCTCGTCGGCACCGGAGCTCGATAGCCGCCGAACGCCGTCCGGGACTCCCAGACACGCACCGCCAGCACCTCGCCGCCCGCGGCGGCAATCGGCTCGGCGAGCCGCTCATGGAACCAGCGGGCAAGGATCTCCACAGTGACCGCCTCCGCCTCCGGCGGCCGGATCGAGTCGAGGTCCCTGCCTTCGATCGCGGCGACGGCCTTTCGGAGTGCCGCGTCGACGACGTCGAGGTCGATGACCATGCCTCGTCCGTCGAGGCTCGCTCGCTCGATGACAACCTCCACCCGGTACTCGTGTTCGTGGAGATCTCCCTCGGGAGGCGGGAGCCACGGAATCCGGTGCAGGGCCCGCAGGTCCGCCGACGCGCCGACTTCGAACAGGCTCGTCATGAGTAGGCGAGGGCGACGTGGACGACGCCGTCGTCGCCGCGGTCGAGCGCCGCGTAGGCCTCCGGCGCGCGTTCCAAGGGGTAGGTGTGCGAGGCGAGGGCTGAGAGCGGAAGCTCTGCAAGCAGTGCCTGTGTCGCCTCGAGCCTCCGGAGCCGATCCCACCGAACGGCCCGGCCGCCGATCGTCGACACCTGGCTGCTTCGAATCTCGAGACGCCGGCGGTGGAAATCGGCGCCGAGCGGAAGCGTGACCGGCTTCGCGCCGTACCAAGACGCGACGATCGCGACGCCCTCCGTCGAAAGGAGCCCAAGGCTCTCGCCGAGCGCTTCCGGATTCCCCGTTGCGTCGACGATGTAGTCCGCGCCACGCCCCCGCGTCGCAGTCCGGAGCGCGTGGCCAAGCGCCTCGGGTTCGACCGCCTCGAGCCCGCACACCTCGGCGGTTTGGCGGCGCCAGGGCTTTGGATCACTTCCGATAACGGTTGCGCCGCTTCGCATGAGAAGAATCGCGGTGAGAATTCCGACCGGGCCGAGCCCGACGACGGCCACAACCTCGCGGTAGCGAACGCCGGCGTCGAGCGAGATCTGCAGCGCTGTCTCCACGAGCGGGAAGAGCGTCGCGGTGCGCGGGTCGCACTCTGCGATGCGCACGACATCGGTGGCCGAGACAACGAAGCGGGTCTGGTGCGGATGAAACGCAAAGACGCGTTCGCCCTCCGCCACATCGCTCCGTGAGGCGTCGACCGTTCCGACGACGCTGTAGCCGTACGTGAAGGGGTATTCGAAACTGCCCTCGAGAGCGCCGAGCGTCTCGTCCCTCGGCAAGCTGGAGTCGAGCTCGCCGCGATAGGCGAGCATTTCCGTACCGCCGCTGATTCCCGAGAACTCAGCTTGGACGAGGACCTCTCCTGCTCGGGTCTCCGGGACAGCGACGTCGGCCAGCTCAACCACATACGGCGCCACGAAGCGAACCGTGTTCGCCTGCCCCGCGTTCGCAGCACCCGCCCGCACGCCACTAAAGTAACGCCGAGTGTCCCCCCGCGAGGTCGCGACGCTCCCACTCGGCACCGCCTTCGGGGAGTTCGAACTGCGCGCGTTCGAGTTCGCTTCCGGAGCGGTCTACCTTGCGCTCGTGCGCGGCGAAATCGACGACGGCCGCGCGGTCCTGACTCGGCTCCACTCAGAGTGCGTGACCGGTGACGCGCTCGGGTCGCTTCGCTGCGACTGCGGCACCCAGCTTCGAGAGGCGGCACGCGAGATCGCAGCGGAAGGGCGCGGCGTCCTCGTCTACGCAACCGACCACGAGGGACGCGGGATCGGGCTCGTCAACAAGCTCCGCGCGTACATGCTTCAGGAGGACGGCGTGGACACGATCGACGCCAACGTGCACCTCGGCTTTCCGCCGGACGCACGCAGGTACGACGCCGCTGCTCGCTGCCTCGGCCTCCTCGGCGTCCGTTCTGTTCGGTTGCTCACGAACAACCCGAGCAAGGTGGAGGCGCTCACGCGGGCCGGAATCGACGTCGAGCAGACCGTCCCGCTTCAGACGTCGCCGCACGTCCGAAACATCGAGTATCTCTACGCCAAGGAGGCGAGGCTCGGGCACGTCGCGCCCGCCGGCGTCCCACTGGACGGCGATCCGATCGGCGAGGCCATCGACGTAGCCCCTCTCCTCGGGCGTGCCGCGGCGCCGTCGTGGCGGCCGCATGTCGTGCTCAAGTATGCACAGACGGTCGACGGGCGGATCGCGACGCGGCTGGGCGAGGCCAAGTGGATCTCCAGCGAGGCGGAGCGGCGGATCTCGCACGGCCTCCGCGCAGCGTGCGACGCAGTGCTCGTCGGAGTCGGCACGGCCATCATCGACGATCCCCAGTTGACCGTGCGCATGGTTCCCGGACGCTCGCCGCTCCGCGTCGTGCTCGACTCGACGTTGCGCCTGCCGTCGACGTCACGCGTCCTCGATGACGAGGCGGGGACCGTCGTGATCACGACAGAGCCCTCGAGCGAGGAGCGTCGCGCCGCCCTTCGCGCGCGCGCCGTAGGCGTCCACATCGTGGACGCCAGCCCGCGCGGCGTCGACCTCGCGAGCGCGCTCCAGACGCTTCGAGGGCTCGGTGTTGGTTCGCTTCTCGTCGAGGGCGGGGCGCGAGTGATCACGTCGTTCTTCGCCGAGAAGCTCGTCGATCGCCTCGTCGTCGGGATCGCGCCGACGATCATGGGAGCCGGCATTGACGCCGTCGGCGACCTCGGTGTCGCACGCGTCGCGGAGAGCGTCCGGCTCACGAACAGATCCGTCCACCAAGCCGGCGGCGACCTGCTGGTCGCAGCGGACGTGAGCTGATGTAAGGACGGCGCCGGTGGAACGAGCGCTTCTGGTCCGCCACGCGGAAAGCGTCTTCAGCGCACGAGGGATCGCGAATGGCAGGGCCGATGTCCCCTGCCCCTTGAGCGAGCACGGCGTGGCGCAAGCGCGGGCGCTCGCGCAGGACCTCGCCGACGAAGATATCGACCTCTGCGTGACGTCCGAGCTCGAGCGGACGCGTCAGACCGCGGATCTCGCGCTCGCGGACAGGGCGGTTCCACGGATCGTGGTTCCCGAGCTCAACGATCCACTGTACGGCCGCTACGAAAACGGTCCTCTCGACGCCTACATCGGCTGGGCACTCGCGAACGACTCGGCAGCTGAGCCTCCCGGCGGCGGCGAGCACCGACAGAAGCTCGTCGCTCGCTATGCGGCCGGGTTTCGGAGGCTTGTCGAGCGGCCAGAGCGCACGATTCTCATCGTCACGCATTCCCTGCCGGTGGCATACGTCCTCATGGCGCTGGCAGGACGTGATCCCGCGCCGCGAGTTCCGTTCGTCGAGCACGCAAACGTCCATGAAATCTCGGCGCGCGAGCTTGCGCACGCGGTCACTCGGCTCGAGGGCTGGTGCGCGGCACCAACCTGGTAGATCCGACGGCCGGCAGATCGGCCGACGAAGTCGATCTCGTCTTCCGAGTGGACGCGTAGCGTCCGAGGCAGGCCTGGGGATCGCGGGTCTACGCGAACAGCCGTCCGAAGCCGCGGACCGGGAGCCTGGAGCCCGTCTGGGCGAGGATCTCCCAGAGAAGCAGCTGGTTCGACTCCAGAACCGGGCGCCCGGTCCTGCACTCGAGCGCGTCGATCGCGGCTGCGGCTCGGAACCCGTTGCCTCCTATGAAAACGGCGTCCGCGCGGTCCGGGACATGGCGCGAGCCCCACTCGACCACCGCGGCCGTCTCGATCTGATCCGGATGGGCCGCGAGTTCGGCGGATGCCGAGCTGACGACCTCGAACCCCTGGCTCCCGAAGTACGAGGCGCCGAGTTCGTTCAACCCCTCATCGAACCACGGCGGGTGCATCAGCGCTATCCGCCGAGCGTCGAGCAGTCGCAACGCCCGCACAGCCGAGGCACAGGTCCCCACCACCGGAATCCCCGTGCGTCGTGAGAGCCTGGCCAGCATCGCTACTTCGTCGTCGAAGCCGATCGCGTACGCCGAACTCGTCGACGCGTAAGCGATTGCATCGATCGGCTGCGCCACGACGCGCTCGACGGCCTCGTCCAAGACGGGCGCGGCCGTCAGACCCCGCAGGCCCAGGGGCGAGGTCGAACGCTCCCCGGCGGTCCCGGCGCCCCCGACCTCGCCCCGAATGCGCACGACCCGAATCGTGACGCCCGGAGCCATTTCCGGAAGCTCCTCCTCCGGACCGACTGCCCCATGCGGAGTCAAGACGCCGATCGAAAGCACGGGTTACCCAGGTTCCTTCATCTCTCCCGCAGCGTTATCAGCACGGCCGCGCCACGAAAGTACTGGGAGCCCCCCGCACCTCGGATGCCGAGCGGCTTTTCAAGGGTGCGGCGGCTTTGTTCCGGGAGCTCGCGGTACCGTTCCCGCTTGGCGTTACGCGGCTCGAGCACGCCGAGTGGCTCACTGTGCAGGGCCGTCCAGAGGAGGCCGAGCTCCTCTTCGGCGAAGCGCGCGAGCTATTCGAGCGGCTCGACGCAAAGCGCTGGCTCGAGCGGCTTCCACTGGGGAACGTCGAAGAAGACGCCGGCGCTCGTGTCGCTTCGGCATGAGTCGTTTGCCGTGAACGGCGCTTAATCCGCCGACCGTCCCTGGCGCGCAGGCCCGTCCAATACAGCGTTTTCCCTGCATCCAGGCCGCCCGAAGCTCCCACCCAGGGTCCAGACCTTGGTCCAGTCGATCCGTCCCTTGGGAGGTGTTGGCCGTTTACACGCCCGCCTACCGTCCGTTTGAGGGAAATCCAGCGGCACGCCGCCGAGCGGCGCGCCTCGACGGGGGGAGACGGCACGTTGTCTATTTCGACGCCGACGCGATCGCGTCGCCTATCCAAGTTCATGCTCCTGGCGACCGCAATGGTCGCCTGCATCGCATTCACGCCCATGGCCGCGAACGCGGTCCACAACGAGGGTCTATTCGAGCTAGACGGGAACATCGTGGACAACCCGGCCGCGGCGGGACAGGACTGGTCCGCGTTTCAGGCGCCTGCCTTGCCCGGCGATACCCCGCCGATCTCGACTGCCTTCATCTCTGACGGTTTCAACGGCGTCAACGACACGATCTACTTCGGCGGAGGCTCGCAGAACAACAACGACATCTCCAGCTGGGGCTGGTCGTGCGGCGGCGTCTCCACGAAGAGCGACATCGAGCACGCCTATGCCTCCGCGTACATCCACTCCAACGAGCTGTTCCTCTACTTCGGCGCCGACCGGTACGACCCGACGGGCGGCACCACCAACGTCGGCTTCTGGTTCCTCCAGGACGGAGGAGCGCTCCAGGGCGGCGACGGCTGCCCCGATGCCAATCCGGCGGCGAATACCTTCTCCGGTCAGCACGCGGACGGCGACCTGTTCGTCTTCGCCGAGTTCACCGGCGGCGGTGGCGACTCCGCCGTCAGCATCTACGAATGGGCGAGTGGCGGACTGAACCTGCTCGCCACCAAGACCTCCGGTTCGTTCTGTAACGCCGACGACAGCATCTGCGCGCAGACGAACAGCGGCACGATCCCCTCGACCTGGCCGTACACCGACAACCAGGGCGGAAGCGCCGACGGCGACATCCTCCAGGGCGGCTTCGTCGAGGGCGGCATCAATCTGAGCTCGATCTACGCCGGCCTCGGCAAGGACCTCCCGTGCGTCAATCGCTTCCTCGCGCAGACTGGGAGCTCACACCCCGATACGGGAGTGCTCGAGGACTTTGCGGGCGGCTCGTTCAACATCTGCTCGAAGCTGATCGTCGACAAGGTCGTCCCGAGCGGCGCTCAGACGCCGTTCCCCTTCAGCGTGAGTGGCCCGGGCGGCTACTCCGACTCGTTCCAGCTGGCGGACGGCGATTCGCCGCACGACAGCGGCCAGGTCAAGTCCGGCACGTACACAGTCACGGAGACTTACGGCGACCCGGCTGTCTGGAACGCGCCGACGGTGGCTTGCAAGGACCAGGGCATGAACCCCGTGAGCTACGGCGCGACCGGTGAGGTCTCCATCGCGCCCGGCGCGACTGTGACCTGCACGTTCACCAACACGAAGAAGCCTCAACTCACTGTCGTCAAGAAGATCGTCGGCGGAAACGGCACGACCGACGCGTTCGACCTGAAGGTCGACGGCGCCACGAAGCTCGACGACGCGACGAGCACGGCCGCCGCGGGCACGAGCTCGGGCGCGTTCTCGGTCTCGGCGGGCACCCACACGGTGTCCGAGACGCTTGGCGACGGCTCGACGCCTGTGAACCCTTCCGACTGGGTCGTGAGCTTCAGCGGCGACTGTGATGCCGCCGGGCAGGTCACCGTCCAGAACGACCAGTCGAAGACCTGCACGATCACGAACTCGAAGCGCCCGAAGCTGAAGGTCGTGAAAGAGATCGAGGGCGGCGACGGGTCCACCTTCGACATCTCCGTCGACGCGATGACGGTGCTCGACGACGCCGGCGACGGCGCCAATGACGAGCGCCCCTACGCCCCGGGCACGCACACCGTCAGCGAGACGTTCGGCGACGGCGGCGCGATCGGCGCCGACTGGACGGTCGACTTCAGCGGCGACTGCGACTCGAGCGGCACCGTCACGCTCGCCTACGGCGACGAGAAGACCTGCACGATCACGAACAAGCGCAAGCCGAAGCTGACGGTGGTCAAGGTGATCGAGGGCGGCAACGGCGCTGCCTTCGACCTCGCCGTCAACGGCTCGACCGTGCTCGACGACGTCTCAGGCA
>JBOHAU010000072.1:0-20848 GCA_050698015.1 Gaiellaceae bacterium
GGTGCGGGTCGGGCCCCGGTAACCGGCTCGGGCCTTGGCGTCGTCGTCGTCCGCGTCGGCGCGGGATCGGGAGCCGGCCCAGCCGCGAGCGCGGTCGCAGTCGCGACGCCGCTACAGCCCACGACGAGGAGAACCGATGCCCGCCGCAGCAACGATCTCCTCGAGTCCCTCACCTAACCCCTCCCCACGGTTGCGACTACTGACGTTCCTACCACCATTCGGCGGCGCCTGTCAATCCCGCAGCCGGACCCTCGTGGCCCAGATCCAAACGATGAGGAAAATCACATAAACCAGGCCGAGCAAGGCACCCAGCTGGAGCATCACGAGGCACCTTCTCCGGTCCGATACTCCTGATACTGCTTTTCGCGGCCAATCCAAAAGCATTTATACCGCATGGTCTGTGACCGAATGCAGCAGACGATATCGGGTGATACCGCCGGTAGTGCACCCTTTGATACTGCCGCTTGAATAGAGGGCTTCCGGCGAATCTTCCGAATTCTACTTCGAAATTCCTCGATAGCAGAACGATGCCCACTCGCACTTCCATCGAACCTAAGAATTTCCCCTTGACGAATAATTCTGATCGGTTATTCTCGACGTTGATTTATGAAGTCTCCCGACTCAGCCGCAAGTTGATCAATGTCTGTCGCAGCTGAAATCGGGACAGGAAAGAGGGCGCCCGGCAAGCCGCAGCCCGGGCGCTCTCTTCTTCTCAGGCGCCGAGCCGTCGCCCGCGACCTCCTCCGCCGCTACCACCGCCACGGCGACCTCGGCGCCCGGGACCGGCTGATCCGCCAGTACATGCCGCTCGTACGGCGACTCGCCCGGCAACACGCCGGCCGGGGCGAACAGCTCGAGGATCTCGTGCAAGTGGGCTCAATCGGCCTGATCAAGGCCATTGACCGCTTTCAGATCGATCGCGGCGTCGATCTCGCCTCGTTCGCGATTCCGACGATCAAGGGCGAGATCAAGCAACACCTGCGCGATCGGACCTGGCCGATCAGGATCCCACGCCGACTTCAGGAGCTCGATCCCACGTTGCGAGCAAGGACCACGGAGCTCGTGGACGGACGAGGCGGCGAGTTCGAAGGCGAGAGCCTCGTCGAGCCAGGCTACGAGCTGGGCGAGGCCCGAGCATCCCTGTCCCGCAGCTTCCGCGTGCTCGACGAGCGAGAGCGCCGACTCCTTCGGCTTGCGTTCTTCGACGGTCTCAGCCAGTGGCAGATCGGCCGTGAAGTCGGCATCTCACAGATCCACGTGTCGCGACTGACCCGGCGGGCGCTCGCCAAGCTGCGAGTCGAGCTCGACCAGGGTCCGTGAAGTTGATCGTCGTGCTCGGCTTCTTGGCGCCTACAATCGATGGGTGAGCCTCTCCGTCTTCCAGAGGCCGCGGAGCCGCCGATGAGTAGCGTCCGCCGCCGCGCCGACCACTCGGTCGAGGACTATGCCGCTCTGCCGTACCACCTGACCGTCGTTCGAGACGACGAGGACAAGGCCAAGCCGTGGGCCGCGTCGGTCGAGGAGCTCGCGGGCTGCATGAGTCGAGGCCGGACGCCGGAGGAAGCCCTGAACGGCGTGCGGGCCTCGATGACCGCCTGGATCGAGCTCGCGCTCGAGGAAGGTCGGGAGGTGCCGGAGCCCAAGTCGGCCACGAGCCACAGCGGCAGGCTCCTGCTGCGCATGCCGCGCACGCTTCACGCGGAGCTGACACGCGCCTCCGAACGGGAAGGCGTCAGTCTCAACCAGTTCATCACCGACGTACTCGCCGGCGCGGTCGTCTGGCGCAGCCGCCCTTCGTCGAATAGCCGGACCGCCGGTTCGACCGGGCCGATCCAGACCCCCGGTGCCGAGAGCCTCACTGCGGAGCTCAGCGCGGCCCCGCCGCCGCGGCGCGACTCGTCGCGTCTCGTGCCGCTGGCGCTGGCCGCGAACTTCGTCGTCGTTGGCGTGGCGGGGATCGTCGCGGTCGTCGTGTTGATCGCCGCCTGGCTCTAGGCGTCGCCGTCACGACGATGCGGCCTGTAACCGGGACCCGGGCACCCCTGTCGATCGCGTTCGTCGATGGGTTCGACCCGCTGCACGAGGATTGGACGCGGCTGGCGGTCGCGGGCGGCAACGTCTTTGGCACCTGGGAGTGGAACGAGCTCTGGTGGCGGCACTACGGCCGCGATCGCGCGCTTCGCATCGCCGTCCTTCGCGAGGAGGAGGAGATCGCCGCGATCGTTCCCCTCTTTCGCTGGTCGCAGCGGCCGCTCCGGATCCTGCGCCTGGTCGGCCACGGGCACGGGGATTGCCTCGGTCCCGTCTGCGAAGACGACTCGGAGACCGCCGAAGAGGCGCTCCGCCTAGCGCTGGAAGCCGACCCCCATGACGTCTTCATCGGCGACTGGGTCGCCGGCGAGCGGGATTGGGGACGCGTCCTCCGCGGCCGCGTCGTCCGCAGGACGGGTTATCCGATCCTTCGCCTGCCTGCGTCGTGGGACGAGTTCCTTTCGGCGCAGAGCACGCGCTTCCGAAAGAGCGCGAGGAACCAGCGAAACCGGCTCTACCGAAGCCACGACGTCGCCTACCGGTACGCGGACGCGGTGACCCTCGAGCGAGACCTCGACGATGCGTTCCGACTCCATCGAGCCCGGTTCGGCGCCCATGCGCAGTGCAACTACTGCGGGGAGCACGAGCGCTTTCAGCGCGCGTTCGCGGCCCGGGCCCTCGAGCGCGGCTGGCTCCGCCTGCTCTTCCTCGAGGTCGACGGGGAGCCGGTCTGCTTCGAGCACGGTTTCTCGTACGAGAGCGCCCACTTCGCATACCAGGCGGGTCGCGATCCGGCCTGGGACCGTCACTCGGTCGGCTTCGTCCTCGACCTTGAGGCGATCCGACGCGCAGTCGAGGCCGGAGTCGAGGAGTTTCGCTTCCTGGGCGGCGAGGAGGACTACAAGTACCGCTACCGGACCGAAGACCCGCGCCTCGAGACCGTCGCGGCGCCCGGAACGGGCCGCGGACGCGTGGCCGTCGCCGCGCTGGCCGCGATGTGGCGTTTTCCGATCGGCGAGGCCCTCGTCCGGCGAATCGGGTCAGCTCGACCGGACTAGCCTGAGCGGCGTCGCGAGCGCGCGGAACACGACGAAGTCGCCTCGCCGGATGACGAGCAGGGAGCGCCAGGAGAACGCATGCCGGCGCCGGAACGCCATGAGGGAGGCGGAACCGCCGGCGAGAAACGCCGCACTCGCCGCGACGGCGGCGCCGGAAGCCCCGTAGCGCGGGATCAGCAGCAGGTCGAGGGCAACGCCGACGCCCAGTGCCACGAGCGGTCCGACGGACGAGTGCCCGGGCGACGAGCCTGCGACGAGGGCATTCGAGAAGACGGCGACGGCCGCAAAGCCGAAGGCGCCCGGCAGGAGCCACAGGAAGGGCGTGACCGACGCTTCGAAGGCTGCGCCGAAGAGGAGCGGCAGCAGCACAGGGCCGAGCAGCGCAGCCGTGAGCCCTACGGCGCCGACGACCACGGCGACCGAACGGAAGGCTCGAAGCGCCTGCTCCGTGCGCACCGAGGCGTCGGCCCGTGCAGCCAGCGGCAGAAGCGCGGTCGCGGTCACAGAAGGCAGATAGAGCAATACCTCCGACGCATTCACGGCCACTGCGTAGATCCCGAGAGCCGCCTCCGAGGCCAGAAAGCCCATCAGGATCTGGTCGACACGGAAGTTGAGGAACCGCGAGAGGCTGCCGACCCACGCGCGGCTGCCGAACCGCACGGCCTCGGCGAGCAGACCGCGATCGATCCGGCGAAGGGCGAGCCCGTCCGCAGAGCGACTGAGGAGGGCCAGAGCGCGAATGCCTTCCGCTGCTGTCCACGCAAGCGCCGCACGAATCACCGTCAGGCCCACAGTGCTCCACAGGAGGAGCAGCAAGAGCGGATAGATCCACGAGGCGGTGGACGTGATCAGCGCCACCGGCCGAAGACGGTTGCAACCCAGCAAGAAGGCGTAACCCGCATCGCCGACCGCGGAGACGATGACGGCCGCAGCCAGGACCGCGAGCTCGGCAGGGCCGACGCCAGCCGGCCGCTCGTCGCCGAGCACGATCAGCGCGGCGCACGCAATCCCGGCCGTGACGATTGCGCTGCCGAGCATGAACGCGATCGCGTTCGCCAGCAGCGCGCGACGAAGCGCCGGCCGCCGGGCGACGAACACGGTCGTCGCCTCGCCCACTCCCAGGCTCGCAACCCGGGCGGCGACGAGAGCCGTTACGGTGATGAACGCGATCGTGCCACGGCCCGTCGGGCCGAGCGCCCGCGCGAGGATGAGCACGGCGACGAAGAATCCTGCGTTGCCCGCGATCTTCGACCAGAAGAGCAGCGCGGATCCGCCGGCAATCGGATCCGCGTCCGACGCCTTCAGCATTTCTCCGCGGGCAGGTCCTCGTTGTCCACGAGCCGGTTGCGCCTGGACGCTGCCGGCCTGCCGTCGTCCCAGCGGGCCGTCTCGAAGGCGACGAGTGGGCCCTGGCGCCGGCCGCACGCGCGGTTTCCCTGCACGACGTTCCGCGACGAGCCCTGGAGGACGATTGCCGGCCTCCAGCCGCCTACGAAGACGTTCCCGACGATCCGGTTCCGATCGCCTCCGACGTCCACGAAGATGCCGGTCTGCGCTCGGACGACTCGGTTGTACGCGAACGTGTTTCGGCGCGAGCCCTCGCCCTCGTGCCACCACTCGACGTTGATCCCAGTCAGCGCATCGACGATCAGGTTGCGCGCGATCAGCGACCGGTGCGTCGAGTGCTCGAGGTAGATGCCCGTTCGCGTGTCGTAGATCCGGTTGCCGACGATCGTGGTGCGCGTCGACGAACCGACGGTCTCGATGCCGTCCCATCTCGCGCGGCGGACGGCGTTGCCGACGACCGCGGCCTCGACGCCGCCGGTCCAGATGCCGCCCTCGTTCGTCCCGCAGCCCTGCGTCCGATGTTTGGCCGCGGTCCAGCAGCCGTCGCGTGAGGGGTCCCGGATGTCGCTGACGACGTTGTCGAGCACGACGCCGTGGAGGTCGGCCGCGGGGCGGCCGTCCTCCTGTTGCTGAAGCAGGATCCCGAACGACGTGAAGCCGCGAACGCGGGTGCGAATCACGCTCGTGTCGCGCGACTCGTCGGAGCCGAGCGCCACGACCCCGGCCTCCCCCGTCCCGTCGCCCTCGATCCGCGAGTCCTGGATCGAGACGTTCGAGTACGCGCCCCAGACGTTGACGCCGTCTGTGCGGACGCGGGTGATCCGGAGCCGCTGGAGCCGCACGTCGCGCGACCCGTCGAAGACGGCGACCGCGATTCCGCCCTCGTCGTCGCGACGGAAGCCGCCGCCGCCGTCGAGTGTGAGGTCGCTGATCCGGATGTTCCTCCCCTTCGCCACCAGCAACGCCCAGTAGCGCTCTCCCGGCCGCGCGCTGATGACGGTCTCGGGGCCCGAACCGACCAGACGGGCGCCGCTGCCGAGCCTAATCTCGCCCAGTCGGTAGCGGCCCGGCCCGAGGTGGACGGTGACGTTCCCTCGCCGCAGCGCTGCGAGCGCGCGGCGTAGTCCCTGGTGTGGGGTCGCGGTGAGCACGTGTGCCCGCGACCCGGAGATCTCGACGGCGCTGGGCGCAGTCGAGCGCCGCCGCCCGAGGCTGTCGACGGCCACGACCCTGAGCTCGTGACGGCCCTTCGGGAGGAACGCGGGATCGACGTCGAGCGTGTACGGCCGCGTTGTGTCCGAACCGAGCGGCCGGCCGTCGAGCAGGAACGTGACGGCGATGACCCGGCCCGAACCGGCTGTCGCACGCGCCTGCAAGCTGCCGCGCTCGGTGATCGCGTCCGGACCGAGGTAGTCGACGTGCGGCGGCTTCACCGCCGGCGCGGAGTTCGGAGTCGCCGAGCGTTCGCAGCCTGTTGCGGCGAGAAGTGCGAGGACGGCCAGAAGGAGGGTTCGACGACGCCCGCGGACGGAACCTTCAGAAAGGCCATGGCCGATCTGGTGATGACGGGCAACGGCCTTGGGACGTACGGCGCCCCCGGGCTCCCTGCCGACGAGCCGATCGAGGTCGGCCGCTACCTCGGCACCCTCCGCCGAAGCTGGCTGCTGATCCTGTTGATCGTCGTCCCGCTGACGGCCGCCGTCGTGCTCGTGTCGCTCTCGCTGGCGCCGACCTACCGCGCGACCGCGAAGATCCTCGTCGAGAGCGCTGCCGACCCGCTGCAGACGCGCGACGTCGAGTCCGTGGAACGCCGCCTCGCGACGATCCAGGTGCTGCTCACGGCGCGCGAGAATTTCCGGCGGGCCGCTCGCAGGCTCGAAGGTGAGCGGGCGGCGACGCTCGCGGACAAGGTCGACTCCTCCGTGGATCCGAGAGCGAACATCATCAACGTCGTCGCGACCGACGACCGAGCGGCCGGGGCCGCCCGGATCGCCAACGCCGTCGCGACCTCGTTCCTCGCCACGGAGCGAAGGGCCGAGCGGCGCCGGCTCAACCGCGCCCGCGCGACGTTGATCCGCGCGCTCGCCGACCTCGAGGGAGTCCGCGGGCTCCAGGCGCAGGAGGAACGGACGGCCATTCGCGAACGCCTCACCGACCTGAACTTCGGCGCCGCGAGCGCCGGCGCCGAGCTCGAGCTCGCAGAAGCCGCTCGAGCGCCGAGCGAGCCGTTCTCGCCCCGCCCGCTGCGGAACGGGATCTTTGCGTTCTTCGCCTCGGCCTTCATCGCGGTGCTGGTCGTGCTCGCGAGGGCTCAGCTCAAGCCGCGAGTGACAGGATCGCGCGAGTTGGGCCGCCTCCTCGACCTGCCGGTGATGGTCGAGATCCCATTCGTCCGCCGCCGGCTCGGGCGCGGCGAGAGGACCCTCAAGGCGGTCGAATACGAGGCCTATCAGACGCTTCAGGCGTCCCTGCGCCGACAGCTGCCCCCGACGAAGCAGCGGATCGTGCTCGTGACCAGCGCGCTTCACGGCGAGGGGAAGACGGAGGTGACCGCGGCACTCGGCCTCGTCCTTTCCCACGCCGGGCTGCGTACGTGGCTCGTTTCCGCGGACATGCGCTGGCCACGCCTTCACGAGCTCTTCGACGTGGCCCAGACCCCTGGGCTCGCGGAGGTTCTGGCTGCTGCCCGCCGAGACGGCTCGAGCGCCGCAGCGCAGATGAGCGCCGTCCGAACCGGCAGCCGTGAGGCCGCCGGAAGCCTGCATGTGCTGGCGAGCGGGCGAACGCCGGCCGATCCGGCGCAGCTGCTCGCGAGCGACACGCTGGATACGTTCTTCGACGAGGTGAAGGAGTCCGAGTACGACTACGTGCTGCTGGACGGGCCGCCGCTGCTCGGGCTCGTGGACAGCCAGGTGCTCGCCCAGCGGGCCGACGGAGTGCTCATCGTCTGCCGCCGCGAAAAGATGACGCCCGAGAACGCGATCGCGCTGCGCGAGCTCCTGGCCCGGCTGGACGTTAAGCCGCTCGGCATCGTGATCGTGGGCGCCCGTGGCGCTCACGTCTCGTTCCTCGAGGGATAGCGGGGGCGCAGCGCGGCGCCCGCCCAGATCAGGGCGGCCAGCAGCCAGAGGTGCCGCCAGTGCAGCGTGTCGATGAAAAGGCTGTTCGCGAGCAGGCCGCACCACGCCGCGAGCAGTGCGGCGGAGCCGATCCCGTAGGTGTTCCGCCCGAGCACGGCGCTGCGAGCTGCGAATCCGAGCGTCAGGAGCATGAGCGCGAGAAACGCCACCAGCCCGAGCACGCCCTGCTCGGCCAGCGCTCGTACGTAGGTGCTGTGGGCCGAAAGTTCCGAGACGCGTTCGAACTGTCCAGGCCCGATTCCGAGCGGGTACTGCGCGGCCAGGTCGATGCCCGAAGCCTGGGCGCCGAACCGTTGCACGTCGTAGACCTGGAACGCCGCGCGCTCCTGTAGGAACCCCGCGGTCGATGTGGCCGAGACGACGCCGAAGCCCGCCGCCGCGGCGAGCAGGACGACGACGAAGAGCGTCATCACCCTTCGCCCGCCCCCGCGACGCAGCGCGAGGACGACGAGCAGGACGACCGTCGCGACCATGAGGTTCAGCCACGCCGCGCGCGAGAACGAGAAGAGGACGCCGAGGGTGACGACGGACAGGAGGAGCAGCTTCGTCGCCTGCCTCAGCTGCAGCAATCGGGGCGAGGCGACCTCCTCCATGAGGATCAGGGCCGCCGGCACGAGAAACGGCCCGAACACGTTCGGATCCTTGAAGAGCCCCTGCGCGCGCGGGCCGTCGACGAACGCCTCGCCTCCCGGCAGCGGCAAGAACAGCGCGAGGCACGTCAGCGCAGCGGAGAGGACGGCGGCGACGAGATAGGTGACGACTACGAGCCGAGCGCGCCGGAAGGACTGCAGGTAGCCGGTCAGCCAGATCCCGAACACGGCGAGGTACAGGGTGATGGCAAAGAACTCGACAGCCCGGGCAGCATCGACGACCTCGACCGACGCGAGCAGGTTCAGGGCCAGAAAGAGCGTCACGAGCAGCGTGGCGCCGAGCGGGACCCGCGCGAGGCGGAATCTGCCCGTCGCAAGGGTCACCGCGATGACCACGCCGAAGAGCACGTCTGCAGGAGCGGGCTCCAGGCGCACGGCGGCGAGCAGGAGCACGCCGAGGGCGACGGCCGCGTCGTAGCGCGCGATCGCAGCAAAGAGGGTCGCCAAGAGCCCGATCCCGATCGCAAGCACCACCGCCAGCGGGAGTGGATTCCTCGAGAGCAGAACGCCGGACGCCAGAAAGAGGGCAAGGAGCACTGCGGCCCCGCCGGCGAGCGCGAGGCTTCGAACGACCGCCTCGAGGGGATTCCGAGCAGCGAGCCGGTACGCCGCCTCCATCGTCAGCGGTTGACCATTGCGGCGGCGCGTGACGCGACGGGAAGGCGGCGCCCCGCGAGCTCGGTGGCGTAGAGCTCGAGATGTGCGCGTCGGAACGCGTTGAGGTTGAAGCGCGTCTCCGCCCGCACCCGGCCGACGGCGCCGAGACGGCGGCGGAGGTCCGGGTCGCCGACGAGTCGTTCGAGCGCGGTGGCCAGCTCCTGCGGATCGCCCGGCGAAACGAGAAACCCGCTCTCCCCGTCGACCACTAGCTCCGGCACGCCACCCACGCGAGAGGCGACGACCGGCAGCTCCGCCGCCATCGCCTCGAGGATGGACACGGGGAGACCCTCGGAGCGGCTGGGGAGGACGAACGCGTCCGCATCGGCGAGGAGTGCACAAACGTCGCCTTGCTCGCCGGCGAGGCGGACGCGGTCGTCGATGCCGAGACGACGGAGCTCGGCCTCGAGCGCCGGGCGCTCGGGCCCGTCGCCGACGATCAGCGCCTCGAACGAGCTCGCGGGAAGGAGGGCGAGCGCACGCGCGAGCGTGATGAAGTCCTTCGGCGCCTTGAAGCGGCCCACCGACAACAGGAGAGGCCGCCTGCGCTCATGACGCGCACGTAGTGCGGTCTCGACCGAGACGCCGTTGCGGATGACGATCGTCCGGTCGGCGGAGCACGTACGTGCGCGCAGGCCGGCCAACCGGTCGTTCTGCGACACGCAGATCGTCACCGACGTCAGCCGCCCGACGAGACGGTCGACCCACCGATAGAGCAGCGAGGGCATGCCGGTGTACGCGGCGAAGGCCCAGCCGTGCACCGTGAAGATCCGGATCGGGACGCCGGTCGCCGCTGCGGCCAGCCGTCCGAGCACGCCGGCCTTCGAACTACTCGCGTGGAGGATGTCCGGTCGCTCCCGGCGCAGCAGCAGGACGAGCTCGAGGAAGCCGGCTAGGTCCCGCCAGGGACTGACAGGGCGGCGGACGTGCCGGAGCGCGATGAACCTGACGCCGGCTTCCTCGGCTGCCGTGCGAAGCGGCCCTGGCCCGTGCGCTGCGACGACGACGTCGAAGCGCTCGACGAGTGCGGGCAGGAGCGATGCGACGTAGGTCTGAGCCCCTCCGACCTCGGCCAGCGTGATCAGCAGCAGAACCTTCGGTCGCCGCATTCAGGGTGCCGTGAGAGCGGTAACGCCCGGCGTCGTCGCTTGCGATGCCGCATAGAGGTCGTGCGGGCTTTGCCTGCGCGTCCGTCTCAATCCCTTGTGAGCCGGCTTCAACCGTGGCCTTCCAGAGCCGCCACGCCATGGCGCCGGCGGCGATAGGCGGCACGCAGGGGCAACGCCGAGTCGTGGCCGCCGCCGAGCTTCGCGCGGAAGTCGAGAAAGCTGTCGCGCGCGTCGATCTGACGCCGCCGGAGTGCAAAGCGGTCGGTTCCAGGGCCGTTGACACCCGGCTCGCAGGAGACGGCAATCCGGTAACCCGCGCCGGCGACCAGGCGGCGCTCGCGCTCTCCGAAGAGCCCGCTCGGATACGAGAAGGCCGCCACGGCGCGGCCGAGGCGCCGCTCGAGCTCCTGCTTGGAGCCGGCAATCTCGTGACGAGCGACATGGTCTTCGAGCGTGAGCAGGTTCGGGTGCGTGAGCGAGTGGGCCTCGAAACGGAGCGTCCCGTCCTGATCGAGCTCCGCGATGTCATCCCAGTCGAGGAGCGGCGGAGGGCGCTTGTACCAGTCGAACCAGGCCGATCCGTCGATCACCCTGGGCGCAACGAAGACGGTCGCTCGGAAGCCATGTCCGGCGAGGGTGGGCAAGGCGTGCTCGGCCACATCCAGGTAGCCGTCGTCGAAGCTCAGGCCGATCGTTCTCGGCCGCAGCGCGCCGCGTTCGAGCAAGTCGACGGCCTCGACGACGTCGACGACGCGGTACGACTCCGCGGCGAGGTACGCCATCTGCCGGCGGAAGCCGGCAGGGCTGACGGCAAGTTCGTCGCGATCGTCCGCGATGCGGTGGTAGAAGAGGATTCGGAACCCGACCACGTCGAGTCGGCCCCGCGTCCTCGCCAACCAGGCGGCGGATCGAGCCCGCGTACCAACGGCCTTGAGCGTGTAGAAGGCTGTCGCTGTCGCGGTCATGCCCCGCGCCCCAGGAGGCGGCGCGCCGGCGCCAACCCTTCGAAGTAGAACCGGCGGAGGGCGGGCGAGCGCTTGAGCTGCATTCGCAGGCGGATCCCGCCGAGGCGACCGGCGACCGCGACTCGTCCCCTGAGGCTGCCCGCGAGCCCGAAGCCCTGGTAGAGCGGCTCGAGGTGATCTGCGAGATCGACCTTGTAGCGCTCTGCGCCGCCGAGGAACTCGACTCTCGTGGCGCCTTCGGCGGCGGCGGTCTCGATCGCATCGAGGGTGTTGATCACGCCCGGCGAGAAGCGGCCGAAGGCGGGGTCGAAGGCGATGCGATGCACGTACATGCGTCCTTCGAGCGTCAGGTAGTAGTGGAACGCGACCGGGCGGCCGTCGATCTTCAGCGTCACGATGCGTGGGACGTCGAGCGCGGCGAGCGCACGAGCCGTCGCGTGGTGGAACCTCCGTCCCACCGGCGTCGCAAACCCCGAGCCGTCCGGTCGTCCGCTCCAGCGGAGCACGTGCAGGCCGAACGCGTCTTCGAGAGCCCGTTCGAGCTCATCCGGTGCGCGGGCAACGTCGACTTCGATCCGACCGAGCTGAGCGAGCTGCCGACGACGACGGCGATGGTGGTTCCGCTGCTTCGAGGAGACCTTGGACCGATAGACGGCCTCCCACCCTTCCGCCAGATCGAGCACAGGCGCCTCCGAGCGCTCGATCAGGCGCAGCTGGGAAGGGTCGAGGGCGGCGACGAGACGGCTGCCTGCCGGCAGTCCCGAGAGGTCGGCGAAGTCCTGACCGGAGGAGGCGGCCCGCTCGGCCAGCGCCGAGGCGACTCCCGGGCCCGCGTCGTCGCTGACGAGGAGGTCGGCGAGCGCGGTGTCGCCTCCGAGGAAGGAGAGCACCTGCAGCCCGTACTTGCGCCGGAGGCAGAGCGGCAGCGCACCGACGAGCGCGCCGTCCTGGTAGGCGACGTGGACGGCCAGCTCGCCGCCGTCGCCGTAGTGCCGCCACCACTCGACGAGCCAGGCGTGGAGAAGGAACGGGCTCGGCCTCTGCCTCGAGCGGACGAGGCGGTCCCAATCGTCCGCAAGGTTCGAAAACGAGCTCTCGCTCGAGATCGTTCCGAGCGTCAGCTCGGCCGGAGCGGTGGTCGCCCCCACACAGAAAAGGTTCCCTCCGCTTACCGGGGCGAGTCCACGCCGCTCAGGAACGCAGCGGCGTCGTACCGGCGCCGAACAACGACCACCTGACGGCCCTCCTGCTTGCGCGCAAGCTCCGCGAGCAGCTGCTTGCGGACGGACCTCCGATAACGCCACTGGTTGCGGATGAACTTCGCGAGCGCCCGATGGGAAGGTCCCGGCTCGCTGCCGGCCGGCGTGCCGACGCCCGCCTGACGGTTGAGCCGACGGCGAGCCACGTGCCAGAAGCACCGAAGGGTCGATGCGTCGACGAAAACGACGGTATCCGCTTCGCGGAACCACTCGGGGAGGACGTCGTCGAACTGTGCCTCGGCGATCCACGAGTCCGCGGCGAGCTCGCGCCGCTGCCGCGCCTCCCACTCGTCGGGGGGCGTCGCGACCCAGCCGGGACCCCAGAACAACGCATCGAGGTGCAGGACCCGGATCCCGAGGAGCTTGCCCAGCTCACTGGCGAGGTGGGATTTACCGGCTCCGACGGGGCCCACGACCGCGATCTTCCTCATTCGCCAACAGTAGGCGGCTCACGGAAGCTCGCGTGGGCAACCGTTTAGGTGTGGGCTCCAGCGTGCACGAATCGATTCCGGCGAGCCCTGCATGGACCGAGGCGAAGCCGACAGTCGCCAGGAACTCGAGATGGGTAGTCGAAGCGGGCCGAGCGCTGCTCGTGTGGGTGCCCTGCTACACGATCATGGGCCCGCGGTTCTCCACCGGGGTCGGCCTCGCGGCCGCCTCGCTCCTGGCGGCGGTCTGGTTGATCTGCATGCGGAGCGCCTTCGCCGCGGTGCACTTCACGCTTGGCATCCCGATCCGGTGCGCCGTCGGGACCGCAACGGGCCTCGTGGGCGCGTCGGCCGTCGCACTCTGGGTTCCCGGCCTGGGAATGGCGGGCTGGACGATTCTGGCGCTCGCCGCCTCCGTCTTCACGCTGACGGCGATCTGGGAGTCAACCGCTCAACGAGTCGTCGGGAAGCGACGTGTCCTCGTGGTCGGGAGCTCGACCACTGCGGCTGAGATCGCCGACGCCGTCAAGTTCGAGGGCCACGCCCCGTTCGCAGTCGTCGGCGCCGTGGACGACGGGCCGGACAACGTCACCCGCCTGGGATCGGTGGACGAGCTCGCTCGCATCGTCGACGAGCAGCGGCCCGACCTGATCGTCCTCAGCGACGACGAGAGCTCCGGGCGAGCGATCGAAGGACTGCTGACGATGCGCTCCGACGGCTTCAAGGTGATGGGCCTTCCGCACTTCTTCGACCACGCCTTCGGGCGGGTGCCGGTCGATGGCCTGACGCCGACCTGGTTCATGAGCATCCTTCACGTTTGGCATCGGCCGTATACGCGGTTCGCGAAGCGCACCTTCGACGTTCTCTGCGCTGCGATCGGCCTGCTGCTCGGCGCGCCCCTCATGCTCGCCATTGCCGCCTTCGTGCGGCTGACCCCGGGCCCGATCATCTTTCGCCAGACGCGGGTCGGTGAGGGCGGGAGGCTCTTCACGATGCACAAGTTCAGGACGATGCGGGACGGCGCGGAGGAGCCGGGCCGGCCCGCGTTCGCGGAGAAGAACGATCCGCGGACGACCGCCGCCGGCCGCGTGCTTCGCAAGCTCCATCTCGACGAGCTGCCTCAGTTGTGGGACGTCCTTAAGGGCGACATGTCCGTTGTCGGCCCGCGCCCGGAGCGTCCGGAGTTCATCCCCATGCTCGAGGAAGCGGTGCCGTACTTCACGCGACGCCTCCTCGTCAAGCCCGGGATCACGGGCTGGGCCCAGCTGCGCCGTGATTACACGTCCGACTGCGAAGGCGCCGCCGACAAGCTCTCATATGACCTTTGGTACCTGCGCCACCGGAACCTGACCGTCGATCTCGCCATCTGCGCGAAGACGTTCTCGACGCTGTTCCTGAGGCCTGGACGATGACCAGGAAGGCGGAGGCAAGGCGCGTCAAGTACCTCTGGGTCCGGATCGAGCAGGTCGAGATCTCCTGGTTGCCGGTCAGCGAGTCGGCGTTCTTGCTCTGGGTGCTCGTTCTCCTCCTCGCCGTCTGGTTCGGCGTCGGCCTCGCACTCGGGCTCGTCTAGGCGCGATGCGCCTCGACACGATCTCGTCCGAAGCCGAGTTCGCGAGGCTCGCGGGCGACTGGGACGAGCTCGTTCGCGCGATGCCGCGCCCGAGCCCCTTCCTCCTCCATGGCTGGCTGCTCGAATGGTGGCGCCACTACGGCGAGGAGGCCGAGCTTGCCGTGCACGTGGCGTATCGGGGAAGCCGATTGGTGGGAGCGGTCCCTCTCTGCAACCGACGCCGCTTCGGGCTTCGCGTCAGCGAGTTCGTCGGCGGGACGTGGGCGCTCCTTGCCGACGTGCTCGTCGGGCCGGACGAGGACGCTGCGATCGCCGAAGCGCTCGTCGAGCATGCGCTCTCCTCCGAGCACGACTTCGCGAATCTCTTCGGTCTCCCGGGCTCCAGCCGGCTCGTGGCGGTGTTGCCGCCGGACGCTCTGTGCCTGGTCGAGCGGCTCGAGGCGCCCGTCCTCGATCTCTCGGCCGGCTGGGACGTCGTCTATCCGGCGAAGCTGTCGGCCAAAGCGCGCAGCGAAAGGCGCCGCAGGAGACGGCAACTCGAGGCCCTGGGGAAGGTCGACGTCTCGGTTGCCCGCACGCGCGAAGAGCTCGGGTCGGCCCTCGAGGACGCCTTCCGCATCCATCTCTTACGCTGGAACGGCCGCCGGGACGGTTCCGGTTTCGTCACGCCTGTCGGAAAGCGCTTCCACCGCGCCGCCTTGCTGCGTCTCACCGACCTCGACGTGCCGCGACTCGTCACGTTCCGCCTCGACGGCCGGGCGATCGCCTTCGCACTCTCGATGCACCTTTCCGGTCGGGCGTACGGCGTCACGATGGCCTTCGACCCCGCCTACGCGCGCTACGCACCAGGCTTCGAGGCGAAGTTGCAGTCGCTCGAGGCCGCGGCTGACGAGGGCATCACACGCGTCGAGCTGCTCGGCGCCGCCGCGGCTCACAAGCAGCGGTTTACGGACCGGTGCGAGCCGATCTACCAGGGCGTCGGGTTGGCTCAGACCCTCCGGGGTCGGGCCGCCGTCGCCTCCCTGACAGGCGGCATCCGGGTGCGCCGACGACTCAAGCGCTCGCAGACGGCCCGCAGGCTGTACTACAGCGTCCCCAGACTCGGCCGGGGCTAGGCCTTTTCCGGCGCGTCCGCTTCGACCCGCTCGCGCCAGCGGAGCGAGCCGAGCATGATCGCAACTGCGGCAACCCCGAGCGTCACGTTGACCGCAATCGTGACGAGCTTGACCCCGACGCTGAACGCGAGCACCTTCGACGCCGGAGCGACGTCGGAGAACACGTAGACGAGCAGTGCCTGCTCCGTGCCGATCCCGCCCGGAGTCAGCGGCAATGCCGTCGAGAGGCTCCCGGCCACCTGGTAGGCCAGCGCGTTGTAGACGGTGGCCGGGAGGCCGAAGGCGTGCAGAAAGAAGAAGATCGCGGCCAGGCGGAGTGCCCAGTCGGTCGCGTCCCAGAGCGCGACGTGCCGGAGGTAGCGCCGAGGTGTCCGCAGGATCGCGAGCCCTTGTCTCACTCGGGCCCAGAACTCGGTGACGCGGCGATACGCCAGTCCACCGACGACGAGGGCGATCGCGAGGAAGAAGCCCGCGATCACGAGTGCCTGCCCCGGGTTCCTGAACACCCAGAGCCAGTCGGTCGCCGGAAGATCGGGAAGGACCCCGCCGCCGGGAAGGATTCC
Organism: Gaiellaceae bacterium; assembly: GCA_050698015.1. GTDB lineage: Bacteria > Actinomycetota > Thermoleophilia > Gaiellales > Gaiellaceae > JACDAN01. The sequence continues at coordinate 15,896 of JBOHAU010000072.1, forward strand.
CTCCCAGAGCGCCCAGCTCAGGAGGAGCGTGGCGGCGAAGAAGTCGAAGATGCCGTCGGCGAGCAGGGTCGACGCGAGCGTGGGATAGGTCGCGCCGTCCACGCGGTGTTTGACGATGTAGAGGCGGAGGAGGTCACCGCCGCGGCCCGGCAGAAGCGCATTCGCGCCGATGCCGGCGCAATAGCCGCCGAACACCTGCCGCCACTCCACCTTGGTGTCGGGGTAGGCGGCGGCGATGACGTTTCGCCAGGCGCGCGAGCGAGCGACGATCCGGCCGAGATGGCACAGGACCGCGACCCCGAGCGGCGCCCAGTTGATCGTCGTGAGCGTCTCGAAGAAGACCTCGATCGCGTCGAAGAGCTCGCGCATCGTGTCATCCTGACCGTGTGAGCCGTCGACAGTCGCCGACCGCCGAGGACGCGGCTCGCGTCGCCGAGTTCCGGGTGGCGCTGCGGCGCTTCGTCCACGGCACGGAACGGGTCGCACGCGAGGTCGGGATCACGCCGGGGTGGTACCTCCTGCTCCTGCTGATCAAGGGCGCGCCGGACTTGAGCGAACGCTCGACCGTCACGGAGCTCGCCGAGCGGCTCCGCCTCGCGCAGAGCAGCGTGACGGAGCTCGTCGCCCGCGCCGAGCAGGCGGGGCTAGTGCGCCGCGAGCGCTCGAGCGACGACGGCCGCGTCGTCTACCTACGGCTGACCGCCGAGGGCGAGCGCTGCTTCGCCGAGGCGTTCGAACATCTGGCGGTCGAGCGCCGGGCGCTCCGCGAGGCGATTGCGGAGCTCGAGCCCGAGACCCGTTAAGGTCGGGCGCTCACGCGCACTAGGAGGTGTTGTCCAGTGAACCGTCCGCAGCGCACGTGGCTCTGGCTTCTCTTCGCCCTCGCAATACCGCTGACAGCGGCGAGCACGGGCGGAGCCGCGATCGAGCCCCCATGGTGCGGCACGCCGGAACCGGATGCCGCCGCGGCGCTCCCCGACGGCAGCGATCCGTCGCATCCGGCCGGGAGTTTCCCGCACATCCCCTACTACGCGATCGGGTGCACGCTCCAGTCGATCGCCGCCGACAGCAACGGCCGGATGAAGGTCGAGGTGATCGGACAGTCGGCGCTCGGCCGCAACCTGTACCTCGTCACGATCAACGAGCTGACGACGAGCGCCCAGCGGCGGGACTTCGCCAACTGGCAGTCGCTGCGCGAGCTGTCGCGGTCGAGGCCGAATCTGGGACAGAAGCTGCTCGACGACGTCGGCGGGAACGTGAAGGTGCCGCTCGAGATCCAGGCCGGCATCCACGGGAACGAGTACGAGGGCGTCGACGCCGCCATGCAGCTGATCGAGCGGCTGGCGACGACCCCGTACGGAACCGACCCCGAGGTCGACCAGATCCTGGATCACTCTGTCGTGCTCTTCAACGTGGTCCAGAACCCGGACGGCCGCATCGTGGGTCTCCGCCAGAACGGAAACGGTTTCGACCTCAATCGCGACTTCCTGACCCAGGCGCAGCCCGAGACGAAGGCGTCCGTGTCGGTGATCCAGGAGTGGCAGCCGCCGGAGCTGCTCGACCTGCACGGCTACGTCACGCCGACGCTGATCGAGGCGACGACGAAGCCGCACAACCCGGGGATCGACTACGACCTCTGGCTGAAGTGGAACCAGTCGCGCATCGACGCGAACGAGGCGGCGATGAACGCCGTCAACCTCAACGTCACTCGCCCGATCAACGACTGGTGCTCCGACGGCAGCGTCTCGGTGCAGGGCGCGATCTGCCCGGACGGCCAGCCGGCCGGTCCTGCGGTCGCCGAGAGCTGGGACGACTGGGGCCCGTTCTACACGCCGATGTACTCGCAGCTCGTCGGCCTCAACGGCTCGACGGTCGAAATGTGCAGCAGCACGTCCACGTCGACGAACCCGCTCAACCGCTGTTACCTGAACGCCGACCCGGACCCGGCGAAGAACCCGATCGGCCGCAACGCGTCGCTGCTGGCGCAGCTCGTGACGACGTGGTCGACGCTGCTCTATGACACGGCCAACCGGAACGAGCTGCTGAACGACCAGCTCGAGATCTACCGGCGCGGCGTCGCCGGCGAGGCACGCCCCGCGTGTTGCCCGCCGCCGTTCGACGTCGAGAACAACTGGATGCACGAGTTCCCGACCGCGTACGTGATCCCGGTCGGCGCAGGCCAGCGCAGCAACCCCGAGGCGAACCGGCTCGTCGACTGGCTGCTCTTCAACGGGATCGAGGTGCGGCAGCTCCGCTCCGACGCCGTCGTCATCGGCCAGGAGGTCGACGAGGGTTCCTACGTCGTCGACATGGCGCAGGCCCACCGGGGCCTCGCCGAGACCGCGCTCGGAATCGGCGTCGACGTCTCCAGCCGGATCGGCATCCTCTACGCGCCGCCGGCGGCGTGGAGCCACGGCTACCTCTGGGGCGCAGACGTGCTGCAGGTGCCGAACGGAGTGCCGTTCACGGCGAAGACCACGCAGCCGATCGCGAAGCCCGTCGTCCTCGGCGGCGGTGTCGAGAGCGGCGCGGCCGACTACTACGCGCTCGAGATCGACGCGGCGACCGCGGTGCGGACGCTGAACACGCTGCTGAAGGGCGGTCTGACCGCGAAGCTCGCGACGGCCCCGTTCACCTCAGGCGGCGCCAGCTTCCCGGCAGGCACAGTGCTCTTCGACGACACGACGGCCGGGGTGATCGGACCAGCCGCACAGGCCGCCGGCCTGACGCTCCGTCGGGTCGCGACGGCGCCGGCGCAGCTCGAGGACGTCGCCGGCTCGCCACGAATCGCGGTGTTCACGAACGCCGTCGACCAGAGCGTCTGGTCGCTGCGGAATCTCGGCTTCACCGCCGACCCGGTCGGCACGACGGCGCTGAACGGCGCGTCCGACCCGCTCGTGAGCTACGACGTCGTCTTCAGCACTGCCAACTACCCGGCGAACACGCCGGCGAATGCGACCGCGCGGGCGCGGCTAGCGGCGTTCTTCGCCGCCGGCGGCGGCTACATCGGCGGCGGCGCGAACGGGGCCGCCTTCATCACGAACGGCGGGCTCGCCACGGGGCTGACCGCCGCCACCCGCTCCGGCAACGGCCGCAGCGGGATCGTGTTCTGGGACAACACAGGGGGCACCGGGAGCCCGATCACGGGCGCGTACCCGTCCAGGGACACGGCCATCGTCGACCCGCCGACCTGGTTCACGACCGTGCCGTCCGGCTGGTCGATCGACGCCAACCTGCCGATCGCGGGCTTCTTCGCCGCGGGGCTCTGGCTGATCGACGCCGCGTCGGCGTCGGCCCCCGGGGCGCCGATGATCGCGCACGGCACGAGCACGACGGCCGGGGCTCCCAGGCTGACCGCGTTCGCGTTCAACCCGCTCTACCGCGCCGACCCCGAGCGCGAGTGGCCCGCCCTCGGCTCGGCCGCGTACTGGGTGGACGCCGGATAGGCATCGACGAGAACGAGTACACGCGACGGCGCGAGCGGCTCTCGGAGCTGCTCGCGCCGCGCGGCGTCGACGCGCTTTTCGTCTCGCCCGGGTCCGACCTCGAGTACCTGACTGGGATCGAGCGCGACCTGCCGACGTTCGGGAACATCTCCTACGCACAGGGCTGGGTCACCGGCGCGTTCCTCGCGCCCGGCCGGGAGCCGGTCTACGTACTCCCGCGGATGTTCGTTCGCTTCCACCTCGAGGGCGATCCGCCGCCGGGGACAATCGTCGTCGAGGACGACGGCGACGGTCGGGCGGCGTTCGCGGAGGCGATCGGCGAGCTCGGCTCGCCGCGTCGGATCGCGCTCGGCCAGCGCGCCTGGGCGGAGACAGTCGTCGAGCTGCTGGCCGTCGTGCCCGACGCAGATCTCTCCGAGGGGTCGTCGCTCGTGAACGAGCTCCGGCGGGTCAAATCGGAGGCGGAGCTCGATCTGATGGCGCATGCCTGCTCGATCGCGCGCGAGACGATGGACGCCGTCGCGCCGCTCGTCGTCCCCGGCACGTCGATGATCGACCTCGTCGAGGCGGTCGAGCACGAGCTCCGGGCCCGCGGCTCGCGCGGCCCGTCGTTCCCAACCCACATCTTCACCTGGGGCGAGCGCCGGCTCGACTCCGACGGTGCGGGTGCGCTCGAGGGGCTTCGCGATGGCGAGGTCGTCCTGTTCGACTTCGGCGCCGTGCACGAGGGCTACTGCTCGGACTTCGGCCGGACGCTGCCCTGCGGCGAGCCGCCCGCGGAGTACGAGCGCGTGACGCGCGTGCTGCTCGACGCCCAGGAAGCGGGACGGGCGGCGGCGGTCCCGGGCGCGCTCGCGCGCGACGTGAACGCCGCCTGCCGCGCTCCGATCCAGGCGGCCGGGCTCGGCGACGGCTTCCGCCACCGGATGGGGCACGGGATCGGGCTCGACATCCACGAGCGCCCCTTCCTCTCCGTCGAGGACGAGACGCCGCTCGAGGCCGGGATGACGTTCACCGACGAGCCCTCGATCCTCCTCGACGGCCGCTTCGGGGTGCGGGTCGAAGACGTGATCGCGGTCACCGAGAGCGGCGGCCGGATGCTGTGAGCGCCGACTCGGCCCACTCGAGCCTGGCGCGGGCGGCATGGAGCCCGAGCTCGAGCGCAACGCGGTAGGCGCGCGTCTTCGGGTTGTCGGGATCCTCCTCCGCCGCGATCCGCTCGAACTCGGCCAACGTCGCCCGCGCCCGTTCGGCCTCGGTGCGCAGATACGCCTCGGCCGCGGCGGGCTCGAGCAGCCAGAGGAAGAAGAGGCGCAGGGCGGCCTCGTCGCGGACCGTCCGCGACGGCTCCGTCTCGCGGAGCCACCGGCGCACCTCGTCGAGTCCCGCGTCGGTCAGCTGGTAGACACGCCCGCCGCGCGGCGCGGAGCCGCTCTCGCGAATCAGGCCCGCCTCCCTCAGCTTCGCGAGCTCGGGATAGACCTGGCTGTGGCTCGCGGGCCACGTG
>JBOHAU010000073.1:0-1831 GCA_050698015.1 Gaiellaceae bacterium
CGGGCTCCGCTGTCAGACCGCGTTCAGATAGCCACGAGGACACCCGCCGGTAAGCCTCGTCGCTCAGCAAAATGTCTCCCCCGCCGGCGGCCGTCTGCAGGCGCGCGGCGAGGTTCGTCGTCGAGCCAAGGACGCTTACGTTCCGTTCGTCGACCGACCGGCTGACCACGGCCGGGCCGACCGCGATCCCGATTCCGACCGGAAGATCCATCAGCGCGGCCTTGTCGCGTAGCGCGAGCGCCGCGTCCAGCGCAAGCGCCGCATGATCGACTCGCGCGCCGGTGACGTTGAACGTCGCCATCACCGCGTCGCCCGCGAATTTGTCGACGATGCCCTGCCGTTTGCCTACCTCCGCAGCAGCCCAACGGTGGAGCGTCGTCATGCGGTCGGCGAGATCCTCCGGCGCGCTTGCCGCAGCGAGCGGCGTGTAGCCCCGAACGTCCGCGAACATCGACGTCACCATCCGTTCACCGGCTGTGAGGACACCGGGCGTGGCGAGATCGGAGTCCGGCTCGTCCTCGAGAGGTGGGACGTCGATACCGAAACGTTCGGCTGTCGCGAGAGCGGTGTCTCGAGCCCGAACCGCGCCCGCGCGATGGGCGTCGCGGATGCACTGCGCGAGCAGCGAACGCGCCGCGTCGTCATCGCCGGACTGAGCGGCCGCGTCGGCCGCAAGCGCCGCGGCACGCCATGCCCAGATCGGGAGCTCGGACTCCTCGAACGAGGCCAGCGCTCGCTCGAAGAACGGTCGAGCTTCGGCCGGCTTGCCGGACTCGAGCAGGATCCGTCCCTCGGAGAGCTCGAGCCCAGCCTGTCCAAACTCGGCCCGCGCACGCCGCGCCCGGCTGAGGACGGCTCTGGCCTCGTCCAGCAATCCCCCCGCCAGCAATCCCTCCACCGCGTAGGTCACCGTTCCACTGACCCGCAGCAGCTCGTCGTTGCTGGACGCTCGCCGACCGAGCTCCGCCGCCTCCTCCCTCCGCCCGAGCGCGACCGCGACCCCTACCTGTGCCGGCGTGTCGTAGACGATGTCCTGGAGATCCTTGCCGGGTGAAGGCGGCGGAAGCTCCTCTGCCGCTTCCGAGCTTCTGCCGAGCTCGAGCAGCGCTTCGACGGCGGCTAGGCGGGCACGCCACTCGAACTTCTGATTTCCCACGCTCTCGTGCCGCTCGATCGCCAGTCGGGCCTGGTCGAGGGCCTTTCGCGGGTCGCCGCTTGCCAGTTCGGCCCAGCTCTTCGAGATCTCGGCTCCGATCGTCCGCGCGACGAAGGACACGCGGTCATATCTCTGGACAGCCTCTCGAGTTCCTCCGGCAAGCGTGTGGACGCGATCCCAGATCTCGTTGTGAATCGTGTTTCCCGCGATGATCGAGTAGCCCTTCTCGATCGATTCCTCGTAGATCCGGCTGAACAGCTCGAACTCGCGGGCTGTGCCGAACCAGCCGAGCGCGACGAACGACAGGGCCCACACGCGCTCGAAGTCGGCCGAGGCCTGCTCTGCGATCTCGGCGCCGCGCTCGGCCGCCTCGCGGCAAAGGTCGTAGTCGAGCCGGAAGGCATGAAAGCCCGCGATTCGGATGTAGGCGAGCGCCAGCTCGGCCGACGGCCCTTCCCGTTCCAGTGCTGCTCGGGCCTGCTCGACGGCTTCCATCGCCTCGTCGGGACGCTCGAGCTCCCAGTAGCAGCGACCCAGGTGAATCCGGGCCTCCGCGGCCTCGGTTGCGAGGCCCAGCTCGTCCAGACGCCGAACCGCATCGGACAGGAGCTGCTCCCCGGCCGCGGGCTCCCCGTCCAGCCAGCGCAGTCGTCCCATCCTGTAGAGCAGGAGGGC
>JBOHAU010000074.1:0-10725 GCA_050698015.1 Gaiellaceae bacterium
TCCGGGAAGACGTCCTCCAAGCGCGTCACCCGGCTGACCGGCGTCTGCCCGTGATCGGCGCAGAGGATCACGGCGTAGCGCTCGAGGAACTCGTCCGGCCCTCCCGCCGCTTCGATCAGCGTCCCGACCGCGTCGTCGCAGCGGGCGAGGGCGGCGTGGGCCGCGTCGGGGCCTTGGGCGTGGGAGGCGTAGTCGTAGTCGGAGAGATAGAAGACGAGGAAGTCGAACCCGTCGCGCGTGACGAGCCAGCGCCCGACCGCGGCGGCGTAGGCGTCGACCGAACCGCCTGCGCGGCCGCGAACGGCGAGTGGCGCACCGGTCACATCCGACTCGAAGAGGTTGTAGTAGAAGAACCGTCGCGGGCCGTTCACGGGCCGCACGAGCCCGGGTACTGATGGGACATATCTCGTCCGGCCCCGGTAGCAGGGAACGTTGACGGCGGCCGTCACGAAGTCTTCGTCCTCTAGCGCCTCGTAGACAGTGACCGCGCCGCTCGCGAGATGCTCGGCGTTCATCTCGACGATCGCGTCCTTCATCGCCTGCCTCGTGCCGACGGCGCGCATCGCGCCGAACGACGAGCCGTACTCGACGACCCGCCGCTCGCCGCGGTGGTACCAGACCAGGTGCGGGATGTGGTGGACGTCGGGCCCGCCGCCCGTGGCGAGCGAGGCGAGGCAGACGGGAGTGAGCGAGGGGAAGGCGGAGGTCGCGCGCGCATAGGTCCCCACCTCCGCAAGTGCGGCCAGTGTTGGGGCCGAGCCGCGCTCCGTTGCGTCCTCGAAGACGTCCGTTGTCAGGCCGTCGATGACAACGAGGATGAGTTTCTTAGTCGCGGGCAAGAGTGCGAAGTCCTGCGTACCGCTCCGGCGCGCGGCGGCGAAGACGGGCGGAGAGCGCCGGCAGCACCGCCGCCTCGACGAACCCGACCAGCGGGATGAACGCGAGCAGGGCGACCACCAAGCCGCCTGCTACGAGGAGTGCAGCGGCCGCGAGCCGGGTTCCCCCTCGCCGCAGCGTGCCGCTCAGCAGTCTGTGGGTGCTGGCGGCGCCCAGTAGGCCGCCGATCGCGCCGGCGATCGCATCCTCGATGCCGGCGAGCGCCAGGCCGAGACCCGCACCGAGGACCGTAGCGAGCACCACCGCCGCGGCGAGACCCCAGCGGAGAGAGCCGACGACGCCCGCCAGGGCGACCCCGAGCCCGACTCCCAAGCCGAGAAACACGCCAACCCAGTAGACGTCCCACAAAGCCGAACCAGTCTAGGGCGGCGATCCGATCTCCCGCGGTCCCCGTATTCGAAACGGGAGTAACCAACCAGGAAGGGGAGAGCATGAGGAAGGTTCTACTTCTGGTCGCACTGCTCGGAACGGGCGTCTTGTCCGTGGCGGCGGTCGCGATCGGCCATGACGGGGACGGAAGCGGGCGGAACAGCGCTCGGCTGAATGGCTACCAGGAGGTGAACTCAATCTCCACGGCCGGGTTCGGCAGCTTCCACATGAAGATCTCCAACGACGGGGAAAGCGTCGACTACACGCTGTCGTACCGGGACCTGGAGTCAGCCGTGACGCAGGCCCACATCCACTTCGCACAGCGGTCCGTGAACGGTGGGATTGCGGTCTGGCTGTGTGACGGCGACCCCGCCGGCGGACCTCAGCCGCCCGCGGGTGTGGTGGTGCCCGTCTGTCCTCTGGCAGCCGGAGGGACCGTTGAAGGCACATTCACCCGGAACGATTTGCAGAACGCCGGCGGTCGCGGGCTCGGCCCAGGGGCCGGCCCCGGCAACGAGCGTGAGTGGGACGAGTTCCTCGCTGCGATCAAGGTCGGTCACACGTACGCCAACGTCCACACGGTGACGTTCGGCGGCGGCGAGATCCGCGGTCAGCTCAACGACCGGGATCAGAAGGAGTACACCGGCCCGCCGCTGTTCACGATCGACGAGTAAGGACTAGCGCTGCTCGAGGCGGCGGATGACGGCGAGGCCGAACTCCGCCGCCCGGGCACCGTCGACCACTCGGTGGTCGAAGGTGAGCGCCACGTAGCCAACGGGACGAGAGACGATCTCGCCGTCGCGGACGACCGGGCGGTCCGCGATGCGCCCGATGCTCAAAATCGCCACCTCCGGGTGGTTGACGATCGGCGTCTGGAAGAGCCCGGCCACCTTGCCGGCGCTCGTGACGGTGAAGGTCGAGCCGCGGAGGTCGTCCGGTTTGAGCGAACCCGTCCTCGCCTCGTCGGCGAGCCGCCGGATCTCGGCGTCCAGCTCCTCGACCGACCGAGTGTCGCAGTCGCGGACGACCGGCACGACGAGGCCCTGCTCGGTCTGGATGGCGACGCCCAGGTCGTAGCGATTGAGGAACACGATCTCGTCGCGCTCCAACCGGGCGTTCAGCTCAGGGAACTCCTGCAGCGCAGCGGCGCACGCCTTGAGCGTCGTCGGGAGCAGCAGCGGGAGATCGACGGCGCCGAAGTCGCACTCCTCGACCCAGGTCACGGGCGGCACCTCTCGGTGGGCCTTCGACACGTGCTCGGCGATCAGGCGGCGCACACCTCGCAAGGGCTCCCGCCGCCCCTCCGACGGGCCTGCCGCGCCGCGGACGTCCTGCTCCGTGATGCGCCCCTGCGGGCCGGTCCCCTGGATGCCGTCGAGCTCGACGCCGAGCTCCTGGGCGAGCCTGCGGACGAGCGGCGTCGCCCGGACCTTCTCTTCGCGCTCGGGGCTCGCCTCGGGACCGGGATCCGCGCCGTCGCCGCCGATGACGACGAGGACGGTGCCCACAGGGACGACATCTCCCTCGCCGACCATGATCCGCGTCACCTTCCCCGCCGCCGGTGACGGGATCTCCACCGTCGTCTTGTCGGTCTGGATCTCGACGAGCGGGTCGTCCTCCGAGACCTCCTGGCCCTCCTGGACGAGCCAGCGGGCGATCTCGCCCTCGGTCAGGCCCTCGCCCAGGTCGGGGAGTTTGAATTCGTAGGCCACGGCGGCGGAATCTATCTAGGCCGACCGATCCAGGCATCGGGCGGGGCGATCAGGACGCGAAGACCTCCCTCGACGCGCCACAGCGAGACCGCCTGCTCGTCGCCGGCGAGCTCCGGCGCAACATCGCGCGGGACGTAGCCGAGCTGGAGCGTGCGGTCCTCGTTCCAGATCCCGACCGCATTCGGGTCGTGCTCGTTGTCGGGCTCGGGAACGAGCGCCAGGCGCCGCCCGGGCTCGAACGAGTCGTCGGGGAGCGCCTCGGCGCGATACGAGACACCAGCGACGGGAACGACCCGGATGCGCGGATCCTCCCAGCGGACCGGCTCGCCCGTCGCCGCGTCCCGGAGGCGGTAGCCCGACTGGGCTCGCTCGAGGATCAACCGAACCCTCTCCGTCACGGCCGCAGCTCCGAACTCCCAACGAGTCGACCGGTCGTTTCAGACGGACGCACGGGCAAAGCCCGCGCGTCCTGAAGTCGACATCGCAAGCGACGTCTCACCGGAACGCGTCGTCGCGCAGCTCGGCGTGGACGCCCATCGCGCCGTTCACGATCTGGGTGACGTGAAGATCGACGCCGACGCTCGCGAGGATCCGCGCGTCGCCGCCGATCACTCCGAGCTCGCGGGCCATCAGCGCGAGCATGCCCTCGACGGCGACGGACGCCGCCCGTCCCAAGCGCTCGTCGAAGCCGAACGTGAGCCAGGCTCCCTCGATCCGCGCGATCGGCCACTCGAGTGGCAGGTCGTCGCGGACGTCGAGGGTCAGCGCGGCCTCCGTCGGTGTCTCGATCGCATAGCCCGAGACCTCACCGTCGCCCTGCGCGGCGTGCCCGTCTCCCGCCGAGAAGAGGGCGCCGTCGACCGGGATCGGCAGGTAGAGCGTGGTGCCGGCGACGAGCTCCTTGCAGTCGATGTTCCCGCCCCATCGCCGCGGCGGAACGGTCGAGTGGACTCCCGGGTCCGGCGGGGGCATCCCCATCACGCCGAGAAACGGCGCCAGGTCGAGCTCGCGGCCCAGCGAGCGTCCGACTCCGTCGGCGAGCTCCCACTCCACGCGGTGATCTTCCGCGTAGGTCTCGCCCCAGCTCCCCGGCGTGACGTCGTCGATCCCGACGACGAGCGTCTGGCCGGCCAAGGCGCCGCGGACTGCGATCGGCCCTGCGATCGAGTGCCCTACGTCGAGCTCCGGGTTGCTGGGCTCGATTCGCTCTCCCGGCGCAACGAACCAACCGTTGTTCGGTGTCGAGATCCGAACCGAGTCACCCGCGTCGATCTCGAGCACGGGCTCGAGCTGCGACGAGAAGTACCCGTGGAGGTTGCGCGCGTCCCGAGGCAGCTCGTGCGAGGCCGCCACCTAGCCGACCCTCTCCGCGAGCCCTTCGTAGCGCGTGACGAAGCCTTCCTGGTCGAAAGCGATCTCAGCGACGAACGAGCCCGAGCTGTACCGCACGAGGCCCTCTCCGAGCGGCTCGTATCGCTGCTCGGAGCGCGACACCTCGAGCTCCGGGACGTGCACGAACGTCATGACGAAGTCGGCGGTCGCCTCCAGGCCCGCCAGCACCGGCAGCGAGTTGAAGAGCGGCGAGTAGCCGAGGTCGAAGAAGTCTGTGCCCTCGAGGCCGACGTCGATGCTCGGCCCCCCGACGATCTCGGCGCGCAGCCGCCCAGACTCGAGCGCGTAGCGAAGCTCGTACGAGACACCGATCTGCGTCCCGCGTGCACGCAGCTCCGAGCCGCCGACCTCCGCGCGCGCGATCTCCATCAACGGCAGGTCGAGACCCCGCCAGACCAGCGTCCGCCGGGTCACGTCAGAACTCGAGTAGCTTGCGCACTGCGGCAACGACGCGCTCGACCGAGGGCATGTAGGCGTCCTCGATCTGCCAGTACGGATACGGGACGTCGTAGCCGGTGACGCGCAGCACGGGCCCGCGCAGGTCGAGGATCGCCTTCTCGGCGAGGATCGCCGCCAGCTCGGCGCCGAAGCCCGCCACCCGCGGCGCCTCCTGGACGATCACCACCCGTCCGGTCTTCGCAGCGGTTGCCAGAAGCGCTTCCTCGTCCAGGGGCTTCAGCGACCGGACGTCGAGCACCTCGATGCTCGCATCCCCCTCGAGTGCGTCGGCCACCTCCTCGCAGAGCGGGACCATCGCGCCGTAGGCGACGAGGGAGACGTCGGTCCCCTCGCGCGCAAGGCGTGCCTTGCCGAGCGGCACGACGTGCTCGCCTTCCGGCACCTCGCCGCGCATCGTCCGGTAGTGAAGTTTCGGCTCGAACACGACGACGGGATCGGGGTCACGGATCGCCGCGGCGAGCAGTCCCTTTGCATCCGCCGGTGTCGACGGGATCGCGACCTTTACGCCCGGCGTGTGCACGTAGTAGGCCTCCGGCGAGTCGTCGTGGAGCTCGGGCGCCCGCACGCCGCCCCCGTACGGCATCCGGATCGTGATCGGGAACTCCATTCCTCCACCGGTGCGCCAGCGGTAGCGGCCCACGTGCGTGATCAGCTGGTCGAGCGCGGGGTAGCTGAACGCGTCGTACTGCATCTCGCACACCGGGCGCCAGCCGGCCATGCAGAGGCCGACGGCGGTCCCGGCGATGCCGGCCTCGGCGAGCGGCGTGTCGACACAGCGGTCCGGGCCGAAGCGATCGCGTAGACCGGCCGTGGCACGGAACACGCCCCCCGCGCGCCCCACGTCCTCGCCCATCACGATCACGTTCTCGTCACGGCCGAGCTCGACGTGGAAGCAGTCGTTGATGGCTTCGATCAGGAGCTTCTCAGCCATCGGTGAGCGAAGGCGGTGGGTCGACGTACGCGTTCTTGAACAGGAGCTCCGGATCCGCCTCCGGCTCCGCCTCGGCCGCGGCGATACCCTCGCGCATCACGTCCAGCGCCTCGGCGCGGATCTCCCCCGCGACCTCGTCCGTGAGCACGCCGATGCGGCGCAGGTAGCGCTCGTAGCGGCCGAGGCACTCGTTGCGCTTCTCCTCTTCGACCCGCGCCGGATCGACGTAGGCGCTCGGATCGTCGGCAGTCGCGTGCGGCGCCGCCCGATAGCTGACGGCCTCGATGAAGGTCGGCCCCTCCCCGGCCCGGGCGCGCTCGACCGCCTCCCGGGTCGCCTCGTAGACGGCGAGCACGTCGCCGCCGTCGACTCGGACGCCGGGCATCCCGTAGCCCGCCGCCTTGTCGGCCAGTGTCTCGGCGGCGGTCTGGGCCGAGAGCGGCGTCGAGATCGCCCAGCTGTTGTTGTTGCAGAAGAGGACGAGTGGCGCGCGCATTACTCCGGCGAAGTTCGCACCCTCGTGGAACGAGCCCTCCGAGGTGGCGCCGTCCCCGAAGAAGACGATTGCACAGGCCGGCTCGCCACGGAGCTTCTTCCCCCACGCGAGGCCGGCCGCGTGCGGCACGTGCGTCCCGATCGGCACGCAGATCGAGGCAACGTTGTAGTCGAGCGGGTTCCACCAGCCGGCCGGATGGCCGCGCCACCAGGAGAGCACGGTCGAGGCGGGCATCCCGCGGAGGAGCCCGATCGCCGACTCCCGGTAGCTCGGGAAGACCCAGTCGTCGCGCTCGAGGGCATACACCGCGCCCGCCTGCATCGCCTCGTGGTTCCAGAAGATCGCGTAGGTGCCGATCCTCCCCTGGCGGTGGTAGACGAGCGAGCGCTCGTCGTAGGTGCGCAGCAGCACCATCCCGCGATAGAGCTCGATCAGGTCACGCTCGTCGAGGCCCTCGACCTCGCCGTCGGGCAGATCCTCGCCGTTGCCGATCACGCGGCGAAGCTCACGCTCGTCAGGAAGGACCTGGGCCATTCCAGCGGGAGAGGCTATCCGAGCGAAATCAGCGACGGCACGCGGGGCAGCCGACGCTCTGCCCCGAAGCCAGCCGCCGAACCCAATCCCGAACGCGAACGCCGCCGACGCGCAGGGTGAAGAACGTCTCCCGCGGCGTGACGCAGTGGTCGCCGCCGCAGGCGAGGTACGAGCGGTAGTTCGGCAGACGCTTCAGCTGCGCCTCCGCGCGCTGGAGCCGCGGCTCGAAGCCGTCCTCCTGTCCGCCGACTGCGACGTAGAAGCGCTCCTGGACGTCGTCCGAGGCGTAGTTGAAGCGGGCGAACCGACGCGCCGGGTACCGCTTCGCGAGCGCGCCGAGGTACTCGACCATCGTGAAGCGGCGGTTGCCAATCCGGAAGAAGCCGGGGAAGCGGGCGTGCGCGCCCCAGTCGACGAGCGAAAGCGGCCGGTGGAAGACGAAGGCGAGCGAGTCGCCAAGCTGCGTCACCCTCGCGCGGGGCCACCGAGAGATGACGGCGGGAACGTGGAACGCCGAGCCGACGCTGCCCGCGCTGCAACCGGTCATCAGCACGGTGCCGGGACTCGGGAACTCCCGGAACGCGCGTGCGAGCGCGGCGCGTGCGTTCACCCAGCCTCGGTGCCGGATCCGAGTCGGGCCGTAGGTCGCGACCCGATCGCCGACGTGTACGTCGCCCGTGCAGGAGGGGACGTAGAGGAACGACCAGTCGCGGAACGGATTCCTGGCGTCGGCCAGGTCGAGCAATCCGCCGTTGAACGCAGGATCGTCAGCTTCGTCGACGCGGTCGTCGAACCAGGTGCTCCCCGGGGCGCAGCTCCGAACGTCGAAGCACCCGCCGCCGCCCTGGAAGAAGATCACCACCCGCTTCGGATCAGCGCGTCGCAGCCAGAAGGCAAAGCGGCCGCCGCGGGCGCAGGAGGTGCGACCTCCAGGCTCGATCCGCTGCCAGCCGCCGACCGCCGCATAGCTCGGGGAGGTCGCCAGATGGTCTCGAATCCAGGCGTCGACGAGCTCCTTCGGCCGCCGGCTGCGGAGCTGCGGCGCGCCGTGTTCGGTCCCGGGGAAGATCGCGAGTCGCTTGTCGGTCGCCGGCGAGGCCTCGTGCATCGCCTTCGCCTGCTCAACGAATGGCCCGACGGCGTCGCTCTCCGTCGCGACGAACAGGGCCGGGACGGTGAGCCGCCGAGAAGCGGCAAGCGCGTCGACGCTCTCGTACGTGTGCGTAGCGCCGACCGTGAAGACGCCGCGAACCGCCGGCCGGATGTTCGCGCCCGCGACGACGACCGCGGCGCCGCCGAGGGAAGCACCGCCGAGCACGACGTCGGTTGCCCCGCGGGCACGGACGAACCGGACCGCGCCGACGACGTCGAGGTCCACTCGGCTCGAGCGCCGGAACACGTACGGCGATGAGCTGAAGCCGCGATGGTCGAAGACGAGGACGCGGTAGCCTGCGGCCCTGAGCGTACGCGCGTAGGGCATCCACGCACACAGGTTCCCCGGCGCGCCTCCTCCGCCCTGGTGCGCGAGAACGACAGCCTTTCGGCCTGAGCCGAGCAGGATGCCCACGAGCCTCGCTCCGTCGGCGGCCCTAAAGCGCACGACGCGACGCCGCTCAGCGCGCGTGACGCAGCGCTCTACGAGCGGAAGCGGCCGGGCTTCGAGGATGGCCGGGCGGTCTCCGGCTGCGTCGGCCGGTAACCCAGCGAGAGCCAGTCCGAGAGGAACGAGGGCAACCAGCCGTCCGGTCATGCCGTCGCCCTTTGAGACGCCGTCAGACCAGGACCGTTAGAGCCTCACGCTCGCTCTCGAACAGCGCCTCTTCCACGTCGCCGAGGTCCTCGCCGTCGACCTGGAGCGGCAGTGGTTCCGCGCATACCACCTGGATCCGGTCGAGGTCGTGGCGGTAGATCACGCCGGAGGCGCGACGACCCAGCAACGCAGCGGCGGTCAGACCCGGGATCGAACGAGGACGGACGAGGCGGGGGGCGACTAGATCGAGCCCGTCCTCGAAGCTTGCGTTCGGCGCGAAGTGGAGCGGGAGCCGGGCGAGATAGGTGTACGGATCGCCGTTCGCGACCAGGGCAAACGCCGCCGTTTCCCCGTCCACTTCGAGCATCGGCGCGAGCCGACCGCGGCGATCGATCAGGGCGCGCACAACTGCCAGCGCAAACGTGCGATCCGGCGGGCGGCGGCCGTTCGCGCGTCCGAGCTCGTCCACCCGCCGCACGATCTCGGCCGGAAAGCCGACGCCTGCCGCGAAGCCGAAGCGCCGCCCGTTGACCCGACCGACCGAGATCCGGCGCTTGCGTCCGACGGCGAGAGCTGCGGCGATCTGCCTCGCCGCAGCGTCCGGCTCGCGCCGGAGACCGAGTGCGCGCGGGAGCACGCTCGACCCCCCGCCGGGAACGAACCCCAGGGCAACACCGGCCCTTGCGCCGTTCAGCGCCTCGTTGAAGGCGCCGTCGCCGCCGAAGACCACGATCGCCTCCGCCTCCGACTCCGCAGCGAGCTCGGTGGCGTGGCCCGGCCTGGTCGTCTCGACCGCCTCGGCGTCGAGGACCGCCGCCACCGTGGCGGCGCGTTCCTCCGTGACTGCGCTTGCGGTGGGATTGACGATCAGAAGCGGCTTGGCCATGGTGCCGCCACCATGCCACGGATCGACGACGTTGCCGTCGAGACGGACGATCCCGACGCGACGGCAGCATTGCCGTCGGGGTCTTCTCCGAGGATCCCGACGGGGGGCAGCTCGAGCGATCCGCTACGCGGGCGTCGAGTAGCCGCGGACCCCGTCCACCAGGATCGCGAAGAAGCGGTCGGCCAGCTCGTCGGTGTCGGCGTCCCGGGGGAGCCACGTGTACGCCCAGTTCGCCGCCGAGAGGACGAGCAGGACCGCCGCCTGGTCGTCGAGGTCGGTGCGAAGCTCGCCGAGCTCGCGGCCCTCGCGGAAGAGAGCGCGGAAGCGCTCCTCGTAGCGGCGGCGCTCCGCCAGGAACTCGGCCGCGCGCTCGCCCTCCAGGTACCGCCACTCGCGCACGAAGACGGTCGCGATCTCGAGCTGCTCGGCGACGACCCGCAGGTGAGCCCGCAGCGCGAGCCGGATGCGCTCGGTCACCCTCAGGTCGTCCGGAATCGCGTCGAGCGCTGCATGGAACGCCTCCGCGCCCTCGCGCATCGCCTCGAAGAGCAGGTCCTGCTTGGACTCGATGTGGGCGTAGAGCGAGCCCTTCTGCACGCCCATCGCCTTCGCGAGGTCGCCGATCGAGGTGCCGTGGTACCCGCGCTCGGCGAAGAGCCGGGCCGCCTCGCGAGTTAGCTCAGCTCGGCGTGTGGCCATAGTACGATTGGACCCTAACGATCGTTCGGAAGGAGCGCGAGGTGACCGACGAGCAGTTCCTCGATTACGTACAAGGCGGCGGCCAGGTCGAGACGAACGACTCGATGCCCGACGAGTACCGCGCGAAGCTCGTCAAGTTCATCGAGATGCACGGCAACTCGGAGCTGATGGGCGTGCTCCCCGAGCGCGAGTGGATCCTCCGTGCGCCCACGCTCCAGCGCAAGCTCGCGCTGACCGCCAAGGTCCAGGACGAGGTCGGCCACTCGCAGCTGATCTACCGCGTCGTCGCGGACCTCGGCAAGCCCCGCGAGCAGTGCCTCGAGGACCTGATCTCGGGCAAGAGCAAGTTCCACAACGTCTTCCACTATCCGACGAAGACGTGGGGCGACGTCGGCGTCATCGCCTGGCTCGTCGACGCCGCGGCGATCATCAGCCAGAAGGCGCTGCTCAAGTGCTCGTACGCGCCCTACGCTCGGATCATGAAGAAGATCTGCTGGGAGGAGTCGTTCCACATCCTCCACGGCCGGGACGTGATCCTGACGATGATGAACGGCACCGACGAGCAGCGGGAGCTCGTGCAGGAAGCGGTCAACCGCTGGT
>JBOHAU010000075.1:0-9519 GCA_050698015.1 Gaiellaceae bacterium
GGCTCCAGCGCAACATCCGAACGCGCGCCGAGCTCGTGTCGATCATCCGGCAGGAGATGGAGGCCGCCGGCTTCATCGACATCGAGACGCCGATCATGGCCAAGCCGACCCCGGAAGGCGCGCGCGATTTCCTCGTGCCGACCCGGCTCCAGAAGGGCAAGTTCTTCGCACTTCCGCAGTCGCCCCAGATCTACAAGCAGCTACTCGTCATCTCCGGCTTCGAGCGCTACTACCAGATCGCCCGCTGCTTCCGGGACGAGGATCTCCGCGCCGATCGGCTTCAGGAGCTCACCCAGCTCGACGTCGAGATGGCATTCGCCGACCAGGAGTACGTGTTCGCGCTGATGGAGCGCATCGTCCCCCGTATCTGGCGCGAGACGATCGGTGTCGAGCTCGAGACGCCCTTCCGGCGCATGTCCTGGCAGGAGGCCGAGCGTCGCTTCGGCTCGGACAAGCCAGACCTCCGCTTCGGGCTCGAGATCCAGGACGCGACCGAGGTCACGAGAGACTCAGAGTTCGGTGTCTTCGCGTACGCGGAGGTCGTGCGCTACCTCAGCGTGTCGCGTGAGCTCTCCCGTGCCGAGATTCAGAAGCTCGAGGACATGGCGAAGCCCTGGGGGGCGAAGGGGCTCGCGTACGTGGTCTTCCGCGCGGACGGCGAAGTCTCGTCGCCGATCGCGAAGTTCCTCTCCGAGCGCGAGCTCGAGTCCTTCCGTGAGCCCGCCAGAACGGCGCTCTTCGTCGCCGATACGCCCAAGCTCGCGAGCAAGGTGCTCGGCCTTCTCCGGCTCCACCTCGGACGGGAGCTGGACCTGATCGACCGCGACGCCTGGGAGTTCCTGTGGGTGACCCCGATGCCGCTGCTCGAATGGAACGAGGAGGAAGGTCGCTGGACGGCCCAGCACCACCCGTTCACACGGCCGACCGACGACAGCCTGCCGCTGCTCGACAACGACCCGGGCGCTGCAAGCGCCGTCGCCTACGACCTCGTCGGCAACGGGATCGAGCTCGCGGGTGGCTCGATCCGGATCCACGAACCCGAGCTCCAGGCGCGGCTGTTCGACTTCCTCGGCATCACGCCGGAGGAGCAGCGCGCGAAGTTCGGCTTCCTGCTCGACGCGCTGGCGATGGGCGCTCCGCCGCACGGCGGGATCGCGTCCGGGATCGACCGCCTGACGATGGCGCTGCTCGATGAGCAGTACATCCGCGACACTCAGGCGTTCCCGAAGAACCAAGCCGGCGTCGACCCGATGAGCGGCGCGCCGACGGAGGTGCCGGACGAGCAACTCGCGGAGCTCGGGCTCCAGTTAAGGAGAGATGCGAAATCCGCCGATTGACCAGGCATACTTTCGGCAGGTTTTCGCGTCCAGCGGTGAACCCACGCAGACCGGCGTGACGAAGCGCGAAGGCGAGGTCGAGAGCTTCCGGCAGGAGAGCGAACGGCAGCGAGCCGAGATCGTCAACGCGGCGCGGAACGAGGCTCGCCAGCTCCTGGCCGACGCAAACCGCCAGGCGACCCAGGAGCTCCGCGAGGCGGAGGGCCGCGGGGCCCGGCTGCTCGAGCAGGCGCGCCACCAGGCGACCGAGCTGACGAACGCGGCGCGGGCCGAGGTCGAGCAGACGCTCGAGTGGGCGCGTGCGCAAGCGACCGCGATCATGACGCGCGCCCAGCAGGGCGCCGAGCAATATCTCTCCGCAGCCGGCCTCGGCGACGACGCGATCTCGGGCGTCTCCGAGGCGCTCATCCGAGCCGCGACCCAAGAGGTTGAGGAGGCACGCCCGCAGGAGCTGCCGACCCGCCCCGAAGCGCCTGCCTCCGCCCCAGAGCCCGAGGGCGAGAAGCCGGCAAACCCGGAGCAGCCGAAGCCGCCGGAGCCGAGCGGCTCCGACGAGACCAACCCGTACGCCTAGGCATCGCTTGCGATGCCGACCGTCGAAGGTCATTGCGGCTTTGCCGGAATGACCGGTTAGTAGCCTTCTCGCATAGTGGAGGGGCTAGGGCCCAGGTTTGCGCTCGAGGTCGCGTTCCTGATCGCGCTCGCGATCGGCGCCGGCTTCGCCGAGCTCAGCCCGACGGCGATCGTCGTAGTCATGGCCATCGCCTGGCTGCTCGTCTGTCTGTTCGAGCTGGCCGTCTGGGCTGAAGGGCCGCGATTTCCGGCGTTCGTTCGGCGGAGTCCTCCCGCCGTCGAGCCTGAGCCGGAGCCCGCGGAAACGACCGAGATCCGCGAGGTCGAGCAGGTACCGCGGCGTCGGTTCTGGCGTCGGAATCGCGCCGCCAGCGGGGGTGGTGCGTAAGTGCCCCCTCCAGCAATGCATGCCGGCCTCTGGCCCGCGATCACGCGGCCCCAGAGCCCACGCTCCTCCTCACCAAGGCTCTCCAGCCTTGGCTCGTCGGAGCGCGGCCTCTGGCTTGGTGCTCGCGACCCAGAGACTCGGCGGCATCACTGGAGGGGGCACTAGTGCCGTCGGCCGGCCTTCGCCTGGCGGGCGAGACCGCCTTGCTGATCCTCGTCGCGCTCGGCCTCGGGCTGGCGGGATTCGATCCGATCGTGCTCGGTGTCGTCGTGTTCGTCGCCTTGGTGCTCGTCGCCCTGCTCGAGCGCGCGAGCACGAAGGCGGCGGCACGGGGGACCGAGGCCGAGGGGGAGCCTGCGCGCGAGCCGCCCGCCCACGTCGAGCCGGTCGACGTCGAGCCCGCGCCCGAGGTGGCCGTGGGCGAACCGGAGCCGAAACCTGAACCAGAGCCCCAGCCGACGGTGAGTGAACGGAGTGCGCGGGCGATCCTCGCCAGCGGCCCGGCCGCCGCTTCCTCCGGAGCCTCCGAAACCGAAGCCGAGACGCCACTTGGTCGAACGTCGCCCCGAGCCGGAGGCTGTGTCGCGGCCCCCACCGCAGCCCGAGCCCGAGCCGGCCGTTCAAGGCCCGGCGCGCGAGTGGAATCTGTGGGAGCTTCAACGCGCGGTGCGCGACGCTCCCGATGACGAACACTACGAGGAGTGGACGGCGCTCCTGATCCATCTGCGCGGGTTCGCCAACGCGGACGGCGACCTGCCGATCGAGTTCGACGCGCTCGTCCGAGAGTCGTTTGCCGACGTCCTCGCCTCGGAGCGGGAGCCGGCGACCGCCTCGTGAGCGTGAGGCTCGCGCAACGGGCGTTGCTCCTCGGCGCGGCGACGCTTCTCGCCGTCACGGTGGCGCTCGGGATCGCCGAGCAGCGAGGCGGCGCGCGAAGCGCGAACGATCTCCCGGCCGCGGTGCCCGCCCCCGGCGGAGGATGGTACGAGGCACTCGCCGGGCTCGAATCGCCACGCGCCTACGGACGGCCGACGGCGTGCGGACTCGTCCTCGAGCGCGAGACGCTCGGTGTCTCGCATCCGGTCCTCGTGTGCGGCGCGAAGATCTACATCGGCCACGGGCGAACGGTGATGCTGACCCAGGTCGTCGCCCGTGGACCGGGAAGCGCGGCGGTCCAGTTCGGGCTGACCGAGGCGCTGGCGCGGGAGCTCGGCGTCGAAGGGCGGACGACGATCCGCTGG
Organism: Gaiellaceae bacterium; assembly: GCA_050698015.1. GTDB lineage: Bacteria > Actinomycetota > Thermoleophilia > Gaiellales > Gaiellaceae > JACDAN01. The sequence continues at coordinate 3,540 of JBOHAU010000075.1, forward strand.
CGCTTCGCTCGCCCGCGGGGCTGAGGGCGTCTAAGGTGAGAGTGCTCGACCCTGTGCGTGGCGTCGCGTCAAAACGTGAACCAACACACACGCGAAGGGAGCTCGAGTCCGCTTCGGGCCTCAGAACCCGGATCGGCCGGGCACCCACCTGGTTTGTCCAGGTTCGCTAGGCGCGGCGACATCGGCAGGGTGGAGCACTTTTTGATGTCGGTGCCAGGCTTCAGCCTGGCACCCTGTGCCTTTCCGGCTACCTTGGTCCCATGATCGAGGTCGTTGGAGATTCCTCGAGGAACGGCGATTGGCAGATCGTTCGCTTGTCCGTCGATGGCGACCGGATCGTCAGCGCCGACGCCGAAGGGCTCGACAGGCCGCTCGAGGGGCTGACGCTGCTCGAGGCGGCGGCGGTCGGTGGCGACGAGCTCGCAGTCGATGCGCTCGCGAACGCGCTCGGCCCGGTCTTCAAGGCGGCGCCGGACCCGGATCGAATCGCGGTGGCGATGAGCGGCGGCGTTGACAGCGCCGTCGCGCTGCTGCGGGCCGGGCCGAAGACGATCGGGGTGACACTTCGTCTCTGGATCGACCCGGAGGCGCCGGACCTCGACCGGGCCTGCTGCTCCCCCGAGGCCGTCCTCGCCGCGCGGCGGACCTGCCACTCGCTCGGCGTTCCGCACGTCACGCTTGATGCTCGCGAAGACTTCCTCCGCGCGATCGTCGAGCCGTTCGTGCGGGGCTACGAGCGCGGGGAGACGCCCAACCCCTGCATCAGCTGCAACGGGTTCTTCCGCTTTGCGCGGCTGCTCGCCTTCGCCGGGCAGGCCGGCGCGGGCCGACTCGCGACCGGCCACTACGCGCGGATCGTCCGGCATCGCGGGCGGCTGTTGCTGGCGCGCGCCCTCGACGAGACGAAGGACCAGTCGTACATGCTCGCGCGCCTCGATCCACGCGCCCTCGACCGCATCTGGTTTCCGCTCGGCGACCAGACAAAAGACGAGACCCGCGCCGAGGCAGCTCGAGCCGGGCTCGCGGTCGCCGGGCGGACCGAGAGCCAGGAGGCGTGCTTCCTCGGAGGTGCCGACTACCGCGCGTTCCTGGAGCGTCGGGGCCTGACCCCGGACGCCGGGGAGATCGTGGACGAACACGGTGAGGTGGTCGGCTCGCATCAGGGGTTCTGGCGGTTCACTCCGGGGCAGCGGAAGGGGCTCGGCGTCGCGACGGGGACGCCGCTCTATGCGGTCGAGACCCTCCCGCAGAGCAATCGCGTCGTCGTCGGGCCGCGCCAGTCGCTCGCGCGCCGAACCATTCGCGCGGAGGGCAAGCTCCACGTCGGAGTCGACCGGGCCGACGTCAAGTTGCGGTATCGCTCGCCCGCCGTACCCGGGAACGTCGAGGTGCTCTCGCGCGGCTTCCGAGTCGTGCTCGACGAGCCGGTCTACGGCGCCGCCATCGGCCAGGCGGCCGTTCTCTACAAGCGTGGCGTCGTGGTCGGCGCCGGGCGGGTAACGTCCTCCCGCCGTTAGTGACCGCACCGGCAGGGCGCTCAGGCCCGTTGAGGGAAGTGACCGCAGAATCATGACCGACCAGATCACGCTCACGATGCCGCGGGAGCGACGGTTCTTCGGCGTCGCTCGCCTCGTGCTCGCCGGGCTCGCGACACGTCTCGACGTGACCGTCGAGTCGCTCGAGGAGCTCGAGCTCGCTCTCGACGGCCTGCTCGAGCGACGTGACGGCGCGGAAGAGGTGACGGTCTCGCTCGACATCGACGACAACGAGCTGCATGCGACGGTTGGACCGTTCAGCGGCGGCGACCTCCGGGCCGAACTGGAGGGCGAGCTCGGTGACTCGCTCTCGCTGGGGCGGCTGCTCGACGCGGTCGTCGACGGGTACTCGGTCAGCGATCGTGACGACGGCGCCTGGGTCGAGCTGCGCAAGCGAGTGGAGCGTCAACCCTAGTGCCCCGCCCAGCCATACATGCCGGCTTCTGGCCCACGATCACGCGGCGCCAGAGCCCACCCTCCGCCTCACCAAGGTCTTCAGACCTTGGCTCGTTGGAGTGCGAACTCTGGCTTGGTGCTCGCGACCCAGAAACTCGGCGGCATGACTGGACGGGGCACTGATGGCCAGCGACGACAAGGTCCTGCTCCGCAAGTACCACGAGGAGGGCGATCTCCAGGCCAGGGAGGAGCTGATCGAGCGGTACATGTCGCTCGTCCGGTCGCTCGCGCGCCGCTACTCGTACCGGGGTGAGCAGCTCGACGACATCGTCCAGATCGGCGCGATCGGCCTGATCAAGGCGATCGACCGCTTCGACCTCGAACGCGGCGTCGAGCTGACGACCTACGCGACGCCGAACATCATCGGCGAGATCAAGCGGCACTTCCGCGACAAGGGCTGGTCCGTACGCGTACCCCGGGGTCTCCAGGAGTTGAACGTGCAGATCTCCAAGCTGATCGAGCAGCTGACGGTGCAGCTGAGCCGTTCGCCGACGATTCCGGAGCTGGCCGAGGCGGCGGGGGTCGAGGAGGAAGCGGTGCTCGAGGCACTCGAGAGCGGCCGCGCCTACAGCTCCGTCTCACTGTCCACCGGCGCCAACTCGGACGAGGACGGTGAACTCGACCCGCTCGAGTCGCTCGGGAGCGAGGAGCACGAGTACGAGGTCTCGGAGGACCGCGCCGTCCTCGCGCCCGGCTTCAAGGTGCTCGACCAGCGGGAGCGCCGCATCCTCCACCTCCGGTTCTTCCGCGGGCTCACGCAGTCGCAGATCGCCGAGCAGATCGGGATTTCCCAGATGCACGTCTCGAGGCTGATCCGGCGCTCGCTGGAGAAGATCCGCGAGGAAATCGCCGAGGAGACCGAAGTAGCCTGAGCGAGATGCACGTTCGTGAGTGGGGTCCGGAAGACGGCCGGCCGCTCGTTTTCTGGCACGCGCTCGGCGCGGTGCAATCCGGCGCGTACCTGACGGAGCTGGCGCCGACGCTGGCGGAGGGCGGCTTCCGGCTGATCGCGCCCGACGCTCCCGGCTTTGGGCAATCGCCGCCGCTGCCGCCGGAGCGCTACGAGCTGGACTCGCTGGTCGAGCTGCTCGCCGGCGCGCTCGACGAGTGCGGGATCGAGCGGGCGATTCTGATGGGCCACTCCTGGGGCGGCAGCATCGCGCTGGCGTTCGCCGCGCGGGCGCCCGAGCGCGTGGAGGGCCTCGTCCTCGTCGACAGCGGGCAGATGGACTACCACGACTCGCCGAACTTCCCGCACGGAAAGTCGCTGGAGGACATGATCGCGGACGCCGCGGCCCCGGAGGCCACTGTGCGCGTCCGGAAGGAGGAGTTCGAGACCGAAGCGCAAGATGGGCTCCGGCGGCCGGTCACGCCCGAGCTGCTCGAAGCCCTCAAGGCCGGCCTGCGCGAGGAGGACGGCGAGCTCATCGGCATCACCTCGCCGGAGGTTCGCGGAGCGGTGCTGCACGGCATTACGAAGATGCGCGTGACCGAGCTCTGGCCGGCCGTGGCCGAGGCCGCTATTCCGATCCTGCTGCTCCTCGCAACGGAGCCGGAAGAGACGAGGGAGCAGAACGAGCGTTGGGCGCCGGTCTTTGCCGAGCGCTTTCCCGACGCCGACGTCCGCTTCATCAAAGACGCCGGCCACGACCTGATCGCCGACGCCGGGCCCGAGGTGGCCCGGCTCGTCCGCGACTGGGCCGTCGCTGCCCGCACCTAGAATCGAGGCCATGCGCAGCACCCCCGAGCTCCGTGAGGGCTTCCTTCGCTACTTCGAGTCGAAGGGCCACAAGCGGCTGCCGTCGGCGCCGCTGATCCCGCCTCCCGAGGACACATCGACCCTGCTGATCAGCGCCGGAATGCAGCCGCTGAAGCCGTATTTCCTCGGTCAGAAGGAGGCGCCCGCGACGCTGCTCACGACCTACCAGAAGTGCTTCCGGGCCACCGACATCGACGAGGTCGGCCTCGACGGCTACCACCTCTCGTTCTTCGAGATGATGGGCAACTTCTCGATCGGCGAGTACTTCAAGGAAGGCGCGGTCGAGCTCGCCTGGGAGTTCCTCACCGAGCACCTGAAGATCGACCTCGACCGGCTCTGGGTGAGCGTCTTTGCGGGCGACCCCGAGCTCGGGCTCGGCGAGGACGAGGTCGCGATCGCGGCCTGGGAGAAGGTCGGCCAGCCGCGAGACCGGATCGTCGGGCTGCCGCGCTCCGAGAACTTCTGGCAGGCGGGGGACACCGGCCCATGCGGGCCATGCTCGGAGATGTACTACGACCGCGGCGAGGAGCGCTGCGGCGAGCCGGACTGCGCTCCCGGCCATGCGTGCGAGCGCTTCCTCGAGTTCTGGAACCTCGTCTTCATGGAGTTCAACCTTGGCGCCGACGGCAAGCTCACGCCGCTTCCCAAGCCCGTGATCGACACGGGCCTCGGGCTCGAGCGGACCGCTGCGATTCAGCAGGGCGTGATCTCGGTCTACGAGACCGACGGCTACCAGGGGATCATGGATTGGATCGAGGACGAGAGCGGCGTCGCGTGGCAGAGCTCCGAGAAGGCGACGAAGGCGCACCGGATCATCGCCGACCACGGACGGGGGATGACCTTCCTCGTCGCCGACGGCGTGTTGCCGTCCAACGACGGCCGTGGATATGTCCTTCGCCGCGTGATCCGCCGCGCCGTCCAGCAGGCACGTGGCATCGGCCTCACCGACCTGTGGCGCATCGCCGACGTCGTCGCCGACCAGATGTCCCAGTGGTACCCGGAGCTCGAGGAGAACCGGGACCGCATCAAGGAGGTCCTGCGGGCCGAGGAGGAGCGTTTCTCCCAGACGCTCGAGCGCGGCCTGGGGCTCTTCGAGGAGATCGCGGCGGGCGACTTCATCGCCGGCGAAGACGCCTTCAAGCTTCACGACACCTACGGCTTTCCGCTCGAGCTGACCCGCGAGCTCGCCGCCGAGCGCGGTCTCGCGGTGGATGAAGAGGAGTTCTCGCGCTTGATGGCGGAGCAGCGGGCGCGCTCGAAGACCAAGACCGCCGCCGAGGTCGCCATCGCCGTGGACGGCTCCCGCCCGACCGACTTCGTGGGCTACGAGACGACCGAGGCGCTGACCGCGATCCTCGCGTACGAGGATCTCGGCGACGGGACCTTCCAGGCGAAGCTCGAGCGCTCGCCGTTCTATCCCGAGGGCGGCGGCCAGGTCTCCGACTTCGGCTACATCGAGAACGAGGAGACCGGCGCGCGTGCCGACCTGATCCGCGCGACGCGGGTCGGCGACGACCAGGTGCTGACCTTTGAAGGAAAGGGCTTCGACGGGGGCGACCGTGTGCGGGCGGTGGTCCCGTGGTCGGTGCGCTTCCCGACGATGGCGAACCACACCGCGACCCACCTCCTGCACCAGGCGCTCCGCGATCTCCTTGGCGACCAGGTGCGGCAGGCCGGGTCCGCGGTCCGGCCCGACAAGCTCCGCTTCGACTTCACCTACGACAAGGCGCTCACGCCGGAGGAGCGCGAGCAGATCGAGCAGGCCGTGAACGAGAAGGTGTTCCAGAACCTCCCGGTTCGGACCTTCGTCACGCCGATCGAGGAGGCCCGGAAGCTCGGGGCGATGATGCTCTTCGGCGAGAAGTACGGCCACGAGGTCCGCGTCGTCGAGATCGACGACTACTCGCGCGAGCTCTGCGGCGGCACGCACGTCCGCTCGACGGCGGAGATCGGCCCGTTCGTCGTCCTCTCGGAGGGGTCGGTCGGCTCCGGCGCCCGGCGGATCGAGGCGGTCACGTCCGGCGAGGCCTATGCGCTGCTGCAGGAGCGCTCGCGCGAGGCCGACGAGCTGCGGAACGAGCTGGCGCAGGCCCGCAAGGAGGCCAAGAAGGGCGGCGGAGGCGGCGGCAAGGCTGAGGCGGACTACTCCGTCACCCGCGAGACCGCCGCGGGCGACGTGACCGTGCTCGTCGTCGAAGTGAGGAGCGGCGACCCGCTCGACGTCTCCGAC
>JBOHAU010000076.1:0-5047 GCA_050698015.1 Gaiellaceae bacterium
ATCGCCCGCTCGATCCTCGGGCTGAAGCAGCGCGAGCTGGCCGCAGGCTAGTGGCCGCGGGCGATCGACCGCTCGAGACCGCGATCACGCTGATCCTCGCCGACCAGTCGCCGGCGCTCGCCGAGGCGCACGACGAGCTGTACCCCGAGCGCATCCCGGAGCACATCCCGCTCTCGTTGACGCTGCTCTACCCCTTCGCGCCGGTAGCGGAGCTGAACGAGTCGCAGCTCGAGCGCGTTCGCGCGTTCTTCGCGCCCCGCCCACCGCTCGTCTTCGACCTCACGCGGCTGGCGCAGTGGGACGATAGCGGCGCTGTGTACGCCGTCCCGGAGCCGGACGATGACCTGCGCGCGACGATGCGCGCCTTGTGGAAGCTGTTCCCGGAGTTCCCGCCGTACCGCGTGCCGAACAGCGATCCACCACCCCACGCGTCGCTGACGTTGAACGACCATGGCGATCGCGCGGGGACACGAACGCGCGCAGAAAAGCGGCTGGCAGGGCTGCTCCCGGCCCGCTTCGAGCTCACGGAGGTCGCGCTCATGCAGGAGTATGCCCTCGATCGCATGCGCGTGACGCACACATTTCCTCTGGCCGGCTGACGCCGAACCTAAGCTTTCGTGCATGCCTCGGAAGGCCGATGAGCCGATTCGCCTGACGCGGATCTACACGCGCGGCGGCGATCGCGGCGAGACGAGCCTCGGGGACGGCAGCCGCGTGCCGAAGCTCGACTGCCGGATCGCGGCGTTCGGCACGGTCGACGAGCTCAACTCGCTGCTCGGCCTCGCGCTGGCGGCGGACGTCACGGACGAGCTTCGCGGCGTCCTCGAGCGCGTCCAGAACGAGCTCTTCGACGTTGGCGCCGACATCAGCGTGCCCTTCGGCGTCGCCGACCGACTGCGGGTCAGCCAGAGTCAGATCGACAGCCTCGAAGCCGACTGCGACCGCTTCAACGCCGACCTGCCGGAGCTGAAGAGCTTCGTCCTGCCGGGCGGGAGCGAGGCGGCAGCCTTGCTCCACGTCGCCCGGGCCGTCAGTCGCCGCGCCGAGCGCGACGTGCTCGAGGCGGCGGAGGAGGTCGATCTCAATCCGCTCGTCCCCGTCTACCTGAACCGGCTCTCCGATCTCCTCTTCATCCTCGCGCGGGCGGCGAACGCCGGCGGCGACGAGCCCCTCTGGAAGCCTGGGCGCTCCTCCTAGCCTTCGCGGCGAGCTTTGTCGCGGGCTACCTCGGGTCGGCGGTGGGCCTCGTCCTCGGGACGCTGCGCCTTCCCGCCATCCTGCTTCTGTCCGGTGACGCGGCAGCCGCCGCGGGAACCAACGTCGGGATCAGTGCCGCCTCCGCGGCGTCAGGCGGATACAGCCATGCGCGCGCCGGTCGCGTGGACTGGCGCGTCGTCGCGTGGATGACGCCGCCTTCGGTGGCAGGCGCAGTTGCGGGGGCGCTCCTGACCGACCGGCTCCCGACCCGCCTCCTGCTCGCGGCGATCGCGGCGATCCTTGCGTGGAACGGGATCGACCTGCTTGTGCGGCCCGTCCGTGGCCGGCCGTCCGACGAGCCGCGGGTCGGTTCGGCCGTCGTCTTCGGGTTCCTGATCGGCGTCCTCGGCGGCGCCGTCGGCGTCATCCTCGGGACGCTGCGAATGCCCGCCCTTCTTCGCGGCGTCGGCCTGACCGCGCAACGCGCGGTCGGCACGAACCTCCTCGTCGGGTTCGCACTCGGCTTGTTCGCGTTCGCGACGCACGCCTTGCTGGGCGAGATCGAGTGGGGCCTGTTGGGAGTCGGCATCGCCGGCGCCTTGCCGGGCGCGTGGCTCGGCGCGAGAGTGACGGGGCGGTTCTCCGAGGATGCGCTTCGGCGCGCGATCGGCATCGCGCTGATCGCGATCGCCCTGGCGTTCGTGCTGGAGATCGCCCTCGGCTAGCGCTCAGGTACAGCGGTCGGCCGGCGTCACGAGTAGCGGGCCGGTCTGCCAGGCCTCGCCGCCCTCGCCCGGCCGCAGCCGGGAGAGCCGGTGGCGGGTCGCCACCGAGTGGCTTCCGGCTGCAAGCTCGATCTGTCCGAGGGAGGTGTACTGGCCGTCGTTGTTCACCTGGTGACGGATGTGCCCGGCGGGACGGCCGTCGACGAAGGCGGTGAGCTCGCCGCGAATGGAGCCGCTGACCCAGAGCTCGTAGCGGCCGGCCCTCGGGGCGGAGAAGGTCGTTCCGGTCACAGTGAAGGGTGGGGCGCACTTCGGAAACCCGGAGGCCGATACGGGGATCGAGTTTGGGCGCTGCCAGACCTCGTAGAAGCGGCGCTGCCAGACGAGCCGGTACCGCGCAGGAGGGCGGCCGTCGACCGGTGACCGGCGCAGGACAAGCGTGGGGTAGGCGAGCACGGCGTCGGGGTGGAACGACGCGAGATCGGCGAAGCCCCCTTCGGCAGCACAGCCGCACCGACCGCGCCGCCCACGTACAGGGGCAGTTCCCAGGCACGACGAGCCGCGGCGACAAGGAGTCCGGCGATCGCGAACACCGCGAGCAGAGCGATCAGGACGTAAGCCTCGTTCATCCGCTCCGGGCGGAAGCGAAAGTCGCCGACGGGCCAGACCCCTAAGAGCTGGAGCGGGCTCACGGCCCGAACGAGGTTGCCGAGCTCCGCCTCGTCTCGCACAGAAGAGAGCACGCCTCTCCGAACATCGGGCGAGCCACCGCTAGGGACGGAACGAGCAGCGCTGCACCGACCGCGGCGAGGGCGATCGGTCTCACGCGGGCCCGCCGACGGAGGAGCATGAAGCCGACGAAGCCGAAGGCGGGAACCAGCCACACCGCGGCGCCGATGCTCAAGACGCCGACGAGCGCCGCGGCGGCGATGCCGAGTGGCAGCAGCGCGAGCGCGGATCCGCGGGCTTTGAACGTCTCGCTCGTCAGCGCCGCCGCCAGGGCGACGAGCGCTGCCGCCGCCACTTCTTTGACGCCGCCCCAGAGCGAGTAGCCGTAGAGGAGCGCCGCCTGGGCGGCGAGGAGCGCGGCAACCGCGCGGGCGGGGCGCGAAACGAGGACGAGCCCGGCAAGCCGGTAGAGCGTGAGGGCGAGGAAGGCCGCGAGGAACGCGAGGTAGGGCTGGAACACCCAGGCTGCGTCCTGGCCGACGATCGCAGCTCCGTAACCGAGCGGCAGCAGCGATCCGAGCGGGTAGAACGGCAGGTTGAACGCGAGCGTCGCTTCGTATGAGGACGGCGCCAGGCCTTCGAGGCTGCGCCCGTGCTCTATCGCCCGGTCGGTGAGCGCGATGAACGTCGCCGTGTCGTCGAGCTTGATGTAGCCCGCGAACGTCGCGTCACCGGAGAGAAACCACCGGCGCGGCGAAGGCTGCAAAGACACCGACGGCCGCGGCGATAGCCCACGGATCGATCCTGCGCAGTCTGGAGGCGCTCGCGACGGCGAATCCGGTCGCAGCGAGCGCGAAGATCGCGGGAAGTGCGAGACGCGCCGTCTTCGAGCTCAGCGTCGCGAACAGCGAGACGCCGACGATCGCGGCGAACCCCGTCGGCAGGAGCAGCTCGAACGGGAGGCGGGTCCTGGCAGCTCGCTCGACGATCAGGCCGCAGCCGAGACTGAGCGCCGCCAGTACGACGGGGAAGACGACCCAGCAGAGGAAGAGTGTCACGGCGCCGTCAGCCGGCGCGGCTCAGCGGACGGGGACGACCTGGTCCGAGAGCGCCAGGCGCCGCGCCTCAGTGGGGGAGGGGTGGAACACCTCGACCTGGTAGCGCGCGTCGGGGTAGCCGAAGTACACGCTCGTCGGGCGCGCATCGCTGAAGACTGCAAGGCCGCCGCGCTCGAGCTTGAGGCTCACCGCGCCGTTCGCACGGGCTGCGCGCTCGAGCTCCGCGAACGCACCCTTGCGCGGATAGGTGCCGACCGTCAGGAAGCGTGCGCGCGGGTCGCCGACATCCGTGCCTTCCGGGAGATAACGCACGTACACGCGGCCGTCGGTCGTGCGCGTCAGCTCGTACGTGAAGCCTTCGTTGGGCCCGGCCCAGTAGACCGGGTGAGAAGCCGATTCCGCGAAGCTGCGAAGCTCGGACTCCGAGGTGGCCGTGGCGCCGCTCACCGCCAGTGCCTCCTCGCCGCCGCGGTTCATAACGAGCCAGCCGACGAAAAACGCCGCCAAACCGAGGGCGACGAGCGCACTGAGTCGAACGTACGCAGCCGGCAGCGCGGGAATCGTCATGGCTCTGCTGCTCGCCGAGCTCGGCTTTTCAGTGTCCATCGCCAGGCTCCTCTCTCCAACTCTCTATCGACGGCTGGCATCCCTGACTTGAGGGATCAGCCGGTGTGGAGAGCGCCCCACGAGTACGTCATCACACGCACAGCCGTGCCGTTCAGCTCTGAGCGGAACCTGGGCAGGAGGGTGCCGCCCGAGGCGCCTGTCCGGATCACGCCGTTGATCCGCGCTACATACGTTGTGTTCGCGGTCTGCACGCTTGCCGCCTGGACCGGATCGTCGAGATACGTTCCCCAACCGTTGAACATCGCGTTGTTCGCGTCGGCCGCCTGCGGGGTCTGGATCGTGTAGCTGACGACGGTTGGAGCGGCCGGTCCGTTCACAGCGAGGCCCATCCCGGTGTTCGCCGCGGCGGACTGGAAGAGGATGAAGTACTCGAAGGTGTAGCTCGTGTTCGCGGTCAGCGTGAAGTCGAGGCCCGTCGTGTTCGCGAGCGCGGTCCCGGTGGTCGTATCGTCGGCGTTGGTCTTCCGCACAGTCGTCGGACCGGGGCCCGCGGGGCCCGTCGGACCGACTGGGCCCTGCGGGCCGGTCGCGCCAGCCGGGCCATCCGCACCAGTCGCGCCCGCCGGGCCCTGCGGACCGGCCGGGCCCTGAGCACCCGTGGCCCCGTCTGCTCCCGTTGCGCCCGTTGCGCCGGTCGGGCCTTGCGGGCCGGCCGGGCCCTGAATTCCCTGCACGCCCTGGGCTCCCGTCGCGCCTGTGGCACCGGCTGCACCCGTCGGCCCCTGCGGACCAGCCGACCCCTGAGCGCCAGTCGCGCCAGTCGCGCCAGTC
>JBOHAU010000077.1:0-5756 GCA_050698015.1 Gaiellaceae bacterium
GCAACGTTTCTCGCAGTCGAGATCGCCCGTCGGGCTCGATCGCGCCACCGGAGAGCGCTCGAGGAAGCCGCCGAGGAGCAGGGGCCTCCGGAGCGCAAGGCGGCCTGACCGCCGGCCGTCTAGAGCGGCGTCCGTAGCGCCCGGAGCTTGGCCTTCAGCTCCGGCCGCATCGGCTCCGCAGCCGCGAGCCGCACGAACTGTCTGAACTCGGCCTCGAAGCGGTAGCGCTTGCGGCAGTAGGAACAGCCCTCGAGGTGAACCTCGGCCTCGAGCCGCTCCGCTTCAGTGAGGACGCGGTCGAGGTACGGCTGCATCATCTGCTCGCATTTCTCGCACGGGTCGAATGCAAAGCCGCTCATCCGCTCATCCGCCGTCCTCCGCCGCCGACTCTGCCAAGGAGCGCTTCAAGATACGACGCCCACGATGAAGGCGGGACATGACGGTGCCGATCGGGATGTCGAGGATCTGGGCCGCGTCGCTGTAGGTGAAGTCGGCGAGGTCGACGAGGAGGACGACGTCGCGGAAGTCGTGCGGTAGCTCGGCGAGCGCCGTGACCGCGTCGTCCTGCGAGAGCCGCTCGACCACTCGCCGCTCGTCGAGGTTCTGGTCGGAGGTCGACTCCTCGAGCTTGTTGTAGAGGAAGTAGTCGGTCTCCTCGAGCGGCTGGGTGTCCGGCGAGCGCTGAATCTTGCGCCCGCGGTCGATGTTCAGGTTCGTCAGGATCCGGAAGAGCCAGGCGCGGAGATTCGTCCCCGGCTCGAACGAACGCCAGGCGCGGAACGCCCGCGCATAGGCCTCCTGGACGAGATCCTCCGCCTCCTCGCGGGAGCCGGCCAGTCGTCTCGCCACCTGATAGACCTGATCGGACAGCTGAAGTGCCTCCTCTTCGAACCGGACGCGGTCGCGCGCATCGGTCGCCAGCTGCCGCGGGGAGCCCTCGGGCGTCGTCTCGCTCATCGGGCTCGACCGTAGCAGCCTTGCACGAAGGGGAACGCTGATCGAGGCGGCGCTATTCCGGAGCGGGCTCGCGCCTGCGAAAGCCCGCGCCGTCGAGCGCGGCGACCAGCCGCTCACGGGACGTGCGTTCGTCGTCCCAGTGCAGCGTCACCTGGCCCATCAGGTTCGCGGTCGCGAACTCCAAGCCCTCGTGGCCGCGGAGTGCCGCCGCGAGTCGGTTCACGCAGCGCTCGCAGCGGATCCCGTTGACCTCGAACGTCTCCGTTAGGACGGCCATGTCCGCGCCACGATATCGGCGCAGGCCGCGCGAGCGTCGCCTGCTGCGAGCTGCAGTTCCCCTTCGGAGCGACTCGGGTCGAGCCCGGCCCCATCGACAGGGAGCTCCCCGACCAGCTCCGGCACCGACAGAAGCCGGCCGTCGTGGATCAGCTTGGCCTCCGGACCGAACCGCGCAGCGGCCCAGCGGTTCTGCTGATAGATCCCCCGGTCTGCGGCCGCCGGCGCCGGATGCTCGAGCGCCCAGGCGGAAAGGTCACGCAGCAGGACGACGAACGCGGCGGTGGAGCCGAGCGCGGTGGGCTGGTCGGGCATACGGATCTCGAGCGTCCCGAAGCGGGGGTGCGGGCGGACGTCCCACCAGAACTGCGTGTAGTCGGAGGCAAGGCCGGTCGCGAGGAATCGCTGCATCCACCCCTCCCACTCCCGGTACGAGGAGAACGGCGGCGGCGCCCCGCTGCGCGGGAGCTGGGCGAGGACCTCGGCCCGGTTCGACGCCAGCCCCGTCAGCTCGCCCGCCAGGTAGGGCGAGTTGGCGGAGAGCGCGAGGACGAGCGGCATCCAGGGCAGGATCGTCTCCAGCGTCGCCATGCACTCTTTGGCTCCCGGCATCCCGACGTGTACGTGGAGGCCGCTGACGCCCTGCCGCCGCGCGGTTACCCCGGCGTAGCCGACGAACTTCTTGTAGCGCCTCTCGTCGACGACCTCGAGCTCCTCAGGCTTGGCAAACGGGTGGGAGCCTGCCGCGGCCAGCTTTAGTCCGCGCTCCTCGAGCAGCTCGGCCGCTGTGCCGCGGAGTCTCCGCAGCGCCTCCACCGCTTCGTCGGCCGAGGCGCAGACATCGGTGTTGAGCTCGACGATCGACGCGTGCAGCTCGGTCTTCAGGCGGCCCGAAAGCTGCAGTCCGTCGGCGTCGGCCAGCAGCTGCCTGACGGCCGGGACCGGGGCGCACGCCCCGCCGTCGACGATCATCATCTCCTCCTCGACGCCGATCGAGAGCGGCGCGCTCTCGCCGAAGTGCTGGTCTATGCCCGCGCTGCTAGCGGCGCTCGGTTGCAAGCCTGATCCCGAGGGCGACAAGCACAGCGCCCAGAACGGCGTCGAACGCCCGCCGGATCGCCGGGCGCCGCAGGACGTCGCCGGCCTTCGCGACAGCGAAGGCGTAGGCGGTGAGCCACGCGAGCGTCATCGAGCAGAAGAGCAGGCCGAGGCCGAGCAGGGCGACGAACGAATCGCCGAACTGGGGCAGCAGGCTCGTGAAGAAGACGGCCATCTTCGGGTTGCCGAGGTTGCTGATCACGCCCTGGCGAAACGGCGAGTGACGTCCGCCCGCCCGGGTCTCGGCCCTCGCACCTCGAATCGCGCGCAGCAGCGCGTGGGCGCCGAGATAGATCAGGAACGCGGCGCCTGCGAGCTTCAACGCGACGAAGGCCGGCTCGAAGGCCACGATCAGCGCGGCGAGGCCGACGCTCGTCGCCAGCGCCCAAACCGCCTGCCCGACGGCCACTCCCGCAGCGGTCAAGACGCCCGCCCGCCTTCCTCCCAGCAGCGAGTTCCGGATCGTCAGCGCCGTGTCCTGTCCGGGCGTGACGATCACGACGATCGAGATCCCGACGAACGCCGCCAGCATCAGCGCTTGGCCAGGATCGCGCGCGCCGGGGCGCCGTCCGAACCGACGAGCTTGAGCGGCAGGCAGTAGAGCTCGTATGACCCCGGCTCGACCGCGCTCAGGTCGAGCCCTTCGACCACGACTACGCCGGCACCGAGCAGCACCCGGTGCGCCTCGTGGTCGCCGACCGACATCTGGTCGACTCCGACTAGCCGGACGCCCTGGTCGACCAGAGTGCGCGCGGCGTCGCCGTCGAGCCCCGACGCGTCCTTGATCAGCAGGCGCTCGGCGACGCCGGAGCCTTCAACGACCTCGCAGGGGCCGACCAGCACCTCGAGCGGCAGCGTCTCCGTGCCTGCGCCTGCCTCGATGAAGTGCAGCGGCGCATCGACATGCGTTCCGGTGTGGACTCCGAAATCCAGCCGGCTGATCGCCGGCGAGTCATTCACTCGCTCGACACGAACCTCCGGATCACCGGGGTACACCGGCATCCCCGAGCGGACGGGGACCGAGACGTCGAAGATCTGCACGGCTCCCTTGTAACGCATCCGGCCCGCGAGAGACGGAGGCAGCATGAACCGACAATTCGACCTGATCGTTCTCGGCTCCGGATCCGGAGCCCGTGACGGCGCCAACAAGGCTCGGCAGGAGTTCGGCGCCGACGTCGCGCTCGTCGAGAGCAAGCGCTTGGGCGGCAGCTGCCCGAACGTGGCGTGCAAGCCGACCAAGGCCTACCTCGTCGCAGCCGAGTACGCCCACGACATCAACACGTTCGTGCCGAAGCTCGGGATCGAAGTCGGCCCCGCGCGCGCGAACCTGGCCCGCGTGAAGGCCCGCAAAGACTCGCTGATCGTCCCGCGGGAAACCTGGATGGAGCGCATCCGGAGCGCAGGGCATACGCCGTTCGACGGCGCCGGCAGCTTCGTGGATCCGCAGACGATCGCGGTCAACGGCGACCGGATCTGGGCCGAGCGCATCCTCGTCGCGACGGGCTCGCGCACGGCCGTCCCGCCGATCGAGGGCCTCGACGGCGTCGGCTGGATCGACCACGTCTCGGCGCTGGAGCTGACGGAGCTTCCCGAGTCGCTGCTGGTGCTCGGGGGCGGGCCGGTCGGGCTCGAGTTCGCGCAGATGTTCTCCCGCTTCGGTGCGCGCGTCGTCGTCGTCCAGCAGCCCGACCGGATCTCACCGCGCTCCGACGCAACCGCCACAGCCGAGCTCGCCGCGGCGCTCGAGGACGAAGGAATCGAGCTGCGTACCGGAGTCACCCTCTCGCGCGTCCGTCGCGAAGGCGGCGACATCGTCGCGAGCGTCGGCGACGACGAGATCCGGGTAGCGCAGATCCTGCTCGCCGCCGGACGGCTGCCGAACGTCGAGCAGCTGGAGCTCGACCGGATGGGGATCGAGCGTACGAGCGCCGGGATCACAGTCGACGATCAGCTGCGCACGTCTGTCGACGGAATCTGGGCCGCCGGCGACGTCACCGGCGCCTATCAGTTCACGCCGGTCGCGCAGTACGAGGCGCGCGTCGCCGTCGAGAACATGTTCGCCGGCAACGGAGTCCGCGCCGAGTACGATTTCCTTCCCACGGTGATTTTCACCGACCCGGAGCTGGCCGCCGTCGGGCTCACCGAGGAAGAGGCGCAAAGGCGAGGTCTCGACTACGAGACCACGGTGCACCCGATCAGGTACGTGCAACGCGCGTCCTACACGGACACGAAACACGGCCTCTACAAGGTCGTCTGGGAGCGAGGCTCACGGCGCCTGCTCGGCATCCACGTCGTCACCCGCGGTGCCGGCGACATCGTCCAGGGCTTCGGCCTGGCGATGAAGTTGGGGGCGACGGTCGACGACCTGGCGGGCATGCATCACGCCTTCCCGACTTTCGCCGAAGGCCTCAAGGCCGCGGCCGAGCAGGCTTCTAGCCCTGTTGGGGCTGCTTCCCCAGCGTGACCTCGAAGCTCCGCTTCTCGTCACCTCGGTATGCCTCGACCTTGAGGCGGTCGCCGGGCTTCTTGGCGGAGACCGCTTCGCGAAGGTCGTCGGTCCTCGCCACCTTCTTGTCGTCGACCTCGACGATGATGTCGCCGCCGAGCAGGTAGCTCTCACCGGCGACGACGACCTCGGTCGTGCCGGCGCGGAGACCGGCCTTCTCGGCGCCGCTCCCGTCGAACACGCGGATCACGAGCAGCCCCTCCTCGACGGGCAGCTTGAAGGCGCCCGCGACCTTCTCGTCGACCGGCAGCGCGCTCACGCCCAGGAAGGCATGCTCGACCCGGCCGCGATCGATCAACTGCGAGCTGACGTCCCGCACGGTGTTGATCGGCACCGCGAACCCGATCCCGATGTTGCCGCGCGCGCCGGTGTCGCCCGTCGCGATAGCGGTGTTCACCCCGATCACGCGTCCGTTGGCTGCGATCAGCGGCCCGCCCGAGTTGCCACTGTTGATCGCGGCGTCGGTCTGGATGACGTCGTCGATCGAGAAGCCGTTGGGGGACTTGATCTCGCGCTGGAGCGCGCTCACCACGCCGACGGTCAGCGTGCGGTCGAGCCCGAACGGGTTGCCGATCGCGTAGGCCGGGTCGCCGACCTGGACGGTGCTCGAGTCACCGAGCGCCAGGGGTTTGAGGTTGGTCGCGCTCACCTTCAGCAGCGCGAGGTCGGTCGAGGCGTCCTCGCCGACGAGCGTGGCGTCCAGCGCCTCGCCGTCGCCGACCTTGGCCTTGATCTGGCCGTTGGCGCCCTCGACGACGTGGGCATTGGTGACGATGTAGCCGTCGTCGGAGACGACGAACCCGGAGCCGGTGCCGACCTGGGTCGTGATGTAAGCGACCGAGTCCTTGGCGGCCTGGTAGACGTCGTGCGGGCTCTGGACGCCGTCGGCGGAGGTCGCGGCGACGGTGCGGGTGTTGGT
>JBOHAU010000078.1:0-16888 GCA_050698015.1 Gaiellaceae bacterium
TCCAGTTGAACCGCGCTCCGGACCGTGGCGCCGAACGGGGTCTGAATTCGACGCCGGACGAGCGCAGACCCGCCGTGAAGTGAGTATGACTGAAAGCGCCCGGTTGGCTCAACCGCGCCGCGAAGGACTACTTCGTGATGCGGAGTGGCACTGAGAAGCGCTTCGCTCGCGCCGGGTTCAGTGCCGCCCGAAGCGTTACGCGGAAGGTGTAGCGGCCCGGGCGGTAGCGCATCCGGAAGCGGAGGACCCGCGAACGGTAGGCCTTGACGCTCGCCCGCCGGCGGAGAACGCGACGTTTTCCGCGGTAGAGGGCCGCCTCAACCGTTGCGTCCTCTTCGGCCGTGATGACCAGC
Organism: Gaiellaceae bacterium; assembly: GCA_050698015.1. Taxonomy (GTDB): domain Bacteria; phylum Actinomycetota; class Thermoleophilia; order Gaiellales; family Gaiellaceae; genus JACDAN01. The sequence continues at coordinate 354 of JBOHAU010000078.1, forward strand.
TCTGGGCACATCAGCCTGGCCCGGAGCACGCGCCTCCTGGGGAAACGCACCCTCGCACCGACCACCGTGGTCGAGTGCCGCCAGGAGCGCATCGGTCCCGGGCAGCGCCCGCCGGTCTGGGCGATGGTCGCCTTGACGGACCCAAACGACGGCCGCTGGGAGCCGTCGGCGCGGACGAGCCCGGCCTGCCAGCGCTCGAGATCCGGCTCGTCGCGGAGCAGGAAGAAGAGTGCCGACTTGACCGACGCGTCGCAGGCGAGGTAGCGGATCGCCTCGGCGTAGATCGCGGACTGCCTCGACTCACTCGTCGTCGGGACGCTCTCGCTCCCGTGGTAGGCAGCCGCCGAGCCGGGAACCACCCCGACCTGCCAGCCGACCTCGTCGAGACGGAAGGCAACGCGACCGCGGCTCCGTCCCTCGCCGAACGTCGGCTGGCGCGTGCCGCGGAAGGCGTCCCAGAACGCCTGCTTGATCCGCCCGAGATTGGGGACGCCGGCGTTGGGCCAGCGGTAGCCCTTCATCAGGCTGTCCGTGTCACGGTCGGGATAGGGGTGAAACGCCAGCTCGTCCATGATCGGCCTCTGTCGGCGGGCGCGCCGGTGGGCCTTGCCGAGGCCGCTGATGAAGCGAACAGGTGAGATCGAGACGTTGTCGCGTGCGTTCGGCTGGTCGTTGCCACGCGGCGAAAGCCCGACGCCGATGACCGTGATCGCGGGATCGATCGCCTTCAGGGTGTCGTACGAGCGTGCAAGAAGCGAGTAGTACGCAGCAGGCGAGACAGGTACGCCCCCTCGTCCGAACTGCGGCTGCCAGAAGCGCGGCTGGTTGGGCTCGTTGCCGACCACGTAGTCCTTGACGGCCGGGAAGGTGCGCGCGATCTGTTCCAGGAAGGCGGTGTACTGCGCAGTGGCGGCGGGATTCGAGGTAATCGAGCGCGCCTTCGCAGGCGCGACGGCGAAGACGACGCGGACGCCGCGGAGAGTGGCGTACGGCACGTAGAGCTCGAGCGCCTGCTGGCGCTGGATCGTCGTCGGAGCGTCGGGATCCCAGGCGATCGAGATCCGGTTCTCACGCATGCCGAGATCGGCGAGGCTGTCGAAGAACCACGGCGCGTTCTCAGGGGCGATTCCATAGTCGTCGACCACGCCGACATCGACGGCCGAGGCGTTGCCCGCCAGCACGAGGGCGCCGGCAAGCGAAGCTGTCAGCGCACGAAGGAGCGTCACGGGCTTCCTGGTCAAGGCTATTCCCTTTCGTGGCGGAGGCTCCGCTGCCTCCCTCGGTCTAGACTCGACCCAACGAAACGGAGGGAGGGCAGCATGGCGAAACGGGTTGCGATCAACGGATTCGGGCGGATCGGACGGAACTTCTTCCGCGCCTACTTGAAGCAGGAGGCGGACTTCGAGGTCGTCGCGCTGAACGACCTCGCGGCACCGGACGTCCTCGCCCACATGCTCAAGTACGACTCGACGCACGGGGTGCTCGACGCCGCCGTCGACCATACGGACGACGAGCTCTCCGTCGACGGCAAGAGCGTCAAGGTCACCTCGGAGCGGGAGCCCTCGGCGTTGCCGTGGGGCGATCTCGGGGTCGACGTGGTGATCGAATCCACGGGTCTGTTCACGGATCGAGAAGGAGCCTCGCAGCATCTGGAGGCCGGCGCCAAGAAGGTCGTGATCTCGGCCCCGGCGACGGACCCGGACATCACGGTCGTCCTCGGCGTGAACGACGACGCGTATGACCCGGACGAGCACCACATCGTCTCCAACGCCTCGTGCACGACCAACTCGGTGGCGCCGATGGCCAAGATCCTGCTCGACGAGTTCGGGATCGAGTCGGGCTTCATGACGACGATCCACGCGTATACGACGGAGCAGCAGCTCCAGGATCAGATCGCATTGACGCGGAAAGGCAAGCCGGACCTGCGGCGGATGCGCGCGGCACCTCAGAGCATCATCCCGTCGACGACGGGCGCCGCGAAGGCGACGTCGCTCGTGATCCCTGAGCTGAAGGGGAAGCTCGACGGCATGGCGATGCGCGTGCCGGTGCCTGACGGAAGCGTCACCGACCTCGTCTGCGTGCTGTCGCGCGAGACGACGGCCGAGGAGATCAACGAGGCCTTCCGAGGCGCCGCCGGCGAAGACCGGTGGAGCGGGATCATGCAGTACACCGACGAGGCGATCGTCTCGGCCGACATCGTCGGCAATCCGCACTCGCTGATCCTGGACGGGCTCTCGACGATGGCGAACGGGCGGATGGTGAAGGTGATCGGCTGGTACGACAACGAGTGGGGCTACAGCTGCCGGCTCGTCGACGTGGCCGAGCGGGTCGCCGCATCGGTCGGCGCTCCGGTTGGCGCGTAGGGTCCAGTCGGTCCGGGACGCAGATGTCTCGGGCAAGCGCGTGCTCGTGCGGGCCGATCTGAACGTCCCGCTCGAGGACGGTCGTGTCGCGGACGACACGAGGATCCGGGCGGCGCTGCCGACGCTCGAGCTCCTGTTCGAGCGGGAGGCCGGTGAGGTGGCCGTCTGCTCGCATCTTGGGCGGCCGAAGGGCTTCGACGCGGCGCTCTCGATGCGGCCCGTCGAGGAGCGGCTCCGCGAGCTCCTGCCGGACAAGCCGCTCGTCGTGCTCGAGAACACGCGGTTCGACCCTCGCGAGACCGAGAACGACGAGGCGTTCGCCCGCGAGCTCGCCGACGACTGCGATCTCTTCGTCGACGACGCCTTCGGATCCGCGCACCGAGCGCACGCTTCGACCGTCGGCGTGGCGCTGATCCTGCCCGCCTACGCCGGACTGCTGCTCGAGCGGGAGCTGGAGGAGCTCGGCAAGCTGCTCGGCGAGGTCGAACGGCCCTTCGTGCTCGTCTCGGGCGGCGCGAAGGTCGAGGACAAGCTCGAGGTCCTCCGAAATCTCGGCGGCAAGGCGGACGAGGTGCTGATCGGCGGCAAGATGGCCGAGCAGGTGCGCACGGAGAATCCGCTCGAGTTCGACGTTGTCCTGCCGCGGGACGTGGTCGCCGCGTCCGCGTTCGAGGCGGATGCCGAGACGAAGGTCGTCCCCTACGACGAGCTACCTGACGGATGGCTCGGGCTCGACATCGGCCCGGAGACGCGGGAGGACTTCGGCGCGCGGATTCGCCGGGCGAAGACCGTCTTCTGGAACGGGCCGATGGGCGTGTTCGAGTGGCCGCGGTTCGCGGCGGGCACGAAGGCGGTGGCCGAGGCCGTCGCGGACGTCGACGGCTTCACCGTCGTCGGCGGCGCCGACTCGGTGCGGGCGCTGCAAGAGGTCGGGCTCGTAGACCGCGTTTCCTGGGTGTCGACCGGCGGTGGAGCGGCGCTCGAGTTTCTGTCCGGCAAGGAGTTGCCGGGTGTGGCAGTAATCCCGGAGGCCTAGCTGATGCTGATCGCAGGAAACTGGAAGATGTACAAGACGGCCACGGAGACGGGCGAGTTCTGCCGCTCGCTCCGCGATGCGCTCGGCGACCTCGAGGGCGTCGACGTCGCGGTGTGCCCGCCGTTTACGAGCCTGGCGCCGGCGGTGCAGGCGCTCGCCGACACGGAGATCGCCGTCGCGGCCCAGAACGTCCACTGGGAACCGGAGGGCGCGTACACGGGGGAGATCTCGGCGCCGATGCTCGTCGACCTCGGCGTCTACGGTGCGATTGTCGGCCACTCGGAGCGACGGCAGTACTTCGGCGAGACCGACGAGGCGGCCGGCCGCCGTGCCGCGGCGGCACTCGAGGCCGGGCTCTGGGTGATCGCGTGCATCGGGGAGACCGATGACGAGCGTGAGCGCGGCGAGACGGAAGACGTGCTTCGCCGTCAGCTGGTCGCGCTCGAGTCGCACGACGACCTCGTGATCGCTTACGAGCCGGTGTGGGCGATCGGAACGGGCAAGACGGCTACGCCCGAACAGGCGCAGGAGGCCCACGCGTTCATCAAGGCGATCCTCGACGTTCCGGTCCTGTACGGCGGATCGGTCAAGCCGGAGAACGCTGCGGAGCTGCTCGCTCAGCCTGACATCGACGGTGCGCTCGTCGGCGGCGCCTCCCTCGACGTCGACTCCTTCGTGGCGATTTGCCGAGCGGGCGTTTCCCCCTAGTGCCCTGCCCAGCAATACATGCCGGCTTCTGGCCCGCGATCACGCGGCGCCAGAGCCCACCCGCCTCCTCACCAAGGTCTTCAGACCTTGGCTCGTCGGAGTGTGAACTCTGGCTTGGTGCTCACGTCCCAGAACCTCGGCGGCATCACTGGACAGGGCACTAGTCGCGCTCGTGATCCTGGACGGGTGGGGCTGTGCGCCGCCCGGCCCGGGGAACGCCGTCGAGCTCGCCGACACGCCCGTTTTCGACCGGTTGTGGGCGGCGTACCCGCACACGACCCTGAACGCGTCCGGGCCGGCGGTCGGCCTGCCGCCTGGCCAGATGGGCAACTCGGAGGTCGGTCATCTCACGATCGGCTCGGGCCGTGTGCCGTACCAGGATCTCGTGCGGATCAACAACGGGATCGAAAGCAGCGAGTTTTCTTCGAACGCCGCCCTGCGTGCGGCGTTCGAACGCGCGAAGCAACGAGGCGGAAACGTGCACCTGTTGGGACTCGTTTCCTACGGCGGGGTGCACTCGCACATGGACCACCTGCGTGCGCTGCTGGAGCTGGCCGAGCGGGAGGGGATGTCGGACGGCACCTGGATCCATGCCTTCACGGACGGAAGGGACGTCTCGCCCACCTCGGCCGTGCGCGATCTGGCCGAGCTTCCCGTGGAGAAAATTGCGACCGTCGTCGGCCGCTACTACGCGATGGACCGGGATCAGCGCTGGGATCGGACCGACCGCGCGCTTGCTTCGTTGCTCACCGGACATGAAGGCGCGGTGGGGTCAGACCCCGTCGCGGAAGTGCAACGCAGCTACGACAGGGATGTGACGGATGAATTCATCGAGCCGCTTGTCCTCGAGGGACGGCCGCGGATCTCCGAAGGGGACGCGCTGATCCTCTTCAACTTCCGGCCCGACCGGATGCGGCAGTTGACGGAAAGGCTTCTGGCTTCACGATTCGACGTGACAACCATGACCCGGTACCGCGACGACTTCGACTCCCCCGTTGCCTTCCCCGAGCAGGAGCTCACCGGGACGACGGCGGAGGTGCTGGCCGAGGACGGCGTCGGACAGCTTCACGTCGCCGAGACGGAGAAGTACGCCCACGTGACGTACTTCTTCAACGGCGGCGAGGAAAAGCCGTTCTCCGGGGAGGTCCGGATCCTGGTGCCGTCGCCTCGCGAGGTCCCGCGCTATGACCTGAAGCCGGAGATGTCGGCGCCCGAGGTCGCCGATCGCTTCGTCGAGGCGATCCAATCCGGAGACTTCGGCTTCGCCGTACTCAACTTTGCGAACCCCGACATGGTCGGACACACAGGATCGATCCCCGCCGCCGTGAAAGCAGTCGAGACCGTCGACGCCTGCCTGGGCAGGGTCCTGACCGCAGTCGAGGAACGCGGCGGCGTGGCGCTGGTCACGGCCGACCACGGAAATGCGGAGCAGATGCTGGAGCCGGACGGTCGGCCGCATACGGCCCACACCACCAATCCGGTACCCTTTGTGCTGACCGATACGAATGTTTCACTCCACGAGGGCGGGGAACTAGCGGACTTGGCCCCCACTGCTCTCGGATTGCTAGGACTGCAGGCGTCCTTACAAATGACTGGCAAAAACTTGATCCTCTACCCCGAAAAGCCGGGATATACTCGGCACTCCTTTGGCGCTCCCCCAGCCTGATTTCGGTGTACTACGGAAGGCCCAGCGTGGCGATGAGCGCGCGTTCAACCTGATTGTCCGCGCCTACGAGACGCCGGTCTACAACTACGTCTTGCGCCTCGTCGGCGACCGGGCGCTCGCCGAGGACCTGACGCAAGAGGTCTTCCTGCGGGTCTACCAGGGGCTGCCGAAGTTCTCGCTCCGCTGCCGCTTCACGACCTGGCTCTTCCAGGTGACGAAGAACCGCGTGCTCGATGAGCTGCGGGCGAGCGAGAGACGGCCGCGCTCGGTAGTGGGGATCGACGACATCCCACCACTGGAGGTGCTCGACGCACCGGTCGAGCGCGTCGAGGCGATGGACGCGGTCTGGCGTTCCGTCGACGACCTCAATACCGACCTGAAGATGGCCCTTTTGCTGCGCGACGTCGTCGGTCTTTCGTACACGGAGATCGCCGACTCACTCGAGATCACCCTCGCCACCGTCAAGTGGCGGATCTACAAGGCGAGGGAGGAAGTCCAGCTCGCGCTGGCCCGCGAGGGCATCACCTTCGGCGAGGAGCCGGAGGTCGCTACGTCCAACACCGGCGCGCCTGTTCCCTCCTAGCTACTAGCCCGCCCGCTCGCGCAACCACTCTGCGAGCAACCGCGCCGACTCGGCCGGGGTTTCTCCGCGCGGGAGGACATCCGCGCGAGGCGGCTGCTGCGCAGGCGGTGGGGTGTCCCCGTCGCCGTCACCTGCGGCCAGAGCGAGGCCGCCGGCGATCAGGATCGCGCCCAGGAGCGCTGCGATCGCGAGCAACGCACGGCGTGTGATGTGGATCGTCCGAGCCTGGGGGAGAACCTCGGTCACAGCCGTCGACTCACGCTGTTCCAGCTCCTCGGCGAAGGCGGCGGCGGACCGGGGCCGATTGACGGGTTTGAACGCGAGGGCACGAAGCACCGCCCGCTCGAGCGCCGGCGGCACGTCCCGCAGCCCGCGCGGCGGCTGTCGCTGCTTGACGGCCAGGTCGGCCAGCGACCCGAACTCGTACGGGGTCCGGCCGCTCAGAAGCTCGTAGGCGACGGCACCGAGCGAGTAGATGTCGGCGGCCGCCGTCACCGGCTCGCCCGCTGCCTGCTCCGGGGCGAGGTAGGCAGCGGTGCCCAGCACGGTCCCGACCTGCGTGAGCTGGGTCGCCTGGAGCGTCCGCGCGATGCCGAAGTCCGCGATCTTGACGACGCCGTCGGTTCGGACGAGGAGGTTCTGGGGCTTGATGTCGCGGTGGACGAGACCCGCCGAATGCGCGTGCTCGAGGCCCGCGCAGACCTGGAGCAGGAGATCGACGGCCCGGTCCGGCTCCATGGGCCCGGTTCGGGCCATGAGCTCGGCGAGCGTCTCGCCTTCGACGTACTCCATCACGATGTACGGCAGCCCGTCCTCGTCGCCGACGTCGTAGACGGCGACCAGGTTGGGATGCGAGAGCGCCGCGGCCAGGCGAGCCTCTCGGAAGAAGCGCTCCTGGAAGACATCGTCGCCGGCCAGGGACGCGAATAGCCGCTTGATGGCGACCTTGCGGCGAAGCTCCGTATCCTCGGCGAGATCGACCGTCGCCATCCCGCCTTTGCCGAGCGGCTTCTCGACGGCGTAGCGACTCACTCGTCGTCCCCGTGGTCTTTGTTCTTCTTCTTTCTCTTCTTACCCTTGCCCTTGCCCTTGCCGTCCTCGTCCTCTTCCATCCTGTCGTCGGGGTGCTCGCAGGGCGGGATCTGCGCCTGGATCTCGTTGACGAGGCCGGAGAAGTCTTCGATGTAGACCTCGGGAATCGAGCCGATCGCGGCGGTGACCTCGGCGCGAAGCTGCGCGGCCTCCTCGGCCGCCCCGCAGGCGTCGCCGCTGTCGAGGCGAGCGGCGACGGCGTCGCTGCGGTCCGCGAGGCGGTTGGCCAGCGATTGCTCGATCGTCGGCCAAGTGTCGGTTCGCTGCTCGACCTGCTTTTCGTCGCCGCCGCAGGACGCAAGCGCCAGCGCGCTACAGGCCGTGAGCAAGACGTTCTGCCAGCGAATCGGGCAACCCCCTTTCCCGGATTTCCTCCTGGGTCCGCTCGACAGGGTAAGAGACCCGGCGGAACCGACCTCGCTTCGCCTCGAAGTCGAGCTCGAGGAACGCTGCGTCGGCGTTCCCGTCCCTCGGCTGCCCGACCGAGCCTGGGTTGAGGAGCCACCGTCCGCTCCCGAGCGGGGCCTCGAACTCGGCGGGCGCGACGCCGCCCTCGAGACGTCCGTTCTCGAGCCGCAGCGCAGTGGCGACGTGCGAGTGGCCGACGAGCACCAGCGGCGCCTCGGTCATCGCCAGGGACTCGCGAGCGACGGATTCGGTCAGCACGTACTCCCAGACGGGATCGCGCGGGCTCCCGTGGAAGAGCTGGACACCTGCACGCTCGGCCGCCGGCTCGAGCGCCTGGAGAAACGTGCGCGCCTGCTCGCTCAGCTGCTTCGACGTCCACAGCGAGGCTTCGGCCGCCTCTGGGTTGAACTCGGCGAGCGCGACCGCCGCCGATCCCAGCGCGACGAGATCGTGGTTCCCGATCAGGACGAGATCCGCACGTTCCCGGACGAGCTCGCAGCACTCGTTCGGTCTGGGCCCGTAGCCGACCGTGTCGCCCAGGCACCAGATCGCATCGGGGGGCTCGCGGTCGATCTCGCCCAGGACGGCTTCGAGCGCGTAAAGGTTCGCGTGGACATCCGAGATGACGGCGACGCGCACGGCGAGATTCTGGGCTATCGCGCTGGCCGGGGGCCTCTGGCTCGCGACAGCGCTGCTCTTGTTGCGCACGTCCGTTCCGACGAACCTGGAGCTGCCGGAGCTCGACGCGCGCGAGGTCTTCGGATCGCGCCACGTCGAGCGCAGCGCCGCCTACGAGCGTGGGCTCCGGCTCTTCTGGCTCGGGGCCGTGGCTGCCGAGCTGGCGACGCTCGCAATCGCCGCCTGGCTGGCGCCGCGGTCCCGGGCGCGCGGAATCCCCGGCGGAGTGGCGCTCGGGGCCGCGACCCTCGTCGCCGTCTGGCTGGTGCGGCTGCCCTTCGTCCTCGGCGCGCACTGGTGGCGCCGCCGGTACGGGATCTCGGGTGCCGACTACGGGACGATCCTCGTCGACCCGTGGCTGGAGCGTCTCGGCACGCTTGCCGCAGCCTGCGCGGCGATCGCACTGCTGATGGTGCTGGCCCGAAGGCTCGGCGAGCGTTGGTGGCTGGCCGGCGGACCAGCCTTCGCGACCCTCGCGGCGCTGTTTCTGGTGGGTCAGCCCGCCCTGCTCGCCCCCCGGCTCGAGGCTCTGCGTGACCGCGCCCTGGCGTCGGAGATCAGAGCGCTCGCGCGAGCCCAGGGCGTAGGGGAGGTGGAGATCGAGGTCCGGGACGCCAGCCGCCGTACTCGCGCAATCAATGCCGAGCTGTACGGGGTAGGCCCGACGAAGCGGATCGTCTTCTGGGACACAGCGCTCGACGGCAGGTTGAGCCGACCGGAGGTCCGCGCCCTGGCGGCGCACGAGTTCGGCCACGTCGAGGCCGATCACGTGTGGAAGTCGATCGGCTGGATCTTCCTGTTCGCGATTCCCGGCGCCTACGTCGTCGCGCGCGTGACTTGGCGGCGAGGTGGGCTCGGGCGGCCTGCGGCCGTCCCACTCGCGCTCCTGACAGTCTCCGTGCTCCAGCTCGCGCTGCTACCGGCGGCCAACGCGATCTCGCGGCGCTACGAGGCCGAGGCGGACTGGCTCGCGCTCCGGGCGACGGAGGATCCGAGAGCGTTCGAAGGGCTCACACTCGAGCTCGCGCGCGCATCGCTCGCCCAGCCCGAACCGCCGCGCTGGGCGCGGCTACTCCTCGAGACCCATCCGTCGCCGCTCGAGCGGATCGCCGTCAGTCGCGCGGCGGCGCTTCGGGAAGGTTCTTGATCCCTTCGCGCGTCGTCCACTTCGACCACGAGTCCTGCATCGCGTCGAGCAGCTCCTTCATGAAGCGCGACGAGACGTTCACCCGTGTGACGACGACGCCGGGGATGTCGCCCTCCTCGACTTCGTGGTCGATCCGGGCGAAGGTCAGCGTGAACTCGTAGTCCGAGAAGCTGATGTTCGCGAAGTTCGCGTAGACGCCGGCGAGGTTCTCGGGGTCGAGATGGATGTTGAGCTGCCGCTCGTGTCGGTCGTGTTCCACGGATCTACGATACCGCCGCGTGGAGCAAGCGTTCAGCGCGCGGCAAATTCTGGCCACGATTGGAGCGGTGGTGGCGGTCCTGGCCGCAGGAACGGTCGGCTTCCACCAGACGCTCAGCGAGAACTGGGCCGACGCTTTCTATCGCGCCGTCATCACCGCCTCGCTGTTCGGCCTGGACTCGCGACCCGAGGGGCGTGGTGCCGAAGTCCTGACGCTCTTCCTCGTCTTCGCGGGCCTGGCAATCTTCGCCTACATCGGGGCGCTGATCGTCGAGGCGATCACGCGCGGCGTCGTCACGGGCGCCCTTGCCGAGCGCAGACGGAGGCGGACGATCGACCAGCTACGAGACCACTACATCATCTGCGGGTACGGCCGGGTCGGCCGGCAGGTGGGCGACGAGCTCGGCGACTCCGGCGTCCCGTTCGTGGTCCTCGATTTCAACCCCGACGTCCTCGAGGAGGCGCGCGAGAAGAACGTGCTCTACGTCGACGGGAACGGGACCGAGGACGAGGATCTCGCCGCGGCCGGGCTCGAGCGCGCCCGCGGGCTCGTCGCCTCCTCGGACTCGGACTCGGACAACCTCTACATCACGCTGTCGGCCCGCAATCAGCGGCCGGAGCTCTTCATCGTCGCCCGTGCCTCCGATGCCGACGCGGCGAAGAAGCTCCGGCTTGCCGGTGCCGACCGTGTCGTCGAGCCCTACTCGACGGCCGGCAAGGAGATGGCGAAGCTCGTCCTCAAGCCGCAGGTCGCGGCGTTCCTCGATGCGGCCTCGGCGACGGGTGGCCACGATCTCCGCTTTGAGGAGATCATCGTCAACACTGCGTCGGGCCGGACGGGGCAGTCGATCAAGCAGATCGACGTGCGGAGCAAGACCGGCGCGCTGATCATCGCCATGCGCAAGCGCGACGGAACCTTCGACACGACGCCAAACCCCGACGCGGTCATCGACGACGGCGACGTGATCATCTGCGTCGGCACTCCCGCGGAGCTTCTGTTGCTCGAGGAGCTCTTCGCGCCGCAGCAGGCCGTTGCCCGCTAACACCGTTCGGCGTCTCGCAGCAGAGCTGGAGTCGTTGGTCGGCGCTCCGGTGGAGCTCGAGCGGCCGAGCAATCCAGAGCATGGGGACTACGCCACGAACGTCGCGATGCGCCTGGCGGGCGAGAGGCGTGTGGCTCCGCGCGAGCTCGCCGAGGAGATCGCGCAGCGGGCGGCCGAGCTCAAGCACGTCGAGCGGGCCGACGTCGCCGGTCCAGGGTTCGTGAACCTGTCCCTGGAGCCTTCCTGGTACGGGGCGGCGCTCGCCGAGATCGACGGCGACTACGGCGCTGGGCCGGCTGAGGCGAGCGAGCGAGTCCAGGTGGAGCTCGTGTCCGCGAACCCCACCGGGCCTCTGACCGTGGGCTCCGCACGCAACGCCGCGTACGGGGACTCCGTCGCCCGGCTGCTCGACTTCGCGGGGAACGAGGTCGAGCGCGAGTATTACTTCAACGACGTCGGGCGGCAGATCGACCTCTTCCGAGAATCAGTGGAGGCGCGGCGGCGGGGGGAAGAACCGCCCGACGAGGGTTACACGGCCGACTACGTGCGTGAGATCGCCACCGAGCCCGGCGATCCGGTCGAGCGCATGGTGCAGGCGATCCAGGACGAGTTGTTCGAGTTCCGGGTGCCCGTCGACACCTGGGTCCGAGAGCGCGACGTTGACCAGGAGATCCCGGACGTCCTGCCGCTGCTCGACACCTACGAGGCGGAAGGGACGATCTGGGCCCGGACGAGCGCCCATGGCGACGACAAGGACCGGCCGCTCGTTAGGTCGTCGGACCGGAGCTACCTCTACTTCGCCCGGGACGTCGCCTACATCCGCAACAAGTTCGAGCGCGGATTCGACCGCCTGATCTACGTCCTCGGGGCCGACCACCACGGGTACATCGGCCGGCTGAAGGCTGCGGCCTCGATGCTCGGGTACGACCCTGAGAGCCTGGAGGTTCTGATCTACCAGCTCGTCTACATCGTCGAGGGCGGCGCGGCGAAGCAGTCGTCCAAGCGGCACGGCGACGTCGTGTTCCTCCGCGAGCTCGTCGAGAAGATCGGGATCGACGCGGCGCGGTGGTACCTCGTCTCGCGCGGACACGACCAGCCGATCGACATCGACGTCGACCTTGCCAAGGAGCGCACCGAGAAGAACCCCGTCTACTACGTCCAGTACGCGCATGCCAGGATCGCCGGGATCCTGCGCAACGCCGGCGAGGCAGGCGCCGACCCCGAGCCACCCGCCGACCTCGCACGCGAGGAGCGCGAGCTCGTCAAGCGGCTGGCGGAGTTTCCCGACGTCGTGGCGGAGGCGACGGAGCGCCGCGCGCCGCACGCGATTCCGACCTATGCGATCAGGGTCGCCGACGACTTCCACCGCTTCTACCACCACCACCGCGTGCTCGAGAGCGAGCAGCAGGCGTTCCGCTTGGCGCTGGCAGTGGCGACGAAAAAGGTGCTCGCGCGCTCGCTCGACCTGATCGGAGTCGACGCGCCGGACCGCATGTGATCGGTCAGCGCAGGAAGGCCGCGACGCGCTCGAAATAGTCGTCGGGCTCCTCGGCCCACGGGCGGTGGGCGCTGCGCTCGAACACCACTAGTTCGGCGCTCGCCGCGGGGAGCGCGGCTGCGATCACGGCAGCGATCCGCGGCGGCGTCACGCGATCGTGGCGACCAGTGATGACGAGCGCCGGCGTTTCCAGCGCGCCGAGCAACTCCGTCGGATCGAAGCCCGCCATCGTCCCGGTGACTTCCCACTCTGGATCAGGCCCCACGAACGCCTCGTAGACGGCGAGCTCGAACCCCTCGGCAGGATCGCGCTCGAGGGTCGGCACGTGCTCTGGATCGAACCACTCCATCCCCGCCAAGGCCGGCTCGAGGAGCTCTTGATACCTGGGATCCAGGGAGAGGATCCCTGCCCTTCTCAGCGCCGAGATCTCCGCCCATGCCTCGGGGTGCTGGTTCCGCACCTCGTGGTTCAGGTTGTCGATGTTCCCTTCCTGCCACGTGCGGGCACTCAGCTGCGCGTTCGAAAGCACCACACGATCGAGCCGGTCGCCGTAGCCCAGTGCGTACTCGATCGCCGGCATGCCGCCGAACGAGAGGCCGACGAGGGAGATCTGCTCGAGGCCGAGGTGGGCGCGAAGCCCCTCGATCGACTCGGCATACAGCGCGATCGTGTAGAGGCCGGGATCCGCCAGTCGCTCGGACCGACCGGTACCGAGGTGGTCGAAGTACACAATCGTGTGGTTCTCGGCGAGGCGAGAGAACCACGGGTGGTAGTGGGCGTGGCCGACGCCGGGACCTCCGGGCACCACGAACACCGCTGGCCCCTCACCCTCCGTCTCGAAGTAGATGCGGCCGGCTGAGGCCTCGGCGTAGGCGCCTTCTCCGTGCCTCATCGCTGTGGCCTGCGATCGAATCGGCGTAGGATCTCGGCCGTGGGGAAGACGGTCGAGCGGACGGCCACGCCGGTGCAGAGCCCGCCTGACAAGGCGCCCGACCGCAATCTGGCGCTCGAGCTCGTCCGGGTCACCGAGGCGGCTGCGATGGCCGCGGGCCGCTGGATCGGGCGGGGCGACAAGAAGGCCGCCGACCAGGCCTCGGTCGACGCGATGCGGATCATGCTGGACACGGCCGCCATGGCGGGCATTGTGGTGATCGGCGAGGGCGAGAAGGACGAGGCCCCTATGCTCTACAACGGTGAGGAGGTCGGCGGCGGGCAGGGCCCGGAGGTCGACGTCGCGGTCGACCCGCTCGAGGGAACGCGGCTCACAGCGCTGGGACAGCCGAACGCGATCGCGACCATCGCGCTCGCCGAGCGCGGGACGATGTTCTTCCCCGGCGCCGCGGTCTACATGGACAAAATCGCCTGCGGGCCGGAGGCGGCTTCGGCGATCGACATCGAGGCGCGGCCGGCCGACAACGTACGCGCCGTCGCCGGGGCGCGCGGCGTCTCGCCGAGCGAGGTCTCGGTCGTGGTCCTCGACCGCCCGCGCCACGAGGAGCTGATCGGCGACCTGCGCGAGGTGGGCGGAAAGGTGCTGCTGATCCCGGACGGCGACGTCGCGCCGGCGATCGCCGCGGCGCAGCCCGGCACGGGCGTCGACCTGCTGATGGGGATCGGAGGGACACCCGAGGGCGTCCTTTCGGCGGCTGCGCTGAAGTGCGTGGGGGGCGCGATGCAGGGCAAGCTCTGGCCCCGGAACGACGAGGAGCGGCAGAGCCTGATCGACGACGGCTACGACCTGGACCGCGTCCTCACGACCGACGATCTCGTCGGCGGCCGGGACGTGTTCTTCGCCGCCACCGGCGTGACGACCGGGGCGCTCCTGCGCGGCGTCCGCTACACGCGCGACGGCGCGATCACGGACTCGATCGTGATGAGGTCACGGTCGGGAACCGTGCGCCGTATCGAGGCGAGCCACTCCTTCGAGAAGCTCGAGCAGATCTCGAACCTCGCGCTCAGGTAGCCGCCTTTTCGGGGGCAGCCCTGAACGACGTCTCAGAGGATGCCAGCCGGCAGCGACGTCGCGGCGGTGGTCTGCTTCGTGGCGTGCGCTGGCGGATCTACCCGCGACACCGGCTCGACCTGACGACCGGCCACCTACTCCGCGCGCTCGTGGCGTGCGCGCACGTGGAGCCCGCCGAGCGGCTAGAGCGCGCGATCGAGGCGGACGCGGGACGGGACGCGATCGTCTGTGCGTCCTTGCGCTCCGGGCTCGAGCTCTTGCTGGAGGCTCTGGCCCTCGATCCCGGGAGCGAGGTGCTCGTCTCCGCGATCACTCACCTCGACATGGCGAGAATCCTCGAGCGCCACGAGCTCGTTCCGGTCGCGGTCGATGTCGAGCCGGACACGCTCGCACCCCCGGTTGGCGCGGCGGAAGCGGCTGTCACCGAACGGACACGCGCCGTGCTCGTCGCGCACCTCTTCGGCGGCCGCGTCGATCTGACGCCGCTGGCGGCGCTCGCGGCCGAACGGGGCTTGCTCCTTCTAGAGGACTGCGCCCAGTCGCTGCGCGGACCCCACGATCGCGGTGACGAATCGGCTGACGTCTCGATGTTCAGCTTCGGCTCGATCAAGACCTGCCCTGCGCTCGGCGGCGCGCTCCTGTACGTGAGGCGACCGGAGGTGCTCGAGCGGATGCGCCTGCTCAGAGGCGGCTGGCGCCGGCAAGCGCGACGCGAGTACGCGGCCCGCGTCGCCCGGTTCTTCGGGCTCTGTGCCCTCCAGAATGCCGCCGTCTACGGCCTGTTCGTCCGCGCGGGGGCGGCGGCCGGCATCGACACCGACCAGCTCGTGAACGGCGTAGTCCACGCGCTCAAGCCTCCTTCCGCCGAGGAGGGGGATGAGTTCGGGCGGTGGCTCCGACGTCGACCGTCGGCGGCGCTCCTTGCGCTCCTCCGGCATCGGCTGCACTCGTTCGACACCGATCGACTGGCGCGGCGGGCGGCGCTCGGCGGCGAACTCGCCTCGAGTCTCCCGGGGCGCCTCTCCCACCCCGGCGCCGCGGCGCTCGATCGCACGCACTGGGTCTTCCCCGTCGTGCCCGACGACCCGGGCGCGCTCATCGAGGCCTTGCGCGCCGCGGGGTTCGACGCGACCCGAGCGACGACGTCGATCGGCGCGGTCGGTTCACCGCCGCCGCCTCGGGCGGTTGAGCTCATGGAGCACATCGTGTTCATCCCCGCCTACCCCGAGCTCCCGCGGAGCGCCGTCGAACGCCTCCGCGGCGTGCTCGCCAAAGCCACCTGATGGACGAGCGCGGCCGCACCCTCGAACGCCTGAGGACCGGCACGTTCGACGTGCTCGTGATCGGCGGCGGGATCATCGGCAGCCGCGTGGCCTACGAGGCCGCGACGGCAGGCCTGCGAACGGCGCTCGTGGACGCGGGCGATTTCGGCGGCGCGACCTCGAGCGCGTCGTCGAAGCTCGTCCACGGCGGCTTCCGGTATCTCGCCAGCGGGCGGGTGGGGCTCGTGCGGTGCGCGCGCTTGGAGCAGGCGGCGCTGCGGTCGCGCATCGCGCCGGGCCTCGTCCGGCCGCAGGCGATCGTCCTCGCGCTCGATCGCGCCGCGCGCTTCGGTCCGCACGCGATCAGCGCCGGGCTCCGCTTCTACGGTGCGCTTTCGGGGTTCCGAACCTTCGGGGGCAGGCTGCTCGGCCCCGCGGAGGCGCAGAGCCTCGTCCCACCGTTCGCGCTCGACAGCCTGAGCGGCTGCGCGCTCTTGGAGGAGGCGCAGACGCACGATGGACGCCTCACGGTCGCGACGGTCCGCGCCGCGGCCGACCGCGGGGCCGCCGTCTGCAATTACCTCCGCCTCGCGGACTTCGAGCGGGTTGGAGACCGCCTCGTCGCCGCGGTGCTGGAGGACGGCTGCGGCGACGGCCTGCTCACGCTTCGGTTCCGCGTCGCGGTGAACGCGACAGGGCCCTGGCTCGACCGCGTTCGGCGTCTCGCGGATCCACACTGCGCACCGCTCGTTCGCCTGAGCAAGGGCGTGCATGCCGTCCTCGCCGAGGCAGACGGCTGGCAGGCCGGCCTCGCCGTTTCGCTCCACGGG
>JBOHAU010000079.1:0-1997 GCA_050698015.1 Gaiellaceae bacterium
GGCCTATTTCGCGTCGGGCCGGGCGAGCAGAAGGCGGAGCGTGTGGGGGCCAGCAAGCAGGACACGATGGGATTCTCGGTCGCCGGGCCGGACCGGTTCATCGGCTCCGGGCATCCGGACCTCCGTAGCGACCTGCCTCCGCACCTCGGCCTGATCGAGTCGACCGACGCCGGCCGGACGTGGGAGCCGGTCTCGCTCCTCGGAGAGGCGGACTTCCACGTGCTCCGTGCGGCCGGACGTCACGTCTACGGCTTCGATTCCACCAACTCGCGGCTCCTCGCCAGCTCCGATAGCGGCCGGACGTGGAGCGAGCGCGACGCACCGGAGCCGCTGCTCGACCTCGTGCCGCTGCCGGGAGAGCCGACGACTGTTGTGGCGTCGGGCTCCGTGCTCCACCGCTCCTCGGACGGCGGCCGCCGCTGGTCGCTGCTCGGGGGCGAGGCCGGATACCTCGCGTGGCCTCGGGCAGACCGCCTGTACGAGGTGGTCGCCGACGGCCGGGTCCAGCTCAGCCGCGACCACGGAGAGACGTGGAAGCCGCTCGGCTCGATCGAAGGCGAGCCGGCCGCGTTTCTCGCCGTCTCGGCGGACGAGCTCTACGCAGCGCTCCACGACGGCACGATCAAAGTCTCGCGCGACGCGGGCCGAACCTGGTCGCTACGCTCGCGGCCGTGAGCATCGAGGCGCTGACACGCAATGCTGTCGACATCCTGCCTGCCGGCGGGCTCGAGCAGAAGCTGGCGCTGGGCCGGCCGCTGCGGGTCAAGCTCGGCATCGACGTGACCTCACCCGACATTCATGTCGGGCGAGGCATACCCCTGCAGAAGATGCGCGCGTTTCAAGACGGAGGACACCTCGGCGTCCTGATCGTCGGCGACTACACGACCCGCATCGGCGATCCCTCGGGCCGCTCCGCCGAACGGCCGATCCTCTCCGACGAAGAGATCGACCGCGACGCCCGGACCTACGTCGACCAGGCCTTTCAGATCCTCGATCCGGAGCGCACCGAGATCCGCTTCAACAGCGAATGGCTTGCCGGACTCGACTTCGCCGACGTGATCCGGCTGACGCGCACGACCACGGTCGCGCAGATTCTGGAGCGCGACGACTTCTCGAAGCGGATGGCTGCACAGGAGCCCGTCTCGGTCTCCGAGCTCCTCTATCCGCTCCTGCAGGCCTACGACTCGGTCGCGGTCGAGGCGGACATCGAGCTCGGCGGCACCGACCAGCTCTACAACCTGCTCGCCGGCCGCGAAGTCATGCAGGCGTACGGCCTCGAGCCGCAAGTCATCCTGACTAACCCTCTCCTTGTGAGCTGGGACGGCCAGAAGATGTCCTCGTCGGTCGGCAACAACATCCCGCTGACGATGGCTCCGGAGGAGCAGTTCGGCCGGACGATGCGGATCTCGGACGAGCAGCTCGCGCAGTGGTACGAGCTCGTGATGGAACAGCCGGCCGGGGGCGATCCGCTCGCAGCCAAGCTCGAGCTCGCCCGCTTCATCGTCACGCGCTCGCACGGGGAGGAGGCAGCCCGCGCAGCCGAAGAACACTTCACGCGCGTCGTCCGCGAGGGCCGAGCGCCGGAAGACGTGCCCGAGGTGCCGCTCCCGAACGGCGATCCGGTCCATCTCCCGGCCCTCCTCGTCGAGCTCGGCATTCCCTCCACGAGCGAGGCTCGGCGCTTGATCGCTCAGGGCGGAGTGCGCGTGAACGGCGAGGCGATCACCGAGGTCGACGTGCCGCGCGCGACCCTCGAAGGAGCGCTTGTTCAAGCGGGAAAACGCCGATTCGCGCGCTTGACAGTGCCCTAGGCGCTGGTACCATACACGGGCTGCCCATCCGGGCGGCGTTGAAAAGTCCCTGCAAACTAGACGACTGGAGAGCCCCAAGAGCAACTGATACGAGCGGAAGTTCGGATCATCTGGGGCCTTCGGCGCGAGTCGGAGGCTTTTTTACGCCGTCAGGAAGTAGCGACGGTCTTTGAAAACTCAACAGCG
>JBOHAU010000080.1:0-17396 GCA_050698015.1 Gaiellaceae bacterium
TCGCGCGCGCCTTCCGGGGTCGGCTTGGCCATGATCGGCGTCTCGATGTCGATGAAGCCGGCGGCCTCCATCTCCTGCCGGATGATCGACACGAGCTCGGCGCGCGTTCGGATGTTGCGCTGGAGCCGTTCGCGGCGGAGGTCGAGCCAGCGATAGCGGTAGCGCAGCGTCTCGTCGACGTTCTCCTCGTCGAGTTGAAACGGAAGCGGCGTCGAGCGCGAGAGGACCTCGAGCTCGTCGACCTGGACCTCGACCTCGCCCGTCGGCAGCTTCGAGTTCACGGCCTCCGGCGCGCGCGCCACGACTTCGCCCGTAGCGCGGAGGACGAATTCGTTACGGATGTCGTGCGCGGTGGCGGCTGCGTCAGGGGAGCGCTCGGGGTTGATCACGAGCTGGACGACGCCGGTCTGGTCGCGGAGGTCGACGAAGATCAGGCCGCCGTGGTCGCGCCTCCGCGCGACCCAGCCGGCGACGGTAGACTGATTCCCGACGTGCTCCGCGCGAAGCTCGCCGGCTCCGGTGTCGCGCCAGCTCATCCCTCGAGCTCCGTGACGAGCGCCTCGACATCGGGGGTTTGCCCGGGTTCGACGACCTCGACGCGGCGGGCGCCGAGACGGCTCGCCTGCGTCCGCTGGCCCTTCACCGATCGGCCGGCATAGTCCATGTCCGCGCTGATGTCGCGGCGCCGGAGCTCGGCCAGCGCAGCGGCGATCGCCTTCCGGTCGGCGCCTTCGTCCGCGATGAAGAAGACGTCGATCCCCTCGGGCTCCGCGTCGGTTTCCGGAACGGAGAACAGGAGACGCTCGATCCCGGCGCCGAATCCGATCCCGGGCGTCGGTGGGCCGCCGATCGCCTCGATCAGCCCGTCGTAGCGCCCGCCGCCGCAGATCGTGTCCTGCGCGCCGATCGCCTCGTCCTTGAACTCGAAGGTCGTGCGTGTGTAGTAGTCGAGCCCGCGGACGAGCGTCGGATTGAGCTCGTAGCGAACGCCGACCGCGTCCAGGAAGCTACGGACCTGCTCGTAGTGCTCGCGACACGCATCGCATAGCGCTTCGCCGATCTTGGGCGCCTCCGCGAGGAGGGCTTGGATCCGCTCGCTCTTGACGTCGAACACTCGCAGGGGCGTCGTGGCTCGCTTTGCCCGCGTTTCCTCGTCGAGTTCGTTTTCGTGCTCGTCGAGCCAGGCCTCGAGCTGACGGACGTAGGCCGGCCGGCAGTTCGCGTCGCCGATCGAGTTCAGCTGGAGCACGTAGTCACTGACGGCCAGGCGGTGAAGGAGCTCGTCGTAGAACTGGATCAGCTCGGCGTCCACGGCAGGGTCGTCCGAGCCGATCGCCTCGACAGAGAGCTGCCAGTGCTCCCGGTAGCGGCCTTTCTGCGGCCGGTCGTAGCGCCACATCGGGCCGATCGTGAAGAGCTTGACCGGCTGGGGGTCGCGCTGCATGCCGTGCTGGAGGTAGGCGCGGCAGATCGGCGCAGTGGCCTCCGGGCGGAGCGTCAGCGAGCGTCCGCCGCGATCCGTGAACGTGTAAGTCTCCTTCTGCACGACGTCGGAGCCTTCGCCGGAAGTGCGGATGAAGAGCTCTGTGTCCTCGAAGCCGGGCGTCACGATCTTGCGGTACCCGTAGAGCGCGCAGAGACGTTCCGCCTCGCCGAGCACCCGCTGCCAGCGGGGCTGCTCGGAGGGGAGGATGTCATGGGTTCCCCTCGGCGCCTCGAACTTCACCGGGCTGCGCGAAGCTCGACCAGGAAGGGGTTGCGCTCGCGCTCCGCGCCGAGCGTCGTCTGCGGGCCGTGGCCGGGATAGACGACGGTTTCAGGCGGGAGCCGCTCGAACAGCAGCCGGATCGACTCGACCAGCTGGTCCCAGTCGGCAAAGGGGAGATCCGTCCGGCCGACGCTGCCCGCGAACAGCACGTCGCCGGAGAAGAGAGCGCCGTCGGCCAAGTAGGCGACATGGCCCGGTGAATGGCCGGGGACAAACAGGGTCTCGAACGTCATCCCGCCCACCTCGAACGTCTCGTCGCCCTGAAGGCGAACGTCGGGGCTGTAGGGACGAATCGGCTGGCCGGGATAGAAGGCCTGCGGGTTCTCGAGCACCGCGGCCTCGCGCTCGGGCATGTACACGGGTGCGCTGCTCGCCTCGGCGAGCGCGGCAATGCCGCCGAGGTGGTCCCAGTGGCAGTGCGTCACGAGGATCGCCGCGACTTCCTGCTCCGGCTGGAGTCCCTCGTAACCGGGGTCGACGACAACGGCTTCAGTCGCGTCGGGCGTTGCGCGCACGACGTAGCAGTTCGTCTGCGTGGGTCCGAGCGGATACATGTCGACGATCGGCGCCATCGTGGCGGCGAGTCTAACGTCGGCTCGAAGGGGGATAGGATCGCGCCGTGCAGAGCTGGAACCTGCTCGAGCTCGAGACGCCGGGCGGCACCCGGAGCCCGATTGTCCTCCACTCGACGAACGAAGCCCGCGCCGTCCTGATCGGCATCGATCCAGGCCAGGAGCTCGGCGAACACCAAGTGCACGAGAACGCGTACGTGGTGGTCGTCGCCGGCAAGGTGCGCTTCGACTCCGGCAGCGACTCCCTGGAAGCAGGGGCCGGAACGCTGGTGCGCTTCGAAGAGAAGGAACGCCGCCGAGTGTCATCGGCCGATGGGGCGAGGATCCTGTTGATCCTGGCTCCGTGGCCGGGGCCCGGCCACTACCGGGGCGGTCCGCTTCCTCCTGCCGGCTAGCCCTTCCGGCCCGCTGCGGCGCCGCCGCGCTTCAAGAACATCCGGTACATGAGCACGTCCATCGCGTAGCTGAACGGTAGGAAGAACGCGAGCAGGAAGACGGTGTTTCCGATCTTTTGCACGAGCGAAAGTTCGCTGCTGAGAAAGCTCACCGTCAGGAACATCACCGGCGCGAAGATCAGACCGCGCTTCGCGACACGGCGCCACGACGGCGGCTGGACGTTGCGCAGGCCGGTCTGCGGGCGGGCGGGGGCGCTCGTTCGCTTCGCGGAGTTCCGTGGGGAGTCGCCGTTGGAGGGCGGCTCGACCTCGTTGCCCTCCTCGTCGACCCAGACCTCTTCCCACTCGTGACGCCGTTCTTTCTGCCGGCGCCGACGCTGTTTTCGGCTCGCCATGAGGTCAGCCTAGCGCCGCCAGGTCGTTTCGCCGTCTTCGATCACATGAGCGACGACGTCGCCCGCGAGGTGGTAGGCGAGGTAGCGCCAGTCTGGTGCCTCGAGGAGAACGACGTCGGCGTCGTAGCCGGGGACAAGACGGCCCTTGCGATCGGAGCGTGAGAGCACGTGAGCCGCGTTGACCGTGCAGGCCGTGAGCGCCTCGGCCGGCGAAAGGCCCAGCTGGGTGCACGCGAGCGAGGAGACGAATGGGAGGCTCTCGCAGAACGCACTGCCGGGGTTGAAGTCCGTCGCGAGCGCGACGGAGGCGCCGGCGTCCACGAGCTTCCGCGCCGGCGGCATCGGTCGGTCGAGGAAGAGCGCACTGACCGGGAGGAGCACCGCGGTGACCTCGCTCTGCGCGACCGCCCGAACGCCGTCGTCCCCTGTCGCCTCGAGATGGTCGACGGAGCGGGCGCCGAGCTCGACCGCGAGCGGGATCGCGCCGCCCTCCGTGAACTGGTCCGCGTGGAGCCGGAGCGCGAGTCCGAGCCTCTTCGCCCCGGTGAGGTAACGCCGCGCCTGGGCGGCGTCGAAAGCGCCCCGCTCGAGGAACACGTCCGCAGCCTCGGCGATCGCGGCCGCCTCGGGCAACACGTCGGCGATCACGAAATCGAGGTACTCGTCTCCGCCGGCGAACTCGGGCGGAACGGCGTGAGCACCGAGGAACGTCGGCACGCCGCCCGCAACGCTGATCGCTCGGAGTGACGCGAGCTCGGTGTCGCGGTCGAGCCCGTAGCCGGACTTGGCCTCGAACGTCGTCGTTCCGGCGCGCAGCATCCAACCGCGATGACGCCGAACAGCCGACTGCAGCGCCTCCTCGCCTGAGGCGCGGGTCGCCTGAACAGTGGCGAGGATCCCGCCGCCGGCGGCGTGGAGCTCCTCATACGTCGCGCCTTCCGCCCGGAGCGAGAACTCCTCGACGCGGTCCCCCGCAAAGCAGGCGTGTGTATGGCAGTCGATCAGGCCCGGGATCGCGCACAGACCGCGGCCGTCGACCTCTTCGACGTCGCCGCCAGGGACCTGCAGACCGCTCATCTCGCCGATCGCCTCGATCCGCCCGCCCGAACAGAGGACGTAGGCGTTTTCGAGCACGTCGACCGCGGCGAGGTCGGCTCCTCTCAGAGGGGCGCCTGTCCTCTTCGGGGTCGCGACCTGCTCGAGGTCGCGGATCAGAAGCCGACGGACGTCGGCCGAGGCTTCCGTCACCCGCGGCTCGGGTCCGCAGGCACGTCGAGGCCGTGCCTCTCGGAGGCCTCTCGTGCCTCGGGGTAGCCCGCATCGGCGTGACGGAGCACACCGATCCCCGGGTCCGTGGTGAGCACGCGCTCGAGACGCTCAGCCGCGTCGGCTGTTCCGTCTGCGACCACGACCATGCCCGCATGGATCGAATTGCCGATGCCGACACCACCTCCGTGATGCACGCTGACCCACGTTGCGCCGGCCGCGGTATTCAGCAGCGCGTTGAGGATCGGCCAGTCCGCGATTGCATCGGATCCGTCGAGCATCGCCTCGGTCTCCCGGTACGGCGAGGCAACCGAGCCCGAGTCGAGGTGGTCACGCCCGATCGCAATCGGAGCAGTCACTACGCCGCTCGCAACGAGCTCGTTGATCGCGAGACCTGCCTTCGCACGGTCACCGAGCCCCAGCCAACAGATCCTCGCGGGCAGCCCCTGGAATGCGACCCGCTCGGGTGCAAGCTCGAGCCAGCGCTGGAGCAGGGCGTCCTCGGGGAAAAGTTCACGCAGCTTCGCGTCGATCGCCGCGATGTCGCTCGCCTCTCCCGAGAGCGCCGCCCACCGGAACGGCCCGATCCCTCGACTGAAGAGCGGTCTGATGTACGCCGGGACAAAGCCCGGATATGTAAACGCGTCCTCTACCCCACCCTCACGGGCCTCACCTCGAAGATTGTTGCCATAATCGAAAACATAGCTCCCGGCCCGGACGTACTCGAGGAGACCTCGCACATGTGTTGCAATCGAGTCACGTGCTCGTGACAGGTACTCATCCGGATCGCGAGCGCGGAGTTCGGCCGCGGCCTCGACGTCGAGCTCCTGCGGGACATAGCCGTTAAGCGGGTCGTGCGCCGCCGTCTGGTCGGTGACGAGATCGAAGTGCTCGCCGCGGCCGGCAAGCTCCGGGACGATGTCCGCAGCGTTCCCGAGCAGGCCGACGGACAGAGCGCGTCCATCCTCAGCCGCCGACCGCACCAGCCGCAGCGCGTCGTCGAGGGTTTCCGCCTCCTGATCGAGGTAGCGCGTTTCCAGGCGACGGCGGATACGCGCGGGATCGACCTCGATGCAGAGGACAGCCGCGCCGGCCATCGTCCCGGCGAGCGGCTGCGCGCCACCCATGCCGCCGAGCCCTGCAGTGAGAATCGTGCGCCCTGCGAGGTCGCCTGAGCCGAAGTGCGTCTCACCGGCGGCGGCGAACGTCTGATACGTGCCCTGAAGGATTCCCTGGGTGCCGATGTAGATCCAGCTCCCAGCGGTCATCTGTCCGAACATCGTCAGCCCGAGCGCCTCGAGGCGGCGGAACTCGCTCCAGGTCGCCCAGCGCGGCACGAGCAGTGAGTTGGCGATCAGCACGCGAGGCGCGCCGGGATGGGTTCGAAAGCTGCCGACCGGCTTTCCGCTCTGGACGAGCAACGTCTCGTCGTCCCCCAACCGCAGCAACGCCGCTACGAGCGCACGCAGGGCGTCGTGGCTCCGCGCGGCCTTCCCGGAGCCGCCGTAGACGATCAGCTCCTCCGGCCGCTCGGCCACCTCGGGATCGAGGTTGTTCAGGAGCATCCGCAGCGGAGCCTCGGTCGCCCACGAACGTGCATTCAAGGTCGTCCCGCGCGGCGCGCGGATCCGGCTGAGGTCGCCGCAGAGCGCCTCGACCGCCGCGTCGACGGTTCGAACGGCGGTCATCGGAGCTCGCCGACCTCCGCCTCGACGGCGTCCGTGAGCGAGCCGTCGCGGATCGCCGCAGCGACCCTCTCGATCTCCGCCGACAGCGACCGGTCCTCGGCCAACCGCGGCGACAGGGAGCGCACGAACCTCCTAGCCGCCTCCGACCCCGCGCCCGCCGCGAGCGGCGCCAGGAATTCGACCGCCTGCGCGCCGGCGAGCAACTCGATCGCCAGAGCGCGTTCGGAGTTGGCGAGCACCTGCCAGGCCTTCAAGCCGGAGGCATTCCCCATCGAGACGTGATCCTCCTGGCCCGCGCTGGTCGGGATCGAGTCGACGCTGGCGGGATGGCTCAACGCCTTGTTCTCGCTCACGAGGGATGCGGCCACGTACTGCGGGATCATGAACCCTGAGTTGAGCCCGCCGTCCGGCGCGAGGAATGCGGGCAGCCCCTCGGACAACGACGGGTTCACCAACCGCTCCGTCCGCCGCTCGGAGATGCTGGCGAGCTCGGAGACGGCCATCGCGAGCGCGTCGAGAGCGAACGCAAGTGGCTGGCCATGGAAGTTGCCGTTCGAGACGATTTCGCCCGAGTCGATCAGGACTAGGGGGTTGTCGGTGCCGGCGTTGAGCTCCGCGGTGACGGTCTCCTCGACGTAGCGGAGGAGGTCGCGACAGGCGCCGTGGACCTGTGGGGCGCAACGGAGCGAGTACGCATCCTGGACGCGGTCACACCAGCGGTGGGACTCCATCACCGCCGATCCCTCGAGCAGTCGAAGAACGTT
The DNA here is from genome assembly GCA_050698015.1 of Gaiellaceae bacterium. Taxonomy (GTDB): domain Bacteria; phylum Actinomycetota; class Thermoleophilia; order Gaiellales; family Gaiellaceae; genus JACDAN01. Next base: position 6,849 of record JBOHAU010000080.1, read on the forward strand.
TTCGGCCGCCGCTGCCTGGCCCCGGAGCGGTCGGAGCGCGTGCACCTCGGGGCGGAAGCTCTGTCGGGAGCCCTGGAGCGCCTCGATCGTCAGCGCACAAGTGATGTCCGCTGCCGCGGCGAGGCGCCGGGCGCGAACCACGCCGAGCGCGCCGAACGCGGCCATGAACTGCGTTCCGTTGATCAGCGCGAGCCCCTCTTTGGCGTGCAGCCGTAGGGGCTCCAGCCCCACCTGCTGAAGGGCTTCCCGCCCGGTGAGCAGCTCACCCCCTACCCACGCCTCACCTTCGCCGATCAGGGGCAGCGCCAGGTGCGCCAAGGGGGCGAGGTCGCCGCTCGCCCCCACGGACCCCCTGCTCGGGACCCGCGGAAGGACGCCGCGATTGAGGCATTCCACGAGCAGGTCCGCGACCTCGACGCGCGTCCCGGACGAGCCTGTCGCGAGCGCGTTGGCCCGGAGGAGCAGCGCCGCGCGGACGATCTCCTCGGGATAGGGATCGCCGACCCCGCACGCGTGGCTGCGGAGGAGCCGCACCTGGAGCTCATCGGCTAGCTCACGCGGGATCGTCTTCGACACCAGGCGACCGAAGCCGGTGTTGACGCCATAGGTTCGGGCGGGATCGGCGGCCGCGGCCTCGACGACTTCGCGGCCGGCGCGGATCTTCTCCCTCGCCTCGTCGGAGAGCGACGCGGCTGCTCCCTCGAGCGCGACCGCCCAGACGTGATCGACCCCGAGGTCGTGGCCCGTCACGAGCTGTGTCTCGATCACGCCCTGACTCTAGTCCTCGAGGAGACGCGTCTCGATGAGCCGGGAGGCATCGAAACCCTCGATCCGCAACGCGGCCCCCGCCGCCGCCGCAGCCGCGCCGGCCGGCATCAATCCGACCAGCTCGGAGCCCGCCACCCGGACTTCACGTGCGCCCGCCTCGCTGTCGATCTTCGCCAGGATCTCGTGCAGGGCTGAGGCCTCCCAGTCCTCGACGTTCATGCTCACCTGGACCCGGCCGGCCCCGGGGAGATCGAGGCCGAGGGCCCGAACTCCCGGAAACCCGCCGTCTCGCTCCCGAATCGCCGAGGCGATCGCACGGGCATCCTCCACTGTCGCGTCCACGAGATCGACGTTGAACGCGATCAACGGACGTCGCGCGCCGACGATCACGCCCCCTGCGCCTGGATCGAGCTCGCCGGGACCGAAGTCCGGCTTCACCTCGCCGCGCCGGAGCCGGTCCGCGAGCTCCTCGGTGCCACCCTGACGGAAGAAGGACGGCCCGCGGCCCGGGGCGAGCTCACCGGAGAGGAAGACCGGGAGTCCGAGCTCGTCGCCGACCCGTCGAGCGAGCTCCGACGCCGCGGCCCGAGCCCGCTCCATGTCGTCGGGGTGCAAGGGCACCACGGGCACGACGTCGGCCGCTCCGATCCGCGGGTGCGCGCCCTCGTGGCGACGGAGGTCGATCCGGTCTCGCGCGCACGAGATCCCCGCGAGCAGAGCGTCGACCAACGCGTCGTCCCGGCCGACAAGGGTGAAGACCGAGCGGTTGTGGTCGGGATCGGAGTGCACGTCGAGGAGCCGCACGCCGCCCGAAAGCGCCTCGCCGATAGCCGCGATCGTGGCCCGGTCGCGCCCTTCCGAGAAGTTGGGCACCGACTCGAGCGGAAGCACGGCCCTACTCTAGGGAGCCGTGAAGGCGTACTACGAAGCTCGCGCGCGCGAGTACGACGACTGGTGGCTCGGCCGCGGCCTCTACATCGATCGCCACCGCCCGGGCTGGGTCGACGCGCGTGATGAGCTCGCCGACTGGATTGCAGCGCTACCGTCGGCGCGCACCCTCGATGTCGCCTGCGGCACCGGCTTCATGACCCGGCACCTACGAGGCGAGGTGGTGGGCCTCGACCAGAGCCCGAGCATGATCGAGGTCGCCCGCGAGCAGGCGCCCCACGCCGACTTCGTCGCCGGCGACGCGCTCGAGCTTCCGTTCGAGGACTCCGCGTTCGACCGCGTCTTCACGAGCTACTTCTACTGTCACCTCGAGGAGGACGACCGGCGCCGCTTCCTCGCGGAAGCCCGCCGCGTAGCGCGTGAGCTCGTCGTCGTCGCCAGCATCCATAGCGAGGGCGAGGAGCCCGAACGCTGGGAGGAGCGGAAGCTAAGCGACGGCTCCCGGTGGCAGGTCTACAAGCGTGTCTTCGCACCGGATGACCTCGCGAAGGAGCTCGGCGGTCGCGTTCTGCACGCGAACCGCTACTTCGTGATGGTCGCCTCTCCGTGACCCGACGCCGCTCGTCCTACCGCTCGATCGCGTCGCTCCAGCGGGACAACCGCGTCTGCCGCGCCTGCGTCGAGGCCGGCTACCCACTGGAGTCATTGCCGGTCGTCCAGCCCTACACCGGCCAGCGGGCCTACATCCACGGCCAGGCGCCCGGTGCGCTCGAGGGCGAGCAGCGGCTACCGTGGCGCGGTCGTGCCGGCCGGACAATTCGCCGCTGGCTCGAGATGGACGAGGACGAGTTCTACTCGACCTTCTACTGCGCCTCGGTCACGCGTTGCTACCCGGGCAAGGCGCCGTCCGGCAGCGGCGATCGCACCCCGACGCCCCACGAGCAGGAGCTCTGCTCGTTCTGGCGGGAGTGGGAGCTCCGGCTGATCCGTCCCGACCTCATCCTCGTCGTCGGCGGCCTCAGCGCCAAGCGGCTCCTCGGTGTCTCCAACCTCGCCGACTGCATCGGCCGCCGGTTCGAGCTCGACGGCGGCGTCGCGATCCCGCTACCTCATCCGTCCGGCACGAGCCGCTGGCTCAACGACCCGGCCAACCGCGAGCAGCTGGCCGGGGCGCTGGAGGTGGTCAAGCAGGAGCTCGCTCGCCGTGGAATTGCGCCTCTTCCGTCGAGCCCTTGAGCGCGAGCGTCGACGACTGACCGCCGGAGATGAGCTGCGCGACGGCGTCGAAGTACCCGGCGCCGACCTCGCGCTGGTGGCGCGTGGCCGTGTAGCCGTCGGCCTCGAGCTCGAGCTCGCGCTCCTGGACGCGGACAAACGCGGGCATGCCCTCCTCGACGTAGCCACGCGCCAGCTCGAACATCGCCGCATTCAGCGAGTGGAAGCCGGCGAGCGTGATGAACTGGAACTTGTAGCCCAGCTCGCCGAGTTCCTGCTGGAAGCCGGCGATCTGATCGTCGTCCAGATGCCTGCGCCAGTTGAATGAGGGCGAGCAGTTGTAGGCCATCAACTTGCCCGGGAAGTGCTCGTGGATCGCTGCGGCGAACTCGCGCGCCTCGCCCATGTCAGGCGTCGACGTCTCGAACCAGACGATGTCCGCATACGGGGCGTAGGCGAGCGACCGCTTGATGCACGTCTCGAGGCCGGGCTTGACGAAGAAGAATCCCTCCGGGCTCCGCTCACCCGTCAGGAACTCCTGGTCGGCCGGGTCGACGTCGCTCGTCAGCAGCGTCGCGGCGTCCGCGTCGGTCCGGGCGATCACCACCGTTGGCACGCCCATGACGTCCGCCGCGAGCCGCGCAGCCTTCAGTGTCCCGATGAACTGCGAGGTTGGGACGAGCACCTTGCCGCCGAGGTGGCCGCACTTCTTCTCGGACGCCAGCTGGTCCTCGAAATGGACGCCGGCGGCGCCCGCTTCGATCATCGACTTCATCAACTCGAACGAGTTGAGGTTTCCGCCGAAGCCGGCCTCGGCGTCGGCGACGATCGGCGCAAACCACTCGCGGGTGACGTTCCCCTCGGCGTGCTCGATCTGGTCCGCCCGCTGAAGTGCCTTGTTCAGCCGCCGCACCATGGCGGGGACGCTGTTCACGGGATAGAGGCTCTGGTCGGGGTATGTCTCGCCGGAGAGGTTGTTGTCGCCGGCGACCTGCCAGCCGCTGACGTAGATCCCCTTGGCACCGGCCTTGACCATCTGTACGGCCTGCGCGCCGGTGATCGCGCCGAGGGTCGGCAGGTACTCCTCGGTGTGGAGCAGCTCCCACAGGCGCTCGGCGCCGTTGCGAGCAAACGTGTGCTCGACCTGCAGCGAGCCTCGCAGCCGTGCGACGTCCTCGGCCGTCCAGTCCCGGCGGATCCCAGCCCAACGCGATTGTCCGTTCAGCTTGCTCATCGGTCGTCTCCTCAGTCGATGTAGTCGTAGGCGGGCAGAGTCAGGAACTCGACGAAGTCGTCGGCGAGCGCGACCCGTTCGAACAGCACTCTCGCCTCGGCGAAGCGCCCGCCGTCGGGCAGCTCTGCGCCGAGGACTTCGCGGACGCGCTCGGGCGGGACCTTCCCGTGACGGGCCCACTGCCAGATCTGCGACCGCGAGATCTCCGCGGTCGCCGCGTCCTCCATCAGGTTGTCGATGGCGGCGGCGCCGACTCCGCGCAGCCACGACTCGAGATAGCGGATTCCGACACTGACGTTCGTCCGCAGCCCCTCGTCGGTGATCTCGCCGCCGTCGACGGAGAGGTCGAGCAGGTCCGAGGCGGCGACGTCCACGTCATCGCGCTGCCGCCCGACCTGGTTGGGCTTGTCGCCGAGGGCGCTGTCGAAGACCTCGGCCGCAACTGGGACGAGGTCGGGATGCGCGACCCAGGTGCCGTCGAACCCGTCGCCGGCCTCCCGAACCTTGTCCTCGCGCACCTTCGCGAGCGCCGTCTCGTTGACCTCGGGATCGCGGCGGCTGGGGATGAACGCTGCCATCCCGCCCATCGCATGCGCGCCGCGACGGTGGCAGGTCTTGACGAGCAGTTCCGTGTACGCGCGCATGAACGGCGTCGTCATCGTCAGCTGCGCGCGGTCCGGCAGGACGAAGTCGGGTCTCGTCCGAAATTTCTTGATCAGGCTGAACAGGTAGTCCCACCGGCCCGCGTTCAGCCCGACAATGTGCTCGCGCAGCTCGTAGAGGATCTCGTCCATCTCGAACGCGGCGAGCACGTTCTCGATCAGGACCGTCGCCTTGATGCTGCCGCGCGGCAACTCGAGCTCGTCCTCCGCGAAGTCGAAGACGCTGTTCCAGAGCCGCGCCTCGAGGTGGTTCTCGAGCTTCGGGATGTAGAACCACGGGCGCGCCCGGTTGTGGAAGACGTAGAGGCCGAAGTCGAAGAGGCTGCCGGAGATCTGCTCGCCGTCGACGAGGACGTGCTTCTCGGGCAAGTGCCAACCTCGCGGCCGGACGACGAGCACCGCCGGGTCGTCCCGCAGCTCGTAGCGCTTCTCCCCCGTGTCGAGCGCGATCGTTCCGCGGTTCGCGTCGAGGAGGTTGACCTGGCCATCGAGGTTGTTCTGCCAGGTCGGTGAGTTGGCGTCTTCGAAGTCGGCCATGAACACGCGGGCGCCGGAGTTGAGCGCGTTGATCACCATCTTCCGGTCGACCGGACCGGTGATCTCGACGCGCCGGTCCTGGAGGTCGGCCGGCACAGGGGCGACGCGCCAGTCGCTCTCGCGCACCTCGCGGGTCTCGGGCAGGAAGTCGGGCAGAGCGCCGTCATCGAGCTCGGCCTGGCGCTCGGCACGAGCCAGGAGCAGACGGTCCCGCTCCGTGCGGAACTCGCGCTGGAGCGCCGCCACGAAGGCCAGCGCCTCCGGCGTGAGGATCTCCGCGCCCCAACCCTCGATCGGCGCGCGGACCTCGGCGGGGCTACTCGTTCCCGTGATCGCGCTCACAGGGCTCCGGGCACGTGCACGGCGCATGCTCCGAACGGAGGAAGAGGTTGCTCGCCTCCGGCGGGCTCGGCTTCGTTTTGCGGCGGAGTGGCTTCAACAGGTTCATCGGGCTCATCCGGGCCTCCTGGTCGGTGGAAGACGTTCTACCCTATTTCGGGCGTGATATAACGCCTATCGTTTGTTTCGATTAGATCTATAGAATGTCTCTATGTGAGAATCGAACAGCTGGAAGCATTCGTCGAGGTCGCGCGACTGGGCAGCGTCAGCCGGGCCGCGGATTCCCTGTACGCCACACAGCCGACGCTGACCGCCCGCCTGAAGGGGCTCGAGCAGGAGCTGGACGCGCAGCTCTTCGTCCGCTCCCAGCGCGGAATGCGGCTGTCCGACGCGGGTCGCGCATTCCTCCCCTATGCCGAGCGGACGCTCGACAGCGTCTCGAGCGGGCGCCGGCTGCTGGCGGAGCTCGCCCGGGGTGAGGCGGGGCAGCTCGCGCTCGGCGCGGCCCCCGCGGTCAGCACCTACGTCCTTCCAAGGATCCTGACCCGGTTCCGTCGGACGCACCCGAAGGTCTCGCTCGCCGTCCGCACCGGGCACTCCGAGGAGGTGCTCGAGCTCGTGCTCCGCGAGCAGGTGCAGATCGGGCTCGGACGTGCGCTCCGCCATCCCCAGCTGGAGGCGATCCCGCTCTACGAGGACGAGCTGGTGCTCGTGGTCGACCCGAAGCACGCTTTCGCAGAGGAACAGGAGATCGGCCCGGACGAGCTCCTCGAGGTACAGCTGATCCTGTTCGACCGGACTTCGAGCTACCGCCGGATGACGAGCGAGTTCTTCGATGGCGTCGGGGCCGTGCCACGCGGGGTGATGGAGCTCGACAACATCGACGCGGCGAAGAAGATGGTTGAGCAGGGCCTGGGCGTCGCGCTCCTCCCTCACACCGCGGTCGCAGCCGAGCTCGAACGGGGCTCCCTGAAGGCCGTGACCCTGGCCGGGGCGGAGTCGCCCAGGCAGCGGATCGTCATCTTCCGCCGGCGCGACGCCGGCCCTCCGTCAGGGCCGCTTCAGGCCTTCCTGAATTGCCTCTCCGACCTCAGGCCGAGCCTGCAGGAATCAGCTCACCGCGATCTGTCGGCCTAACCTCGGCGGCTAGATTCTGACGGTGGGCGACACCCCTTCCTACCGTGGAACCTTCTGGCGACTGCTCGGCTTCCTGAAGCCGTACAAGTGGTCGTTGGCCGTCTCTATCGTGCTCGCAGTCGGCTCCCAGGCGGCTGCCGTCGCGATGGCGTTCCTGACCGGCGGCGGGCTCGAGCGCGCGGTGGAGTCGGCGGAGTTGCGGACGATCTGGGGGTTCGCGCTCGCGATCCTCGCGCTCGGGCTCGTCCGTTCGCTCTTGATGATGGGCCGGCGGCTGATCTCCGGCCGCCAAGCGCTCGCGGTCGAGTTCGACATGCGCAACGGGCTCTACTCGAAGCTGCTGCGGCTCTCATACGGATTCTACGACCGGCACCAGACCGGGCAGCTGATGTCCCGGGCGACGGTCGACCTCCAGGCCGTCCGTTTCTTCCTCGGCTACGGCCTGATCTTCTTCTTCCAACACGTGCTGACCATCGTCGGCGTGACGGCGGTCATGTTCCTCCTGGATTGGCGGCTCGCCCTGACGGCGACGGCGATCACGCCGCTGATCGTGTTCGTCGCCTACCGCTACTCGAGCGTCTCTCATCCCGTGCTCCGCGACGTCCAGCAGAAGATGGCCGACGTCGCCACCGTCGCGGAGGAGAGCATCGTCGGCGTCCATGTCGTCAAGTCCTTCGCGCAGGAGAAGACGGAAGCCGGGAAGTTCGCCGATCGCTCGGAGGCCGTCTTCGGACGAAGCGTCGACGCGAACCGTCAGCGCGCGCTCTACGTACCGCTGCTGTCGTTCCTGCCTGTCGTGGCGCAGGCCGTCGTCCTGCTCGTCGGCGGTCGGATGGTGGTGACCGGCAGTCTCGGCCTCGGCGCGTTCATCACGTTCAACGTGCTCGTGGCGATGATGATCATGCCGCTGCGGATGCTCGGCATGTGGATCGGGCAGGCGCAGCGCGCGACCGCATCCGGCGAGCGGATCTTCGAGGTGATGGACGAGCCGGAGGAAGTCGCCGACGCGCCCGACGCCGCCGAGCTGCCACCCGGCGACGGGCGGCTGCGCTTCGAGGACGTCACGTTCGGCTACGACGACGAGCGGCCCGTGCTCCAAGGGATCGACCTCGAGCTGGAGCCGGGGAAGACGGTGGCGCTGATCGGTCACACCGGCTCCGGCAAGACGACGCTCGCTTCGCTCGTGCCGCGCTTCTATGACGTCGACGCCGGCCGGATCACGGTGGACGGGCTCGACATCCGGGACGCAAAGCTCACCTCGCTGCGACGGTCGATCGGCGCCGTCGCCCAGGATCCGTTCCTCTTCTCGGCCAGCGTCCGCGAGAACATCGCCTTCGGCCGGCCTGACGCGACCGACGAGGAGGTCGAGCACGCCGCGCGGCAGGCGCAGGCGGCGGAGTTCATCGAGGAGCTACCGGAGGGCTACGAAACGGTGATCGGCGAGCGCGGGATCACGCTTTCCGGCGGCCAGCGCCAGCGGATCGCGATCGCGAGGGCGCTGCTCGTCGATCCGCGGATCCTGATCCTCGACGACGCAACCGCGTCGGTCGACGCCACCACGGAGGCCCGCATCCGCCTCGGCCTCCGGGAGGCCATGAAGGGACGGACGACGATCATCATCGCGCACCGCCTGTCGACCCTCGCCCTCGCCGACGAGCTCGTCGTCCTCGACCGCGGCCGGATCGCCGCCCGCGGGACGCACGAGGAGCTTCTGCATCGAAGCCCGGTCTACCGCGAGATCTACGAGCACGGCCTTTTGGAGCGCGAGTTCGCCGAGCGCGTCGAGGCACGGGCCGAGGCCACGGAGGCGACCGCGTGAAGATCTGGCAGGCGGGCTCCCACCTCACCGCGCAGCGCGACGCGAAGGTCGACGACTGGTCCTGGCAGCGGACAGCGCGCCGCGTGTCGACGCTCGCGCGCCTGACCTCGCCCTACAAGCTCCGGACTGCTCTCGCGATCGCCTCGCTGCTCGCCGCGACGCTCACCGCGCTCGCCCCGCCCTACCTCGCGAAACTCGCATTGGACAACGGGATCAGGGCCGGCGACCTCGACGCGCTCACGGTGATCGTCGTGCTCTTCGTCGTCGCCGGGGTCGCAAACCTCGCCACCTCCGCCGCCCAGACGTACTTCACCGGTTGGACGGGGGAGCGCATCCTCGCCGACCTTCGCAACAAGCTCTTCCGGCACCTGCAGAAGCTCTCGCTCGGCTTCTTCGAGCGCAACCGCGCCGGCGTGATCATCAGCCGACTGACGAACGACGTCGACGCCCTCGACCAGCTGGTCACCGACGGCGTCACGACCCTCGTCCAGAACACGCTGCTGCTCGTCGGCTCCGCGATCGTCCTCTTCTGGCTCGACTGGCGGCTCGCGCTCGCGACGCTCTCGGTGATCCCGATCATGGCGGTTGCGACTGCGATCTTCCGGATCCGGAGCTCGCGGGCGTACCGGGCGGTGCGCGAGCGGCTCGGCATGGTCACCGCCACGCTCGCCGAAGACATAGCCGGCATGCGCGCCGTCCAGTCCTTCACGCGCGAGCCGGCGCGGCGGCGCAACTTCGAGGACGTCAACTCGCACTACCGATCCGCGAACCAGCAGACGGTCGTCAACAACGGCCTCTACTTCCCGTTCGTCGACTTCCTCTCGGCCGCTGCGACTACCGTCGTCCTCGGCTACGGCGGCTACCTCCTCTCGGAGGGCGAGGTCACCGTCGGCACGCTCTTCGCGTTCGTCCTCTACGTCTCGAACTTCTTCGACCCCGTCCAGCAGCTCTCGCAGCTCTACAACACGTTCCTGGCCGCGGTCGCCGCGCTCGACAAGATCATGGACGTGATGGACGAGAAGCCCGAGGTCACCGACCGGCCGGGCGCCCGCGACCTCGCCCGGATCGAAGGCCACGTCGAGCTCACAGGGCTTCGGTTCGGCTACGGCGACGGGCCGGAGGTCCTGCACGGCATCGACCTCGACGTCCCTGCCGGGACGACGGTCGCGCTCGTCGGTCACACCGGTGCGGGCAAGTCGACGATCGCGAAGCTGCTCGCCCGCTTCTACGACCCCCGCGAGGGCTCGATCACCGTCGACGGCACCGACCTTCGCGACGTGACGCAGGAGTCGCTGCGCCGCCAGCTCGGGATCGTTCCGCAGGAGGGCTTCCTGTTCGCCGGCTCCGTGCGGGACAACATCGCCTTCGGGCAGCCGGACGCGACCAACGAGGAGATCCGCGCCGCGGCCGCGGCCGTCGGGGCTCACGACTTCATCCTGCGGCTGGAGAACGGCTACGAGACGGACGTGCAGGAGCGCGGCTCCCGCCTGTCGCTCGGGCAGCGCCAGCTCGTCGCCTTTGCGAGGGCCCTGCTCGCCGACCCGCGCATCCTGATCCTCGACGAGGCGACCTCCTCCGTCGACATCGGGACCGAGCGAAGGATCGAGACCGCGCTGCGCACCCTGCTCGCCGGCCGCACCGCGTTCGTGATCGCGCACCGCCTCTCGACGATCCGCGGGGCCGACCTGATCGTCGTGCTCGAGCACGGGCAGGTCGTCGAGCAGGGCTCGCACGACGAGCTGATGGAGCGCCAGGGCCTGTACACCGCCCTCTACGGCGACTGGGCAGCCGACGTCGCGTAGAAGATCCGGCGGGTGATCGCCGAGGTCGTCCGCGAGGTCTGGCGCCTGTTCAGAGCGCGCTTCTGGCGGACGCTGATCACCGTCGCGGTGCTGCTCGCCCCGCTCGAGCTCGCCGTCCACGTCGTCGACCCCGACCTCGTCTCCGAC
>JBOHAU010000081.1:0-2184 GCA_050698015.1 Gaiellaceae bacterium
TCCGCCGGTAACGCGTGGTTGAGGAGCGGGCTCCCGGCGACGTCGCTCAGCAGCCGCGCGCAGGCGACGGCAGACGTCGCTTCCAGCGTCAGGTCGTGGTCCTCCAGCTCCGAGGCAAGCGCCTCGAGCTCGTCCGCGATGGCGAGCACGCGGGCGTCGGGGACGAGCTTGGCCTCGCGGACCCTGCAGCGGATCAACGCGGCGAAAGTGTGACGCCTCTCCATCGTCGCTTCGCGCGCTGCAACGGCGCGAACCTCCGAGATGACGTGCGCGTCGCGCTCTCCCGACAAGCGCTCGAGGAGATCCCAGCGGCGCCAGAGGGTACGAATGCCCAGCAGCCCGACTACGAGACCTCCGATGAAGAGCGGAGCAGCGAGCTCCGGGAGCGCCCCTGCTGCGATGACGGAGGCCGCGAACGCGGCAGCCGCGAGGGCGAGCTCCCCGCGCTCTTCCTGACGAACCTCCCGAAGCCGGGTGTCAGCTTGATCGACCGCTCGCGCGTACACGAGTCGCTCCTGTCGGGATTACGGAACTAGTCGGTTCCGAATGTTACCGTGCGAGGCGGTGCCTGTGAAGGCTGCAAGCGATCTCGAACCGCCTCGCTCGCGTGGGCGGCCGAGAGACGCCGGTGCGCGTGAGGCGATCCTCGACGCGACGCTCGAGCTCCTCGCCGAACGGGGATTCCACGCGACGACGATGGACGGCATCGCTGAGCGCGCCGGGGTCGGAAAGAACACGATCTACCGGCGCTGGTCGGCGAAGGCAGATCTCTTCATCGACGCGTTCCTGCACTTCTCGGCCGGTCTCGAGCTTCGAGCCGGCGCCGGCGAGGACGTGTATCCGCGCCTGGTCGAGTACACCCGAAGTGTCATGCGGTTCTATGCGGATCCGCTCGCGAGCCGGCTCATACCGGAACTGCTCGGCGAGCTGCAGCGGGACCCGGCGTTCGCCGACGCCTACGCGAAGCGCGTCGTGGCGCCCCTTCGCCAGCCGATCGTCGCGCTCCTCGAGCTCGCGCGAGAACGAGGTGAGCTCCGAGTCGACGCCGATCCCGACCAGGTCGCCGACATGCTCGTAGGCCCTGGCTTCCTGCGCATGCTCTTCGCGTTCGGGCTCCCGAAGACCAAGCGCACCTATCCGGACGCGCTGGTCGCCGTGATCTGGCGAGGCGTAGCCGCCCGCTAGCGCGCCGCCGCACGTAGCCTCGTGTCCGTGCATCGGCTAACGAAGGCGCAGGCTCGGCGCATCGCGGTGCGTGCTCAACTGCTCGACGCAAACCGACCGGTCGACCTGCTGACCGTCGTGCAGCAGCTGACCATGCTGCAGGTCGACCCGACCGCAGCGATCGCGCCCAGCGCCGACCTCGTCGCCTGGAGCCGTCTCGGCTCGGCTTACGAGCCCGCCGATCTCCGACGGGCGCTGGAGCAGAACCGCACGCTGTTCGAGCTCGACGCGATGGTGCGGCCGATGAGCGATCTCGGCCTGTACCTCGCCGGCGCGGCTGAAGCGCCCAGCTACGAGCGTTCCCGTGCCTGGTTCCGGGACAACGACCGCTTCCGGCGCGACATCCTGAAGCTGCTCGAGAGCTCCGGGCCGGTCAGCTCCCGCGAGATCCCGGACACCTGCGTCGTGCCGTGGGCCTCGTCCGGATGGACGAACAACCGCAACGTCACTCAGATGCTGGAGTTCCTGATGATGCGCGGCGAGATCGCGATCGCCGGACGGGTCGGGCGGGAGCGGCTGTGGGACCTGGCCGAGCGTGTCTATCCCAACGATGTTGCCGTCCCGTCCGTCGACGAGGCTGAGCGGGCGAAGAACGAGCGGCGGCTCGCCTCGCTCGGCATCGCCCGGCAGAAGACGCGTGCCATGCCGATGGAGCCGTCCCACGTCGGCGACGCCGGCGAGCCCGCCGTGGTCGAAGGCACGAAGGGCGAGTGGCGCATCGACCCGACCGCACTCGACGGCGATTTCGAAGGGCGCACGGCGCTGCTGTCGCCGTTCGACCGGCTCGTCCACGACCGTGTCCGCACCGAGGAGCTGTTCGACTTCGAGTACACCCTCGAGATGTACAAGCCCGCGGCGAAGCGCCGCTGGGGCTACTTCGCCTTACCGGTACTCCACGACGACCGGCTGGTGGGGAAGGTCGACGCCAAGGCCGACCAGAAGGCCTCCGTGCTGCTGGTC
>JBOHAU010000082.1:0-20801 GCA_050698015.1 Gaiellaceae bacterium
AACGAGAAGCCGCATCCGAACACCTGCCCGAATTGCGGATCGCATTACCGCGACGACGAGCTCGCCGCCAATCTACGCGTCTGTCCTCAGTGCAACCACCACTTTCCGGTGCGGGCGCGGGAGCGGATCGCGCAGGTCGCCGACGAAGGCACGTTCAAGGAGGAGGCGGCAGACCTCCGTTCGCAGGACCCGTTGGAGTTCTTCGACCTTCGGCCTTATCCCGAACGGCTTGCGGAGGCCGAAATCTCGACCGGGCTGGGCGACGCGATCGTCATCGGCCGGGCGGCAATCGAACGAGTCTCCTGTGAGCTGTCCGTCATGGACTTCGCCTTCATGGGCGGTTCCATGGGCAGCGTCGTTGGCGAGAAGTTCGCGCGGGCCTGCGAGAGCGCGGCCGAGCGAGGTGTGCCGCTCGTCAGCATCACCGCCTCGGGCGGCGCCCGCATGCAGGAGGGGATCCTGTCGCTGATGCAGCTTCCGAAGACGGTCTGCGCCGTCGAGGACCTCAAGGACTCCGGTGGCGCGATGATCAGCGTGATGGCGCATCCCACGACGGCGGGAGTGATCGCGAGCTTCGCGTCGCTCGGCGACATCATCGTCGCGGAACCGGGCGCGCTCCTGGCGTTCACGGGCCCGCGAGTCGTCCAGCAGACGACGCGGGAGAAGCTCCCGGACGACTTCGGGCTCGCCGAGTCCAATCTCCGCTTCGGCCACCTCGACGGAATCGTGGGCCGCCGCGACCTTCGCCCCTACCTCGGTCGCGTGCTCCGGCTCTTCAGTCCCAATGGCCAATGAGGCCGAGCTCCATCTGCGGAATCGCCTCGGCCGGCTGAAGTCTCTCGGACTGCTCCGTGGCGCGCGGATCTCCAGCGAGCTCGCTCGCCTGCAACGGCAGCTCGAGAAGATCTCCGAGGCGACCGACGAGGAAATCTGGCAGCACGTCCAGCTCGCCCGCCACGAAGACCGGCCCTACACGCTCGACTACGTGGAGCGGATCTTCGAAGACTTCGTCGAGCTGCACGGCGACCGCGCCCGCGCCGAGGATCCGGCGATGATCACGGGCCTCGCCCGCTTCGGCGGCCGGACGATCGCGTTCGTTGGCCACCAGAAGGGGCGCGACGTACACGAGCGGACGCGAAGAAACTTCGGGATGACCTTTCCGGAGGGCTACCGGAAGGCGATGCGCGTGATGGACCTTGCACAACGCCACCGGTTTCCGGTCATCTCGCTGATCGACACGCCGGGCGCGTATCCGGGCGTCGCTGCCGAGCAGCACGGCCAGGGCGGAGCCATCGCCCGGTCGCAGGCGCTGATGAGCCGGCTGACCGTGCCGATCACGGCGTGCATCATCGGCGAAGGGGGCTCGGGTGGCGCGATCGCCACGGCGCTGGCGGACCGGGTGCTCATGCAGGAGAACGCGATGTACACGGTCATCTCACCGGAGGGCTGCGCCGCGATCCTCTGGCGCGATGCGGGCGAGAAGGTGAAGGCGGCCGCGGCCCTGAAGCCGGACGCGGCGAATTGCCTCCAGCTCGGGGTGATCGATGCGGTGGTTCCCGAGCCCGAGGGCGGAGCGCACACGAATCCCGACGAGGCAGCACGTCTGCTCGGAGAGGCGCTGCAGAGCTCGCTCGAGGATCTCGAGGACGTTCCGGGCGACGAATTGCGGCGCAATCGGCGCGCGCGCTTTCGCTCGCTGGGCGTGTTTTCGGACACCCCGGTGGGTATCACCGGCGCGTGAGACCGATCTGGAGCGGCACGATCTCGTTCGGGCTCGTCAGCGTGCCCGTGCGCATGTACTCGGCGACGGAGTCGAAGGAGCTCCGCTTCAACTTCCTCGACCGCCGCGATCTCACGCCGATCGGATACGAGAAGGTTCGCAAGGACACCGGCGAGTCCGTGCCCGCGGACGAGGTGATCCGCGGCTTCGAGATCGAGAAGGGCCAGTACGTGCCGATCGAGGACGAGGACCTCGACCGGCTCGACATCGAGCTCACGCACTCGATCGACATCTGCGACTTCGTCGACCTGGACGAGATCGACCCGATCTATTTCCGCAAGGCGTACTACCTGCTGCCGCAGGAAGGGGCCGAGAAGCCCTACCGGCTCCTCGTCAAGGCCTTGGAGGAGACGAACAAGGTCGGCATCGCCAAGGTCGTGATTCGGAACAAGCAGCATCTCGCGGCCCTTCGGGCTCACGACGGCGTCCTCGTCCTCGAGACGATGTACTACGCCGACGAGATCCGGCAGCCCGAGACCGTCGACGGGAAGGGGAGGCTCCAGAAGGCCGAGGTCGAGATGGCAAAGTCGCTCGTAGAGAACCTGAGCGACAAGTTCGACCCCACCAAGTACGACGATAGCTACCGCAAGGAGCTGCTCCAGCTGATCCGCGCCAAGGCGAAGGGGAAGAAGCTTCCCGAGCCCAAGGAGGAGCAAGAGGGCGATGTCGTCGACCTCATGGCGGCACTGCGCGAGTCGGTCGAGCAGACGAAGAAGCAGAAGCAGAAGCCGAAGAAGCGGGCACGAAAGGCCAGCTAGCGTTCGCCGCGTGGCGAAGCTCGCGGACTACCGCAAGAAGCGCGACCCGAAGAAGACGCCGGAGCCCTTCGGCGGCAAGAAGAAGGGCAAGCAGCCGATCTTCGTGGTGCAGCGCCACGACGCGCGCCGCCTCCATTACGACTTCCGGCTCGAGCGCGACGGCGCCCTTGCGAGCTGGGCGGTGCCGAAGGGGATTCCGCTCGAGCCGGGTCAACGCGCCCTGGCCGTCCACGTCGAAGACCATCCGCTCGAGTACGCGACCTTCGAAGGCGAGATCCCGAAAGGTCAGTACGGCGCCGGGCTCGTCGAGATCTGGGACACGGGGACCTACGAGCTGGTCGAGGAGAAGAAGGACGGCGGGCTGACGGTTCGCCTACACGGAAACCGGCTCGAAGGGACCTGGACGCTCGTCCCGGCCAAGCTCGACGGCAATCCCAAGAACTGGCTGATCCTCAAGAAGCGCGAGGACGGCGCGGCGGAGCCCCGACCGCGGCGGAGGTATGCGCCGATGCTCGCGACCCTCGCGAAGGATGTCCCGGCCGGAGCCGAGTGGCTCTTCGAGGTCAAGTGGGACGGCTACCGCGCGATCGCCGACGTCCACGGAGGCGAGGCGACGTTGACGAGCCGGAAGGGCAACGACCTCACCGGTCGGTTCGAGTCAGTGGCGAAGGCGATCGAGCGGGTCGTGAAGACTCCGGACTGCGTGCTGGACGGCGAGGTCTGCGCGCTGGACAAGGAGGGGCGCGCGACCTTCTCGGCGATGCAGCAGGGCAAGCCCGGCACCCGCTACGTCTTCGTCGCCTTTGACGTGCTCGAGGTCGAGGGGGAGCCCCTGGTCGAGCGTCCGCTGACCGAGCGGCTGGAGCGTCTTGCGGGGCTCATCGACCGGCGCAATCGCACCGTCCAGCTTTCGGAGCCCTTCGAGGACGGTCAGGCGCTCTTCAAGGCTGCCCAGGAGCAGCACTTCGAGGGGATCGTCGCCAAGAAGCGCGACTCGCGCTACTTCCCGGGAAAGCGCACGCGTGAGTGGCTGAAGATCAAGACCCACGGTCGGCAGGAGTTCGTGATCGCCGGCTACACCCGAGGGCAGGGGCGGCGTTCGGGCCGCTTCGGCTCGCTGATCCTCGGTTACTGGCAGGGCGACGAGCTCGTCTATGCGGGGAACGTCGGAACGGGCTTCACCGACGAGGAGATCGATCGGCTGCTCGCCAAGCTCAAGCCGCTGGAGCGGAAGGAGCCGCCTTTCCGCGAGGTGCCCAAGATGCCGAAGGTCCGGAAGGACGCGGTCGTCTGGGTCGAGCCGAAGCTGGTGGCGGAGATCGAGTTCGTGGAATGGACGCACGACGGCCGCCTGCGGGCGCCGTCGTATCAGGGGCTGCGCGAGGACAAGGAGGCCGACGACGTGCGACGTGAGGAGCCCGAGCAGCTGCCGACCGAGATTCGCAGGGGCAAGCGGGTGCTCAAGCTGTCCAATCTGGACAAGCTCTTCTGGCCCGATGAGGGGATCACGAAGAGCGACCTCATCGCCTACCACCGCGACGTCGCACCCGTGATCGTCCCGCACCTGAAGGACCGTCCCTTCACGATGAAGCGCTACCCCGACGGCGCGTACGGGAAGTTCTTCTTCCAAAAGGACGCGCCCACGCACATGCCGGACTGGATTCCGACGGTCGAGCTCATGGTCTCGACGCGGGACAAGCCGCGGGAGCGACGCAAGATCCGCGCGCCGCTCGTCAACGACGAGCTGGCGCTCCTCTGGATGGTGAACATGGGCTGCATCGACCTGAACACGTGGTATTCGCGGATCGACAAGCCCAACCGCCCCGACTTCGTCCTCTTCGACCTCGACCCGTCCGACGACGTCGGGTTCAAGGAGACCGTCGAAGTGGCGCTGCTCGTGAAGCAGGCGCTCGACGCGCTCGAGCTCGAGAGCGTCGTCAAGACGAGCGGCTCGGACGGCATCCACGTGCTCGTGCCGATCGCGCGACGGCACACATACGACGACACCCGGGAGTTCTCGGCGATCGTCGCGTCGGCCCTCGCGAGGACCCACCGAGGGCTCGTGACGACGGAGTGGACGCGGGCCAAGCGGCGCGGCGTCCTGATCGACTCGAACCAGAACGGCGAGGGGAAGACGATCGCATCCGTCTACTCCGTACGGCCCCGCGAGGGCGCGCCGGTGTCGACGCCGCTGCGCTGGGACGAGGTGAACGAGAAGCTCGACCCGCGTCAGTTCACGATGGACGCCGTCCGGTCGCGGATCGACGAGCACGGCGATCTGTTCGAGCCCGTCCTCCACGGGCGCCAGTCGCTCTCGCAGGCGCTGAAGACGGTGAGGAAGAGCTAGCGCCCCGGCTAGACCGCGTCGGCTTGCGGAGCCCGCTCGCGGGCGAGGACCCGCTCGAGGGCGGCCACGCAACGGCGGTCGAGCTTCGTGCCCTCAGTGTGCGGTAGCCGTTGGCGGAGTGACGCTTGACGGCGTCGAGACCCCGTTCTAGGGCGTGAAGAACTTGTAGAGACGACCGATCTCGTCGAAGCCGAGCCGGCGGTACAGCTCCTTCGGCCAGTCCTCGTCGTCGGCGACGAGGAAGACGAGATCGGCGCCGGCCTTCCGTCCTTCGGCGGCGGCGTGGAGGACGACGGCGGTGGCATATCCCCGCCGCCGATGCTCTTGCACTGTCGCGACGTCCTCGATCTGCGCGACGCGCTGGGCGACGTAGAGATCGGTCCAGGCGACGATCTCGCCGTCGACCTCGACCCCGAAGAACCGCGTCTCGGCGCGTTTTCCGAGCAGGAGCTTGGACTCGAGCAGCTCTTCCGCCAGCTGCGGCGTGCCCCACGGCTGGGCGAGGATCTCGCGCCTCCGCCCGGGACGCAGCGCGGACTGGTCGACCTCTTGGACAACCGAGAGGTCGGCGGCCTTCTCCGGGCTCCGGCGCTGGACCATGAAGACGTGGCGCATCGTGCGCCAGCCGAGCCGGTCGAACTCCGGCCGAAGGCGCGCGCCGATCCCTTCGTCGAACGTGAGGATCACCCGGTAGTCGCGTCCCGCGCCGCCCAGGATCCGGTCGGCCTCCGCGACGGCGTCTTCTGTGGAGACGTCCCGGTCGAGGAAAAGGAAGTTCGAGTCGTGGCGGAGCGGAAGCTCGTCGGTTAGCGTGCCGAAGCCGAGCAGCGAGGGAACCTCGTGGGTGCCGGCGAGCTCCACTTCGCGCTCGAACCGGTGGACGCGCTCGAGCTCGTCAGCCACCGAGCTTCCGCGGTCGTTCGAGCACGCCGAGCTCCGCGATGTCACGCCGGAAGAAGAGCGCGACGGTCCAGTCCGCCACGACTCGAAGTTTTCGCGACAGCAGCGGCAGTTGGTAGAGGTGGTAGGTGCGGGTGATCCACCAGCCGAGGAAGCCCTTGAACGGCAGACCCATGACGTTGGCGATTCCCCGGTAGCGGCCGAGCGTCGCCACCTCGCCGCGTGTGCGGTAGCGATAGGGCTTCTGCTCGCCGGCGATGTTCCTCGCGAGCCGCCTCGCCTGGCGAAGCGCGTGCTGGCTCGTCGGCGGATCGATCCGGTCGGGGGTGGCGAGGTTGGGAACCGCAGTGCAGTCGCCAAGCGCCCAGATGTGCTCCGTCGTCTCGACCCGCAGCGTCTCGTCGACGCGAACGCGTCCGCGATCGTCCAGCGGAAGGCCGAGCTCCGCGAGCAGCGGATTCGCTCTCACACCAGCGGTCCAGACGACGGTGCTCGTGAGCAGCTGCGTGCCGTCGGAGAGATGCGCGGCGTGGGGCTCCACAGCGTCGAGTGTCGTGTTGACGCGGATGTCGATGCCGCGTCGAAGCAGCAGCTCAGCTGCGTAATCGCCGAGGCGGCTGGGGATCTCCGGCAGGATCTTCGGCGCTGCGTCGACGAGGACCCAGTGCTGGGGCTCCGCCTGGAGCTCCGGGTAGTAGCGGAGCGCATCGCGGACGAGATCCGCAAGCTCGGCGAGCGCTTCGACCCCGGCGTAGCCCGCCCCGACGAAGACGAACGTCAGCTCGCGCCGGCGGTGCGCCGCGGCGGAAGCGGCCGCCGCAACCTCGAGTCTGGTCAGGACATGATTCCGCAGGTGGATGGCGTTGGCCAGCGACTTGAAGCCGAGCGCGTGCTCGGCGAGGCCTGGAATCGGAAGCGTGCGCGCCACGGCTCCGAGGGCGACGACGAGGTCGGTGTAACCGAGCCAGAACACTCGCTCCTCGGTCTCGACTTGGACGCGTTTGCCGGAGGCGTCGTGGGCGACCACCCTGCCGAGGACGAGCTCGGCGTGGGGGCACATCACGCGAAGCGGGACGACCACGTGTCGAGGCTCGAGGGTGCCCGAGGCCGCTTCCGGGAGCAGCGGCGTGAAGAGCATGAAGTTCTCGGGGCTCACGATCGTGGCGCCGCGACGACCGAGCTTGCGGGCGACATAGGAGCCGGCGAAGCCGCCGCCCGCGATCAGCGTTCCACCCGTTGCCATGCGATCGGGCATAGGTGTGCTTCTACCATCGCGGCGCATGGGAGTTCAGGTTTCCGTAATCGGGAGCGGTGCGGAGCATGAGAAGCGCGCCGAGGAGGTCGGCCGTCTGCTCGCCGAGCGCGGCTGCACGGTCGTCACCGGCGGCGGTGGAGAGGTGATGGCCGGCGCAGCGCGTGGCGCGAAGGCGGCGGGTGGAACGACGATCGGGATCCTTCCGGGCGAGCGGCACGCCGATGCCAACGAATGGATCGACCACGTGGTCGTCACCGGCATCGGCCATGCGCGGAACCTCGCCGTGGCCGCGTCCGGCGAGGTGGTGATTGCCGTGGGCGGGAGTTGGGGGACCCTCGCCGAGATCGGGTTTGCCCGAAGGCTGGGCCGCCGGGTCGTCATCCTCACGCCGGGCTGGGAGCTCGAAGGAGACGGCATCGAACGAGCGGACTCGCCCGAGGAGGCTGTCGACCTTGCTCTGAGAGCCCTGACCTGAGCCGTCGTCCCGCCAGCACCCCCTCTGTCCTCTCGGGCCACTCCCTCGTGCCAGGGACGCGGACACGGCCCGGCGAGACATGCTGCCCGGCAGTACTTGGCTGGACGCCACGCTCCACCGGCGGGTTCGGCCACGCTCCCCGTGGCCGAGCTGCTGAGCGTCCCTTTTGTCTACTTCGGGCACGCCCCGGTGCCAGGCTCGCGGACGCGGCTCTGAGGGACAGCGTGCGGGCTAGCTGACCTGCTCGAGCCGCCGCTCGAGGAAGGCGCGCTCGATCGGATTCGGGGCGAGCGAGAGCGCGCGCCGGTACGCCCCGGCCGCTTCGTCCCGGCGCCCCAGTCTGCGCAGAAGATCGGCGCGGGCGGCGTGCAGAAGGTGGTAGTCGTCGAGCCCCCGAATCTGGGCGATCAGGTCCAGGCCCTCGTCGGCGCCACGGGCCATCGCGACGGCGACGGCGCGGTTGAGCTCCACGATCGGTGACGGCGTGAGTTGCGCCAGCCGCGCGTAGAGCTCGGCGATCGCGGGCCAGTCGGTCGTCTCCTCGGCATGCACCGAGGCGATCGCGGCCTGGAGCTGGTACGGACCGACCCGCCGGAGCCGGGCCGCGCGGTCGAGCACCCGGCGACCTTCCTCGATTCGCTCGACGTTCCAGAGCGACCGATCCTGATCCTCGAGCAGGATCAGTTCGCCCTCCGGGGTCGTCCGAGCCTTTCTCCGTGAGTCGTGGAACAGCATCAGCGCGAGCAGGCCCAGCACCTCGGCCTCGTCCGGCATCAGCACCGCGAGGAGCTTCCCGAGCCGAATTGCCTCGTCGCAGAGCTCGCGGCGGACGAGGTGGTCGCCGGCGGACGCGCTATAGCCCTCGTTGAACACGAGGTACAGAACCGCCAGCACCGCCTCGAGCCGGTCTGTCAGCTCCTCGTCCGGCGGGATCCGGAAGGGGATGCCGGCCTCGCGGATCTTTCGCTTGGCTCGAACCAGGCGCTGCGCCATCGTCGGCTCGGCGGTCAGGAAGGCGTGGGCGATCTCGGGGGTCGCCAAACCGCCGACCTCCCGCAGGGTGAGTGCTACCTGGGCGTCCGTCGCGAGCGCCGGATGGCAGCAGGTGAACACGAGCGCGAGGCGCTCATCGGGAATCCCGGTCAGGTCGTCCTCCTCATCCGGAAGCTCGGCCAGGCGCTGAAGGAGCTCCGTCTTCCGGGCCAGTGTCCGGTCTCGGCGGATGCGGTCGATGGCACGGTTC
This sequence comes from Gaiellaceae bacterium, assembly GCA_050698015.1. Taxonomy (GTDB): domain Bacteria; phylum Actinomycetota; class Thermoleophilia; order Gaiellales; family Gaiellaceae; genus JACDAN01. The sequence continues at coordinate 8,759 of JBOHAU010000082.1, forward strand.
TTCGCGGTCGTGACGATCCACGCTCCGGGGTTGCGGGGCTCGCCCTCACGCGGCCAGCGCTCGAGTGCAGCGGTGAAGGCGTCCTGTACCGCGTCCTCGGCGAGCTCGAAGTCGCCAAGGACGCGGATGAGGATCGAGACCGCACGCCCCCACTCCTCGCGGAAGACGGCGCCGACGTCCGTCAGGGGCGCTCCACGACGGGCCGCACTTCGATCGAGCCGTACTCGGACGCGGGAATCTTGGCCGCGTACTCGAGCGCCGTGTCGAGATCCGGCAGGTTCGTGTCGAAGAAGCCTCCGATCTGTTCCTTCGTCTCGGCGAACGGTCCGTCCGTGATCATCAGCTCACCGTCGCGGACGCGAACCGTCTTCGCCGTGCGGATGTCGTCGAGCTCCTTGCCGCTCATGTTCGGGTCGGCCTGGCCGAGCTCCCCGAAGAACGCGTTCCACTTCGGCAGCGACTCCTCGCTTGCCTTCGCCGCCTCCTCCTCGGACATCGCGAACCACCGTTCCTGGTCGCTGTAGATCAGGATCGCGTAGCGCATCTCAGCTCTCCTCGCGGACGTAGACGGGGCGTACTTCGATCGCGCCGTGCTCGGCCGCGGGGATCTCAGCCGCGAGCTGGCAGGCGTCTTCGATCGAGTCGGCTTCGAGGAGGAAGAAGCCGCCGAGGGCTTCCTTGACCTCCGCGTACGGGCCGTCGGTGACGACGCGGTCGCCGTCGCGCAAGCGAACAGTCGTCGCGGCATTGGTCGACTGCAGCTCCGCGCCGCCGACGACCTCATCGCGCTCCGAGAAGTCCAGGTAGCGCTGGTAGATGGCCTGGCGCTCGTCGTCGCCGAGGCTGTCCCAGCGGTTCTCGTCTGCATGGATCAAAGCGAGGAATTCCATCTGTCTCCTTTCTACTGACCGAGCCGAAGCCGGCTCAAGAGCAACTCGTTTGCCAGCCTCGGGTCGACCTGCTTCGCGGTCTCACGCTCCACCAGGTTTCTCCGCAGGCGCCTCACCGTTCCTCCTTTCCGTCGCCGTCAAAGAGACGACGAACGGCCGCCCCTCAATTCGACAGCATCCGGTCAAGCAGCGTCAACGCACCGGCTTTGTCCAGCGGCTCGTTCAAGTTGCCGCACTTCGGGGACTGGACGCATGACGGGCAACCGTGGTCACAGGGACAGCCGTCGAGCAGCTTCGCCGTGTCGGTGGCCCAGCCCTCGAAGACGTCGAAGCCGCGCTCCGTGATCCCGACGCCGCCGGCATGGCCGTCGTAGACGAAGATCGTCGGACGCCCGGTCTGGAAGTGGAGGTTCGTCGAGAGGCCGCCGATGTCCCAGCGGTCGCACATCGCCCACAGCGGGAGCAGCGCGATCAGGGTGTGCTCGGCGGCGTGGAGCGAGCCGAGCAGCCGGGGCATCTCCTCGAGGCCCTCGAGCATCCAGGGCTCAGGCACGAACCAGACAGCCTCCGTCTCGAACTCGGTCTGAGGGAGGTCAAGCGCGACAGTCTCGATCGTCTCGCTGTCCTGGATCCGCTTGCGCTGGTACGCGACGACCTGCTCGGTGACGGTGACCGTTCCAAAGGAGAGCTCGACTCCGAGGCGGCGCTCGCGGCGTGCGGTGTCCAGGATCGCGGTCATCGTGTCCTTCTTTGCCTGCGTGTACTCGTCCCCGGCGAAAGGCTCGACGAGTGCCGCCCGGGCTTGAAGGTTCAGGTCGAGGACGCGATAGGCCTCTCCCAGGTGGAGGTAAACGGCGCCGCCGTGCACCGTCGAGTAGGCACGCTCGCGCTCGACCAGGCCGAGCAGCGAGCCGGTCGTGGCATCGACGACGCTGAACGGCTCGGGCGTGCTCGACCGCAGGCCGAAGCGTCCCGCCGGGTAGTCGCGGCCGGCCCAGACGTAACCGCTCGGCGTGTGCCGTAGGTCGGGAAGGAGCGCCGCCCGCTCGAGCGCGGCAGGCCCAAGCGTCTCCGCGTCGCCGCCGTCGAGTGGAGCCTCGAACGCGGCGGCGCGAACGTGACCGTCGAGCACTCGCGGGTTCGCGTGGTCGAGGATCGCCGCCTCGACGCGGCGTTCGAGCAGCGCTTCCGGCTCGCGCATGAAGAACTGGTCGAGTGCGTCTTCGGAGGCGACGAGGACGGCGAGGCCGCGCCCGGTGCGCCCGGCGCGGCCCCACTGCTGGCGGAGGCTCGCGACGGTCCCCGGGAAGCCGACGCAGATCACGCAATCGAGCAGGCCGACGTCGATCCCGAGCTCGAGCGCGTTCGTGGTGCTGACGCCGAGAAGGTCTCCCTCCACCAGCCGGCGCTCGATCTCCCGGCGCTGCGCTGGCGTGTAGCCGGCGCGGTAGGGCGACAGCCTGGTCGAGTCGCCGAGGCGCTGCGCCGTGAAGCGGTGGACGAGCTCCGCGGCCTTGCGGCTCTTGGCGAAACAGAGCGTGCGAACTCCGCGCTCTACTAGCGCGGCCATCAGGCGGGCGGCCTCGCCGAGGGCACTAGCGCGCAGCCCGAGCTCCTCGTCGGTCAGCGGCGGGTTCCAGAGGGCGATCGCGCGCTCCGCCTTCGGCGCGGCGTCGACGTCGATCACCGCGGCGTCGACCCCGAGCAACCGCTGAGCAAGCTCGCCCGGGTTCGCGATCGTCGCCGAGGCGAAGAGGAACTGGGGATCGGCGCCGTAGACCCGTGCAAGGCGGCGGAGCCGGCGGAGGACATTCGCGACGTGCGAGCCGAAAACGCCTCGATAGACGTGCGCCTCGTCGACGACGACGTAGCGGAGGTTGGAGAGGACGTCGCCCCAGCGGTCGTGGTGAGGAAGGACGCCGACGTGCAGCATGTCCGGGTTGGTCAGGATCAGGTTCGCCCACCTCCGAACCTGCCAGCGCTCCCGGCTCGGCGTGTCCCCGTCGTAAATCGCCGGCTTCGCCCCAGGCGGCTTCAGGCGGCCGAGGCTGCGGATCTGGTCCTGGGCGAGCGCCTTGGTCGGATAGAGGTAGAGCGCGCGGAGCTTGGGCTCGCGGGCGATCGCGTCGAGCACGGGGAGGTTGAACGCGAGCGTCTTGCCGGACGCGGTTCCGGTCGTGACGATCAGGTGCTCGCCGAGGGCCGCCGCCTCCCACGCCTCGGCCTGGTGCGTGAAAAGCTCCGTGACGCCGGCCGCAGCGAGAGCGTCGCGCACGCGCGGATCGAGGTCGTCGGGCAGCGACGCCCGCCGAACGCTGCGCGCAGGCTCGGTCGAAAGGTGCGCGAGCTCCTCTCCGGTGAACAAGTCGTCCCACGTCATGGCGGTCGTGGCCATTCCGTTCGATCGTAGTGGCAGGGTTGGGACATGCCGTGGAACGCACCGGGGTCGACCGCGATCGTCGCCTTGACGCCCGAGGTCGAGCAGGTGACCGGTCAGTGGTACCGGACTTACTCGAAGGCGGGAGCGGAGGGAATGCGTCCTCACATCACTCTGCTCATCCCTTTCGTTCCGGCGAGCGACGCCGATGTCGGCGTCGAGAACCATCTCCGCCACGTGTTCTCCGGCTTCGAGCCTTTCGGCTACTCGCTGGAGCGGGTCGAGCGCTGGCCGGATGTCCTCTACCTAGCTCCGGAACCGGCTCAGCCGTTCATCGACCTGACGCAGGCGCTCGTGGCTGAGTTTCCCGATCTGCGCCCGTACGACGGACGCCACACCGACGTCGTTCCGCACGCGACGGTTGCGGAAATCGATGACACCGCGACGGCGGCGCGAATCACTGCGGAGCTGGAGCCGCAGCTTCCGTTCCGATGTCAGCTCGTCGAGGCCGTCGTCGTCGAGCGAGGCAGCGACCACCGCTGGAGAGAACGCGCGGCATTTCCACTCGGCTCGCTAGAGTGATTCGACCGGGGTGCCGCTGAGGCGGCTGAGATCACACCCGTCGAACCTGATCCGGTTCGTACCGGCGAAGGGAGAGAGAAACTGCCTGTTCCACGTTGCTTGACGATTGCGGGGTCGGACTCCGGCGGCGGTGCCGGGATCCAGGCCGACCTGAAGGCGTTCGCGCGCGGCGGCGCGCACGGGATGAGCGCGATCGTCGCGCTGACGGCGCAGAACACGGTCGGGGTGAGCGCGGTGCACGAGGTCCCGCCGGAGTTCGTCACTGCCCAGCTCGAAGCCGTCTTCGACGACATCGGAGTCGACGCAGCGAAAACGGGAATGCTGTTCTCCGGTTCGATCATCGAGGCGGTCGCGAGGTATCTCTCCGAACATCCCGTGCCGCTCGTCCTCGACCCGGTGATGGTTGCCAGCTCGGGCGCGAAATTGCTCCAGGACGACGCCGTCGAAGCGCTCGTGTCGCGGCTCTTCAAGTTGGCCACCGTCGTCACGCCGAATCTCCCCGAGGCCGAGGTCCTCGCGGGCTCGAGTGGTTCGAGGCACGAGCTGGCCGAGCGCATTCATGCGCTTGGCGCTCCCGCGGTCATCGTCACCGGCGGGCACGGAGAGGAGCCGATCGACCATCTCTTCGACGGGGAGGAGCACATCGAGATTCCCGTCGACCGGCATGACGTCAGGACCACTCATGGCGCCGGTTGTACGCACTCGGCCGCCCTCACTGTCGGTCTGGCGCGCGGCGAGGAGCTCGAGGAGGCGGCGATTCTCGCCGCGGCCATGACCTCGCAGGCGGTCGAACACGGCCTCGACGAGATCGGGGCGGGCGAAGGGCCGGTCGACGTCTTCAACCTGACGGCCGCACGATGAGCGTCTCGCCGGGCCAGACGCTGCGCGAGCTGCGCGAGCGGAAGCCGCTCATCCACCAGATCACGAACTACGTGGTCATGAACGAGACCGCCAATGCGACCTTGTCGCTTGGTGCCCTCCCGGTCATGGCGCACGCTCCGCAGGAAGTCGAGGAGATGGCGGCGGTGGCCGGCGCCCTCGTCCTCAATATCGGGACGCTTTCCGACCACTGGATCGAGGGCATGCTGCTCGCCGGCAAGGCGGCCGGCGGCCCGATCGTGCTCGATCCGGTCGGTGCGGGGGCGACCCGCTACCGAACGGAGACGGCGAAGCGCCTCCTCGACGAGCTCGAGATCACCGTCGTGCGCGGCAACGCAGCGGAGATTGCGACCCTTGCCGGCCGCGAAGCGGAGATCCGGGGCGTCGAGGCGATCGGCGCGGTGGATTCGGGCACCGACGTCGCCCGGGCCGCGGCAGAGATGCTCGGGACAGTCGTTGCGGTCACCGGCCCGACCGATCACGTCTCCGACGGTCAGCGCGTGATCGCCGTCTCGAACGGGCACGAGCTGCTGGGCGCGGTCAGCGGAACGGGTTGCATGTCGACCGCGATCACAGGCGCGTTTCTCGCCGCGAAGCCGGACCAGCCGCTCGAAGCTGCGGCCGAGGCGCTCGTTGCGTTCGGCGTGGCAGGCGAGGACGCCGCACGCGACGCCAAGGGGCCGGGTACCTTCCACGCCTTGCTCTACGACGCGCTCTACAACCTCGACCCGAACACCTTGGACAGTCGCGCTCGGGTACAGGAATGAAGCTCCACGCGATCGTCAGCGACCTGGAGGTCGCTCGCACCGCGATCGAAGGCGGAGCGACCGTCATCCAGCTGCGGCTGAAGGACGCTTCCACGGAAGAGGTGATCGACAGCGGCGCCCCCTTCCGGTTGCTCTGTGAGCGGATGAACGTCACGTTCGTCGTCAACGACGACGTGCAGGCCGCGCTCGCGCTCCTGGCCGACGGTGTGCACCTGGGCCGCGGCGACATGGGCATGGACTTGGCCGTCGAGGCTGGGATGCTCGTCGGCCGATCAGCGGCCACTGCGGAGGAAGCCAGCCAGGCGGAGGAGGACGGTGCGGAGTACATCGGCGCGGGACCGGTCTGGTCGACCCCGAGCAAACCCGACGCCGAGCCGATCGGGCTGGAAGGCCTGCACGAGATCAGCCAGGCGGTGCGAATCCCCGTGATCGCGATCGGCGGGATCGACCCCTCCAATGCGCGCGAGTGCATCGATGCCGGGGCGTTCGGAGTCGCGGTCGTTCGGGCAGCCGCTCGGGCCGCCGAGCTTCGTGAAGCTCTCTGAGCTCGGCGAGCTCGGTCTGCTCGCGGAGCTCGAACGCCGCGGTCTTGCGGAGGGGATCGAGAACGACGCGGCCGAGCTCGACGACGGCCGGATCGCAACCCAGGACGCGCTCGTCGAAGGCGTGCACTTCCGACTCGACTGGATCACGTGGCGGGATCTCGGCTACCGCGCGGCCGCCGTCAACATCAGCGATCTCTCGGCCGCGGGCGCCGAGCCCGAGGGCCTGATCGTCAGTCTCGGTCTACCCGGCGACGCCGAGCTAGCGGACGTCCTCGAGCTCTACGAGGGGATCAGGGAGACCGGCGTTCCCGTGCTCGGAGGCGATACAACGGCCGCCGACCGTGTCTACCTCAGCGTGACAGCCCTCGGTCGCTCGGACCGGGTTCCGGGGCGCGCGGGAGCGAAGCCCGGCGACCTGATCGTCGTCACGGGCCCGCTCGGCGCCGCCGGCGCGGCGTTCCGTGAGCAACGCTTCTTTCGCCCGCCGATCAGAACCGAGGAGGGTCGCGACCTCGCTCGTGCTGCGCACGCGATGTTGGACATCTCGGACGGTCTCGAGCAGGACCTCGGGCACCTCGCCACTCGCTCAGGCGTGCGCTGCGTCGTCGAGCTCGAGCGCGTGCCGCTCGCCGACGGCGCCACGATCGAGGACCTCGGGTTCGGCGAGGACTACGAGCTGCTCGCCGCCGTCCCGACGGAAATGTTCCACGTCATCGGCCGGTGCGAGACGGGCGAGGGGGTCGAGCTATTCCGCTACGGCGTTTCGGTCCAACTCGGCGGCTGGGAGCACTTCTCGTAGCACCTGCTCGTAGTGCGAGCGGGGGCGGGCTCCAAGCAGCGCCCCCTTCGGCTCGCCGCCGTCGAAGAGGATCACGGTCGGGATCGAGAGCACGCCGTACCGCGAGGCGGCCACCGGATTCTCGTCCACGTTGACCTTGGTGAAGCTGACGCGGTCGCCGACCTCGTCTTCGAGGCTCTGCAGCACGGGCGTGATCGCGTGACAGGGACCGCACCAGGGCGCCCAGAAGTCGACGAGGACAGGGCGCTCGGCCTGCAGCACTTCCTGCTCGAAGGTCGTGTCGGTGACTTCACGCACGGGCCCGGAGCCTAGCCATCCGGAGCGCCGGCACCTTCCAGACGGCCTCGAGTACGATCGCCTTGCTCATCTTCGAGCCGCCCACCTCGCGGTCAGTGAAGACGATCGGCACCTCGACGACGCGGAACCCAGCCTTGATCGCGCGGTAGGTCGTCTCGATTTGGAAGGCATAGCCTTTGGACTCGATCGCGTCGAGGTCGATCGATTCCAGCACAGCTCGCCGGTAGCACTTGAACCCCCCGGTGAGGTCGCGGACGGGTACGCCGAGCAGGAGCTGCGCGTAGAGCGAGCCGCCGCGCGAGATCAGCCGGCGTAGGAGGCCCCAGTTCCGGGTGCCGCCACCGGGGACGTAACGCGATCCGATCACGAGGTCGGCGTCCTCGGCGGCCGCGGCCAGACGCGGCACGTCGACGGGGTCGTGGGAGAAGTCGCAATCCATTTCGAACACGAGGTCCGCGCCGAGCTCCAGTGCCCGCCGGAACCCGTCCAGGTACGCAGGCCCGAGCCCTTCCTTTCGGGGGCGGTGGAGTACGTGGACACAGGAGCGCTCGGCAGCGAGCCGGTCGGCGATCTCGCCGGTTCCGTCCGGCGAGTTGTCGTCGATGACGAGTACGACGCCGTCATCGCCGAGGACCTCCCCCAGCCGGTCGACCATCGGCTCGATGTTCTCGCGCTCGTTGTACGTCGGAAGGCAGACACAGATCACGCTGGAAGCCTCTCAAAGCCCGCGGGATCCGCAGACCCGTACGTTTCGGCCGGGTCCAGGGGTCAGACCCCCTTGAGGCTGCTTGAGGGTTTGCCCTGAGCACGCTCGAGAAGCGATTCGCGGCTCGAGCGGTGCTACCTATGATCGTCGGCGTGGCGGTGACGCTCCCACGCAATGCCGACGTGGCCGAGCAGTTCGACCTGCTCGCCGATCTGCTCGAGCTCGGAGGCGAGCAGCAGTTTCGTGTGCTCGCCTACAGGCGGGCCGCCGACCAGATCCGTTCCTCCGGCAGTCCGATCGCCCAGCTCGCACTCGACGGTCGCGCGAAGGACCTGCCGGGGATCGGCAAGACGATCGAGAGCAAGATCGTCCAGATCGTCAACGGCGGCGAGATCGAGGCGCTGACGAAGCAGAAGGCGGAGATTCCGGCAGGCGTCGCTGAGTTCCTCCGGCTCCCTGCCCTAGGCCCCAAGACCGCCCGCCGGATCTGGCAGGAGCTCGGGATCACGACTGTCGAGGAGTTGCGCAAAGCGGCGGAGGCCGAGCGTCTCCGGACGCTGCCCGGGCTCGGCGCGAAGACAGAGGAACGGATCCTCAAGGCGCTCGACGAGAAGCCACAGGAGAAGCGGACGCTGCTCGCGACGGCGCTGCCGGCGGCGCGCGCTCTTATCGAGGTGCTCCGCGACCATCCGTCGAGTGACGAGGTCTCCGAAGCCGGTTCGGTTCGCCGTCGCACCGAGACGGTGAAGGACATCGACATCATCGCCACGGCGAGCGATCCGGCCGCCCTGACGGACTACTTCACCAAGCTGACGTGGGTCGCGGAGATCGAAGCCAAAGGGAAGACCAAGGCGACCGTCGTCTCCCACGACGGACTGCGCTTCGACCTGCGCGTCGTGCCGCCCGAGGCCTACGGCAATCTCCTTCAGCACTTCACCGGCTCGAAGCGCCACAACGTCGAGCTTCGCGAGGACGCGGTCCGGCGCGGGCTCTCGATCTCCGAGTACGGCGTCAAGGACGTCGAGACGGGCGAAGTCTGGACTGCTCGGACCGAGGACGAGCTCTACGAGCGGCTGGGCTACCAGTGGATTCCGCCCGAGTTGCGCGAGGGACGTGGAGAGATCGCCCTTGCCAAGGAGCGGACGCTCCCGACGCTGATTGAGGTGTCGGACATCCGCGGCGACCTCCACATGCACTCGACGTGGTCGAACGACGGCAAGAACACGCTCGAGGAGATGGCGTCGGCCGCCAAAGCACGCGGCTACGAGTACGTCGCGATCACCGACCATGCTCACTACCTCAGAGAGGGGCGCTTCGAGGCTCAGGCCAAGGAGATCGCGAAGCTGCAGAAGAAGCTGACGCCCTTCACGCTGCTTCGTGGCATCGAGGTCAGCATCCGTGTCGACGGGACGCTGGACTTCGCCGACGAGGACCTGGCCAAATGCGACTGGGTGGTCGCATCGCTGCATTCGGCGTTCGACAAGGGCCCGACGGAACGGATCCTCGCAGCGATGGAGAACCCGCTCGTCGACTGCATCGGACACCCGACGGCGCGGAAGTTGAACAAGCGAGGCGGCGTCGACCTCGACATCGAGAAGGTCGCGGCGAAGGGGCTCGAAACCGGAACGTACATCGAGATCAACTCTCAGCCCGACCGGCTCGACCTTCGCGACTCCCACGCACGGGTCGTCGGCGAGGCGGGGCTCCCGATCGTGATCTCGACCGACTCCCACGAGCTCGGCGCGCTCGACTTCCTCGAGCTCGGCGTGGCCCAGGCCCGCCGAGCCTGGCTGACGAAGGATCAGATCTTGAACACGAGACGCTGGAAAGACATCAAGTGAGGTACCGCGGCGTCATCTTCGACCTTTGGCAGACACTGGTGCCTTTCTCCGTCGAGTCCGCGAACGAGATGTACGGTCGGCTGGTCGAGGCCTGGGGCGCCGATCCGCTGACTTTCAACGAGCTCTGGCACCAGCGTCGGCTCGAGCGGGAGACCGGTCCGATGGAACCGCACCTCCGTTCGATTGCGGATGAGTTGCAGCTCCGAGGCGACCTCAACACGGTGATGCGGGTCCGCCGCGACTGGACGTTCGAGGCGCTCGTTCCCCGCCCCGAGGCGCTCCCGACCCTGGAGGAGCTCCGACGACGCGGCCACAAGCTGGGGATGATCAGCGCCTGCTCGCAGGACGTGCCCGACGTCTGGGACCGCACGCCGCTCGGCGGGCTCTTCGACTCGACGATCTTCTCCTGCTCGGTCGGGTTCAGCAAGCCCGACCGCCGCATCTACGAGCTGGCCGCCGACGAGCTCGGGGTCGAGACCTCGGACTGCCTGTTCGTCGGCGACGGCGCGAACGACGAGCTGCCGGGGGCCGAGCGCGCCGGGATGACGGCGCTCCAGCTCCGTGCTCCGGGGGAGCGGCTCACGCCCGAGGGCGAGCGCTGGAGTGGGCGTTACGTCTCGCTGCTCTCAGACGTGCTCGAGCTCGCGTGACTGTCGCTCGTCGAAGCTGAAGAGCGAGAGGAAGCGCTCCGCATCGGAGCGCTTGCCCGTCACGCGGATCGCGCCGGCCCCGATCGCCTCCCTGGCCGACTGCTCACGGGAAGCCACGCAGAACAGCGTTGCCGGATCGGTCTCGATGACGACGTCGGCGCCGGACGATCCGAGCTCTACCACCGGCTCGCCGTTCTCGAAGCAAACGGTCACGACCTCGTCCGCGCCACCGCGGACCTCGAACGTCGGCGAGGGGTCTCCCTCCCAGCCCTTGCAGGTCGCGCGAATTGCATTGACGAGCCAGCCGGGGGCGAGGGAATCGTCAGGAGCGGGCGGGCCGAGCGATCTCGCGCCCCAACGAGCCAAGGCGTAGAGGGGCTCTCGCAGCTCCTCGCCATAGGGGGTGAGCTCGTAGACGCTCGCCGCCGCGGGCGGGGGTAGCCGACGCTTCTGCACGATGCCGCCGCGCTCCAGGTCGCGAAGACGCCCGGCGAGGATGTTGGTGCCGATCCCCGGCAGGGCCGTCGCCAGATCCGTGTAGCGCTTGGGGCCGTTCAGCAGCTCCCGCACAACCAGGAGCGCCCAGCGCTCCCCGACGAGCTCGAGCGCATGGGCGACGGGACAGAACTGCGCGTAGCTCTTCGACATTTCACCGGAATGATACACGGTCTCCTTGCGTTTGAGAAGGAGTCACTTGCAAAACGAAAGTACATCCTGTAGGTTCGCAAGCTGTGACTGTCGATTTTCAAGGACTCCGTTCGTCTTCCAGGTACATGACCGCCACTGAAAGGACGGTTTGATGGTCGAAAGGGCCCAACACAAGTGGCTGGCACTTGCCCTGCTCGCCACCGTTCAATTCATGGTCGTCCTGGACATCGCGATCGTCAACGTCGCGCTTCCCTCGATCCAGGTCGACCTCGGCTTCTCGCAGGAGAACCTCCAGTGGGTGATCAGTGCCTACGCATTGCTCTTCGGAGGGTTCCTGCTCCTCGGCGGCCGATTGGCCGACATCCTCGGCCGACGGCGGCTGTTCGTCGCCGGTCTGATCGTCTTCACCGTCGCGTCGCTGCTTTCAGGCCTCGCCTGGAGTGACGAGGTGCTGATCCTGACCCGGGCCATGCAGGGGCTCGGCGCCGCGATCATCACGCCGGCGGCGCTGTCGATCCTCATGACCACGTTCTCGGAAGGCCGCGACCGGAACGCCGCTCTCGGCGTCTGGGGCGCCGTCGGCGCCTTCGGCGCAGTCGCAGGCGTGCTGCTCGGCGGCGTGCTGACCGACTGGCTCAGCTGGGAGTGGATCTTCTACATCAATATCCCGGTTGGTCTGGCCGCGCTGGCACTGACGCCGCTGCTTCTGAACGAGAGCCGCGACGCGCACGTCAAGAGCTTCGACGTGCCCGGTGCGGTGCTCGTGACCAGCGGTCTCATCACCCTCGTCTACGCGATTACCCAGGCGAGCGACTACGGCTGGACGTCGGTCGAGACGATCGGCCTCTTCGTCGCCGCGGGCGCCCTGCTCGCCGCGTTCGTCGCCTGGGAGTCTCGTGTCAGCGAGCCGCTGATGCCGTTCACGATCTTCCGGACGAAGACGGTGACTGCGGCGAACATCGCGGGCCTGATCCTCGGCACCGTGACGTTCTCGATGTTCCTGATGCTGACGCTCTACATGCAGCAGGTGCTGACGTACTCGCCGATGAAGACGGGCGTCGC
>JBOHAU010000083.1:0-1924 GCA_050698015.1 Gaiellaceae bacterium
ACCTGCCGCCGGTCGTTCAGGAAGAGCCAGCGCGCGAAGTGGATCGTCTTTACGCCGACGAGGTCACCCGGCTTCAGAAGGTGGCGTGTGACGGCGTTCAGGAGGTAGAGGATCACCTTGATCGTCACTTTCCTGAACGGCCCCGGCTTGACCTGGCCGACTGCCGTGAAGGGGTTCATCGGCAGGTGGTCCTCGAGCGCCGCGAGCTCGAGCACGGTCGCCTCGGACGCCCGGTTGTGCGGTGCCGGGTCACGCTTCTCGTGCCTGCGAAGGAGAAACGCGTACACCGGCGCGGCGACGAGCGCGAACGGCAGCGCGATCAGGACGAGAAGGGCGACCCATGCGAGGTGCGCCCACTCGCGGATGCGAGCGGCGAAGCCGGGGCGGTCGGCCGGTTCCAGCGCCCACCTCAGGCCCGGCTCCCCGCCGACGAACTTGCGGATCGCGTCGCGCACCGCGCGGGGGTGGCGTTCGCGCAGGTCGGGTCGGCGGTCGAGGAAGTCGCTCACCGCCTCGCGTAGCTTGGCCTCCCGCACGATCTGCTCCCTCGTCCTGCCGCGGGTGTTCACGTACATGGCCGGCGCGCGGGCCACGCGGCTCCGCAGCCACTCGAGGCGCTCGCGCTCCCCCGGCGTGCCCACCGGGTAGCCCTCGCAGTGGCCGAAGACGCGGTCGACGCCCTCGCCGGCGCCACGCGCGAGCTCGGCCAGGTGTTCCTCTGGGGACACGTCGAGGTCGGCCAGGTAGACGATGTTCGCCGGGAGCGGCCGGCCGCGGTGGTCGGTGTCGGCGGGGACGACGACGATCCGCGCGAAGTGGACGCCGGACAGGGCGCCGAAGTCGATGACCTCACCGTTGGCGACCCCGTTCCCCATCTCTGCCAGCAACCGGTCGAGCTCGTCGGCGGCGCCGTCCCGAACCGGCGCGACGACGCTCAGCGCGGACTGGTACGGCACTGTCAGGCGGTGTTGAAGTCGAGCGCGAAGTGAAGGAGCTTGGATCGCTCCCAGAAGACGAGGCCCAGGTAGACCCCGGGCGACACCTCGCGGATCTCGTCCCGGATCCACTGCGCGACGACCGACGTGTCCGAGTAATCGAGGACGATCGTCTCCTTCTCGTCGAACCAGCTCGCCTCCTTGTAGACCTTGGCGCGCACAGCCTCGATCCCGAGCGGGCTGATCTTGTTCAGCAGCTCGCCCTTCCCGCGGTCGAACACCTTTCCCTTCCAGCCGACCAGGTGGATGAGCCCCGCGACCGGCCCGGTCAGGTCGGTGCCGGACGCCACGAGGACGGTCCCGTCCGCCTCGCCGTCGGGGATCTCGCCGGCGGAGCTGCGCCTGAAGAGCTCGTCGAGCTCGTCCGGCGTCATCGTCTGGAGCTGGGCAGCGTCGATCGGCATCCGAGTGTCCGCAGCGGCCCGACGCTAGCACGGTCGTTCGGAAGCTGACAACCGCGTTGACTCGTTTGTCGACGGCTGCTTCAATCGCCAGCAAGAGGGGATCTACAAGGAGCAGGCATGGGCTCGATCTTCTCTGCGGCGCTCGACCGAACCGCGGCACGGTTGGATCGGTGGTTGGGGTGGGACCGCCTTCCACTGCCGCTCGCGATCCTGACGCTCGTCGGGCTCAGGGGCCGGCTCCGGAATGAGAACCTGTACGACACGGGCAAAGGCCGGCGCGCCGCCGAGCCCGACAAGGACTCCGGCAACTACCTCACGGCGCGGACGTACGACGGGACGTACAACGACCTCAACGACCCGCAGATGGGCGCGCTCCACGCCCGCTTCGGGCGGAACGTCCCGCTCCAATTCACCTGGCCCGAGCCCGACGAGGCGCTGCTCGAGCCCAACCCTCGCCTCGTCAGCCGCCGCCTCCTCACGCGCGATGAGTTCTCGCCTGCGACGACGCTGAACCTCCTGGCCGGC
>JBOHAU010000084.1:0-7343 GCA_050698015.1 Gaiellaceae bacterium
CCTCCGCACTGTGCGGGCTCTACTGGAAGAACCAGCGCTCGCTCTCTAAAGTCCGTCCGTGAGGGTCTGGTACCAGGTCCGAGACCTTGAGGCGGGGCGCGCCTTTTACACGGGCAAGCTCGGCTTCACCGAGACGTACCTGGACGAGGACGGGCGCTGGGCGAAGCTCGAGCGCGGCGACATGCAGATTGCGCTCGCCGAGGGCGAGCCCGAGGAGGCGGGGGTCGCGACGATCGACGTGGACGACGCGAAGGCGGAAGCCGAGCGGTTGCGCTCGGAGGACGTCGAGGTCGGCACGGTGCTCGAGCTCCACAACGAGGTGAGGCTGCTCGACGTCTTCGACCCCGACGGGAACCGCCTGCAGCTCGTTCAGCAGCTCCGGGATGATTAGGCGCGGGAACCGGCAGGACGTCCGGTTCCTGAAGGATATGTTGAGCCACGCGTTCTACTGGCGCTCCGGCGGCACGGTCGAGGACGCCTCACTCTGGCGCTACGTCGCGGGGTGGGGGAGGCGCGGAGACGCGGCCGTGATCGCGCTCGAGGGCGGCTTCCCGGTCGGGGCGGCGTGGTTTCGGCTCTTCGAGCGCGACGAGCCGGGGTTCGGCTTCGTGGACGAGCAGACGCCGGAGGTCGCGATCGCCGTCGTGCCGAGCCGACGGGGACACGGAATCGGCTCCGAGCTCATGGACGCCCTGGTCGCGCTGGCACGCGAGCAGGGCTTCAGCGGCCTCAGCCTCAGCGTCGCCGATGAGAGCCCGGCGATGCACGTCTTCGAGAAGCAGGGCTTCGAGAAGGCCGAGCAGACCGACCACTCCTGGACGATGCGCCTCAACCTGTAACGTCGGGCTCGAAACCGACTTGAGGGAGCGAGAGACCGATGGAATGTGACGTTGCCGTCCTCGGAGGCGGCCCCGGCGGGTACACGGCCGCGATCCGCGCGGCGCAACTGGGCGCGCAGGCGGTCTGCATCGAGAAGGAGCCGGAGCTGGGTGGAACCTGCCTCCGCGTCGGCTGCATCCCGACCAAGGCCTGGGTCCAGACGGCGTTCGCGATCAAGGAGGCCGAGGAGACGTTCGCCAAGCTCGGCGTCCAGGTCGGCGCTCCGACCCTCGACTTCGGTACCGCGAACCAGTGGAAGGACGGCGTTGTCAAGCAGATGACGAGCGGCGTCGCGTCACTCTTCAAGGCGAACGGCGTCGAGTGGGTCAAGGGCACCGGCCGCTTCAAGGACGCGAACACGATCGCGGTCGACGGCGGTGAGGACGTCACCTTCAAGCAGGCGATCATCGCCACCGGCTCGGCTCCGCTCCGCCCGCCGATCGACGGGATCGACTCGCCACGCTGCGTCGACTCGACCGGCCTCCTTGCCCAGACCGACTTGCCACGCCGCCTGGTCGTTCTCGGCGGCGGGATCATCGGCTGCGAGTTCGCCTCGATCTTCAACCGCTTCGGCTCCGAGGTGACGATCATCGAGATGCTCCCGAAGCTGATCCCGCAAGAGGACGACGATGCGTCCGCGGAGCTCGCGAAGCAGTTCAAGAAGCGAGGCGTCGCACTCCACCTCGAGAAGCAGTGCAACCAGGTGGAGGACTCAGG
The DNA here is from genome assembly GCA_050698015.1 of Gaiellaceae bacterium. GTDB lineage: Bacteria > Actinomycetota > Thermoleophilia > Gaiellales > Gaiellaceae > JACDAN01. The sequence continues at coordinate 1,597 of JBOHAU010000084.1, forward strand.
CTCCACCCTCACCGTGCATTTCGGCGACGGCGAAACGGTCGAGGCCGACCTCATGCTCGTCTCCGTCGGCCGAGGCCCGTTCGTCGACAACCTAGGGCTCGAGGAGATCGGCGTCGAGTTCGACCCGCGCAAGGGCATCGCCGCGGACGAGCACCGCCGGACGACGGTCGACCACATCTACGCCGTCGGCGATTGTGCGGGCTACTGGCAGCTGGCCCACACCGCCTTCCGCGAGGGCGAGGTCGCGGCCGAGAACGCGATGGGGCACGAGGCGGTCGTCGACAACCGCGGCGTCCCGCGGCCGATCTACACCGACCCGGAGGTTGCGTCCGTCGGCCTGACCGAGGCAGAAGCGCGCGAGCAGTACGGCGACGACGTCGAGACCGGCGTCTTCCCCTGGGTCGCGAACGCCCGCGCGGTGATGCAGAACGAGACCGTCGGCTGGGTGAAGTCGATCCACGAGAGCCGCTACGGCGAGCTCCTCGGCATCGTCATGGTCGGCCCGCACGTCACCGACCTGATCGAGGCGGGCGTGGTCGCGCTCGACGCCGAATCCACGGTCGAGACGGTCGCCGACGGGATGGCTGCACACCCGACGCTTTCCGAGGCCGTCAAGGAAGCCGGGCTCGTCGCGCTCGGCCGCGCGATCCATCTCCCCAACAGGAAACGCGCCAAAGCAACGGCGTAGCTGCGTATCCACCCGCCCCCGGCGTCCGTTTTGTGAACGCGATGCCCGGGACAGAGCGCAAGGTTACGATGACGGCGGCATCCATAGGGGAGAGGATGAGCGCCGCACTGCTCGCCCGTAGCTCGGCACCCGACCGCGCGTTCGAGCGTCTCTACCGACGCCACGTGCACGAGGTCTACCGCTACGTGCTCGCGGTTCTGCGCAACCGGGCGGATGCCGAGGACGTGACGCAGGCGACGTTCCTGAGCGCCTATCGCGCGTTTCTTCGCGGCGAGGAGCCGCTGAAACCGCGGAACTGGCTGCTCAAGATCGCCCACAACGAGTGCCGGCAGCGGTTCCGCGCTTCGACGCGGCGCCCGAAGGAAGTCGAGTGGGACGACCGCGTGCCGGCTCCTGGACTGGACGAGACCGTCCCGACCGCGGACGAGATCCGCACCGCCCTCGCGCACCTCAGCTTCAACCAGCGCTCGGCCCTCGTCATGCGGGAGCTCGAAGGGCGCTCCTACGCCGAGATCGCCGGGATCCTCAATCTCTCGCTCTCGGCCGTCGAGACCCTCCTGTTCCGCGCCCGGCGCGCCTTGCGCGAGCAGCTCGAGGGATCGCTGACCTGCGGCGAGGCCGAAGGCGCGCTGTCGAGGCGCCTCGACGGCCGTCTCGCGTCTGCAGAGCAGCGCGCGCTGCGCGCCCACCTCCGCGAGTGTTCCGAGTGCGCGGTCCTGGAGCGCAGGCAGCGCGCCCGCCGCGCGGCCGTCAAGCGGCTCGGCGCCGTCCAGCTGCCGCCGTCGCTCGCCGGATTCCTGGGAGGGACCGGCTCCGTCACGGGTGGGGCGATCGCAGGCTCGAGCGTTGTCGCCAAGACTGCGGCTGTCGTCGCAGCAGGCGTCGTGGCAGGGGGGGTCGGCCACAAGGCGGTTCAGGCCGTCGCCGCCGCACCGCAGCGAACGCCCCTCCCGGAGCTGCGTCAGCTTCCCCGCGAGTTCGGTGCGGTTGCCGGCGCTGTGGTCGCGCCGACAGCACCCGCCGACGCGGTCCAGTCCGGCGTGGAGGGCCCCGCCACGACCTCCGACGCAGTCCGACGTGCGCGGGACGGCGTCCACGCCGCGCTCGACCCCACGCGCTCGGGGAAGGGGTCGGGATCGGAGGAGAGTGCACCGTTGCCGGCCGTGCCGTCCGTGGGCGACCTACCCACCGCCACGCCGCCTGCGCTGCCGCAACCCGTCCGGCAGGCAGTCGACTCCGCCAAGAAGGTCGTCTCGACCGTCCCCGTACCGCGGCCGCCCGACCTCGGCGGGACTGCACCGCAGCCGCCGCCCTTGCCGGTGGAGTTGCCGAAGGTCACCTTGCCGCCGCCCCCGAGGCTACCGGCGCTCCCGCCGCCACCGCCGCTACCGCCGCCGCCTTTGCCGTAACTCGACGGCTCCGCTCCGTTCTTCGGTTAAAGGGACGCCGCCGCGGGTAGCCTCAGGCGAATGAGCATCCTGAACAAGCGCAACGCGGTCCTCGGCTGGGGCGTCTGGCAGGTGGGAAAAGTCGCCGCGAGACGGAAGGCCCAGCAGGCCGTCCAGCCGAAGGACAAGGGCCGTAGCATGGGCAAGATCATCTCCGTCCTCGCGGCGGCCGGCGGCGCCATTTGGTTCTGGCGCCGCCGGCGCAGCGATGACGGTGAGTCGTCCTAGGGGCTAGGCCGCACAGTCCGCACGCGGACGAGACGCCGCGACGAAATCCCGGCAAGGATGTTGTCGCCTTCCTTGCGGGCGCGGATGAACATGACCATCGAGCCGCCGCGGACGAGCCGGAGGCGCGTGGTCGGCTGGAGCTGGATCGTCGCCAGCCCGTCGACGTTGGTCTTGATCTCCTGCGGAGCGTTGATCCAGCCGAGCGGGACGCCCGTGACGAGCACGATCGCGTCGCGTACGACATAGCCGCGCGTATCGGTCACGCGGAAGCGGCCGGTGAACTCCTGCCGCGAGCGCAGGACACTCGGGACGAATTCGACACCCGAGATCACGAGGCGGAACGGCTCCTTCACGCTCGTGGCCGGGATCGAGTAGCGGCCGTCGGCGATGCGCGTCGCGCCGGTCGGGTGGACGACGGGCGAGCTCGCCGGAGCCGCGGCGGTGTCCGTGCCGGAGCTGTTCCGGGCGGTCACCTGCACGCGAAGCCGCTTCCCGACGTCCGACGTGGCCACGCGGTAGACCTTGCCGGTGGCGCCGGTGATGTTCGCGCAGTTGGCGCCGGAACCGTCACAGGCTTGCCACTGGTACGTGAACGTCATCGGATCCGTGCCCGACCACTCGCCGTCCTTGGCCGCGAGCAGTTCGCCGTCCTGGGCGGTACCGACGACCCCCGGCGCCTCGGTGTTGTTCGGCACCACGGTCGGCTCCGCCTCGGCCATCGCAACCACCATGGCGAGGGCGGTCAGCGCCGAGGCCAGTCCTGCGGCGAGTGCTAACTGGAGCTTCCTCAACAGGATCCCTCCTTGCATCGTGTTCCGATCTTTTCCCTTGATAGGAATACCCCGCCGAATTCGAGGCCAATCCTCGAAACTGGTAAGGATTCTCTGAACCTGATGAGGAGAGTCGGAATGAGGATCGAGAAGTCTGTGACAGCCGTTACATGGATCCCCTCGGAGGCGATCGAGGGCATGCCGAAGCTGCCGTTCGAGCTCGGGATCACCCGTTACGACGCTCCGCCGCCCGACCGTCTCGGCGAGGGCGACCTGGAATCGCTTCGCGATGCCGACCGGTTCCGGGAGGCCAATCAGCTGCGCGCCTGGGTCGAGGTCGACGACGGCAAGATCGTCGACGCGGGCTACTCCGGCGGCGCGCTGGTCGGTTCCACCCGAGTCCAGCTCGGCCCGAAGACGCTGTCGTTCCCAGGCGTCACGTACCCGCTGCTCCAGGAGGAGCCCGAGCGTGGCCCCGACTGGGTCAAGTTCGTCCAGAGCGCAGGGGGCCGGATGGGTCTGCCGGCGCCGCGACGCGTGCGCGGCAAGCCGTTCTTCCAGATCGCGTCGGCGTCGGCCTGGACGACGCTGCAGCTGATCATCTACGCCGACGGCACGGCCAAGCACAAGCTGATTGGCGCCAGCGCGTTCCCGCGTCACTGGATCTACGACGACGATGGGAGGCTGGCCGAGAAGAGCGGCGAGATCGACTTCGAGCGGTGGTGGCGCGAGTCGTTCGGACCGAACATGCCGTGGGGCGGGGAGGACTCCCCTGTGGTGACCAGCGCGGCCGAGACGGAGCTCGAGCGGGAGCTCTCACGGATCGTCATGGCCAAGGCAAAGCCGCTCGAGCGGCGGCAGCTCGAGGAGGGCGAGACGCTCGTCGAGCAAGACCAGACGGGCAAGGAGCTCTTTCTCGTGCTCGACGGAATGCTCGACGTGGAGGTCGACGGCGAGGTCGTCGCAGAGGTTGGGCCCGGTGCGATCCTCGGCGTCCATGCGTCGACCACCGGCGGCATGAGGAGCTCGACGGTGCGTGCCGCGACACGCTGCCGCGTCGTCGTGATCCCGGAAAACATGCTCGAGCAGGCCGAGATCGTCGCGATCGCCTCCGGGCAGCGGCGGGAGCTGAACTAGCGCCCGCCCAGCAAGTGGCACCAGCGAACCGCGTAGCGCTCGTCACTGGGGCGAACAAGGGCATCGGGCTCGCGATCGCCGAACGCCTTGTCGCCGACGGTTACGCACTCGGCTACGCGACCCGAGAGCGGAAGGACGAGGAGGTCTACGAGCGGCTCGCTGCCCAGGGTCGCGTCGAATGGGTCGTCGGCGACCTGGCCGAGGTCGACGTACCGGCGCGGTTGGTCGCCGACACGGTTGACGCGTTCGGACGGCTCGACCTCCTCGTCAACAACGCCGGGGCCACCGTCTCGAAGCCGGCGCTCGAGCTGACCTCGGAAGACTTCGATTCGATCTTCTCGGTCGACGTGCGCGGCGCGTTCCTCTGCGCGCAGGCGGCGGCGCGCGCGATGGGGGAAGAGGGCGGCGTGATCGTGAACATCACGTCCGTGCACGAGCACGTGCCCCGGCCGGGATTCGCGGTGTACGCGCCGGCGAAGGCTGCGCTCGGAATGCTCACGAGGTCGCTGGCGCTCGAGCTGGCGCCGGCCGTGAGAGTCGTCTCCGTCGCACCCGGCGTGATCGACGTCGAGCGAAACAAGGAGGACGCCGACAAGCTGGTCCCGGAGATCCCGCTACGGCGTCCGGGGCGACCGGAAGAGGTGGCGGCGTGCGTCGCGTGGCTGGCGTCCGACGAGGCGCGCTACGTCACCGGCGCGAGCTACCTCGTCGACGGCGGCCTGGTCCAGCAGGTCATCGGTTAGAGGCCGTTCGGGAGCCAGCCCATCGATTCCTCGTCGACGCCGATCGCCCCGCGCAGCAGATCGTCCAGGCCTTCGAACTTCGCGCGGCGCGCGCTGCGGATGATGTCCAGCTGGCGCTTCCGCGTCGCACCGGCCAGCTGCTGGAACTCGTAGAACGACGGCTTCCGCCGGCCGCCCGCCGACACGAAGCCGGACTGCCATCCGGTCGAGCGCGCCTCGTCGCGCGAGAGGAACCAGAGCAGCATCTCGATGCTCGCATTGCGGCGCGCGATCCCGTAGGCCTCCCGCAGGTACTCGGCCTGCCGCCCCCACCCGACCCCGAAGACGCGGTCTGGCGGGCTGGTCTCGTAGCCGTACTCGGTGATCCAGATCGGCTTCGGCCCGTAGAGGCGCGTCACCTCGTTGATCAGCTTCTGGATGTTCCCGAGGGTGATCGCGCGCGGATTCCGCGGCTTCGCCCCGGGCGCGAGACCCGGCGAGCCGGCATACGGGTGGTGTGCATAGGCGTCGAAGGTCCGCATCCCCGCCGCCTTGGCCGCGCGCAGGTAGGCCGCCTGCTTCTTCCAGGCGACCCCGAAGACTCGGTCGGGTGGGCTCGTCTCGTAGCCGTACTCGGTGATCCAGATGGGTTTCGCCCCGTAGAGGCGCGTCACCTCGTTGATCAGCTTCTGGATGTTCCCGAGCGTGATCGCGCGCGGGCTCCGCGGCTTCGCCCCCGGCGCCAGGCGGGGAT
>JBOHAU010000085.1:0-26817 GCA_050698015.1 Gaiellaceae bacterium
GACTCGGGGTGCTCGTGCGCGTAGATGTGCTGACTCATGCCGTCCTTTCGAGTGATGTGGTGTCTTCGTGGATGCCGCACTCGAGCTTGTCGGAGCCCGCCCAGCGACCGGCCCGCTCCTCCTCGTCGAGTCGCGTCGGCCGCGTGCAGGGGATGCAGCCGATCGAACGGTATCCCGCATCGTGGAGCGGGTTGTAGGGGATCTCGTTGACGTTGAGGTATGCCCACACCCGCTTCTCGTCCCAGTCCGCGAGCGGATGGATCTTGAAGACCTGGTACCGCTCCGACCACTGCACCTTCGGCGTCTCCGCCCGGCTCGGCGACTGGTCGCGGCGGATGCCCGAGATCCAGGCGTCGAACGGCTCGAGCGCAGCGAGCAGCGGCTCGACCTTGCGGATGTGGCAGCAGCGGTCGGGATCGTGCTCCCAGAGGTTCGGCCCTTCCGCCTTGTGCTGCTCTGCGACAGTCGGAATCGAGGGCTGGATGAGCTTCAGCTGGTAGCGCTCGATCAGCTGATCGCGCGTCTCGTACGACTCGCGGAAGAAGAGATGCGTGTCGAGCTCGACCGTGTCCATGCGCAGCCCCAGCTCGGCGACCATGTGCACGAGGACCGACGACTGCTTCTGCCACGAGCACGTCAGGCAGAGCTCCAGGCCGAACTCCCCGTGCGCCCAGCGAAGGAGCTCCTCCGCGCGCATCGACTCGAAGTCGAGCTCAGGGAGTGCTGGCGCGCTCGCCACCCAGCAGCACCTCCTTCAGCGTGTCCGCACGGAGCCCGCGACGGAGCGTCTCGAGCGGGATCACCTCGTCGGGCGGGATGTTCCCGAGGTTGACCTCAGGGCCGAACTGCTTCACGAACCAGGCCTGGGAGGCCTTCGTCGGCGCTTCGAAGATCAGATCCTCGGGCCGGATGTCGTGGACGATCTCGTCGATCAAGCCGGTTCGCATCTCACCGGTGGGACGGAAGATCCCGGCAGTGCCACCCTCTCGAGCCTCGGTGATCACCTTCCAGGCGCCCGCGTCGAGCTCTTCCTTGATCCACTGAACCCAGAGATACGGAGCGATGTTGACCTCCGAGTCCTTCGAACCGACCTCTGAGAGCACGGTGAAGTCGCGCGCGAGGTCCGCGATGAGCTCGAGCTTTCGCTCCCGCGGGATCTCGACCGCGCCGTCGGAGATCTCGACGTGCGTCAGTCCGAGCTCGCCGAGCCAGCGCTTGTACTCGTCGACCTTGCCCCGGGCCCAGACGACCTCGAAGAAGGTCCCGCCGATCACGACCCGTTTGTCGCGCAGGACGTCGAGCTTCCGAGTCAGATTTGGCGTGACGTACGCGGTGCCCCAGCCGAGCTTGACGACGTCGATGTACTCGCCGCATGTCTCGAGCACGTCTTCCCATGCACGCGGCCCAAGGCCCTTGTCGAGCACATGAGTGAGACCGCCGTTCTTGGACGGAAGGTCAAAGTCGGGCAAGGATGTCCTCCAGATTCTTCGTGGCCTGCTCCTGGACGTCATGGAACATCGAGTTGCCGTGCGAGTCGATCCCGACCCAGAGCGGCCCGAAGTCCTTGACGCGGAACTTCCAGAGGCACTCGGGCATCAGCTCCTCCCAGTGGACCTCCTCGATCTCCTCGATCTGGGTGGTCTCGAGCGCAGCCGCGCCTCCGACGAGCGCGAAGTAGACCATCCCGTAGCCCTGCATCGGCTCGATCGCCTCGTCGGGCATCCCGCCCTTCCCGCAGATCGCGCGCACGCCGTGGTCGCGGCCGAGCGGCTCGGTGAAGCGCACCATGCGCGCGCTGGTCGTCGTCCCGATGCACATCGGGTCGTACCCGCCGTCTTCGCGCTTGCGGACGTTGGGCGCGGTGTGGAGCAGGAACGCGCCGGAGAGATCGAGGGGCGGCTCGACCCCCTCGTCGAAGATCCGGATGTGCGAGCGGTCGCGGATCCCGATGATGTGGCCGTCGACAGTCGCGAGGTCGCCCGCCCGAAGCTTGCGGACGTCCTCTTCGGACGCTGGAAAGGTTAGGCGGTGCTCAGCCATTACGCCTCACGGTCGAACTCGGTCCCTCCGTCGGCCGCGATGTGCGCCGTCGCGCGGCGCGCGGCCCAGCACTGGTAGTTCACGGCGACGGGGTTCAAGGTCATGTGCGTGTCCGCATGCTCGACGTGGCAGTGGAGGACGGTGACGTCGCCGCCGAGGCCCATCGGCCCGATGCCGGTCTCGTTCAGCAGGCCCGTCAGCTCGTCCTCGAGCTGTGCGACGAGCGGATCCTCGTTTCGAGTGCCGACCGGCCGTGCGATCGCCTCCTTCGCGAGGTGCATCGCATAGTCGGCCGAGCCGCCGATCCCCACGCCGACGATTCCGGGCGGACAGGGCTTCCCACCGGCGCCGACTATCGACTCGAGGACGAACTGCTTGATCCCCTTCACGCCGTCGGCGGGGACGCACATCTTCAGGAAGCTCATGTTCTCCGAGCCCGACCCCTTGGGGACGCACTTGACATCGAGCCCGTCCCAGTCGGCGACGAAGTCCCAGTGGACGATCGGGACGCGGTAGCCGACGTTCGGGCCCGTGTTCTCGCGCGTCAGCGTGTGGACGGTGTTCGAGCGCAGCGGATGGTCGAGCGTCGCGCGCATCGTGCCGTCGTAGAGCGCCTGGTAGATCCGCGCAGGGTGGAGCGGGAAGTGCTCGCCGACGCGGCAGTAGTAGACCGCGATCCCGGTGTCCTGGCAGACGAGGTTGTTCTCGCGCTCTGCGACCTGGACGTTCTTGAGGATCGTCTGGAGCACGCGCTGGCCCGGGATCGAGGTTTCGCGCTCGGACGCGTCTGCGAGCGCGTCGCGAAGGTCCTGCGGGATGTCCTTCAGCGCCCAGACGTAGAGGTGCGCCGCGGCGTCCTCGACAGCCTGCTGGATGTCCGTCTCGACCGCGCTCATGCCGGCACGCTCCCTTCGATTTCGGCCCACCGGTCGGCGATCGCCTCAGGCTCGGCCGGCTCCCGGCCGAAATCGACCTCGACGCTCGACGCCCAGCGCGCAAGGCTGAACTCGCCGCCGCCGGCTTCGAGCACCTTCCCGGAGAACGTACACGCCTCGGAGGCGAGGAACAAAACCCCCGGTGCCACCTGCTCGGGGTCAAGCTCGCCCGGCTCGACGGATCGCCGAAGCATCCGAGTGGCTGCGACCGGGGCGACGGCATTCGCGAGGATGCCGTGGGGCTCGCCTTCGGCGGCCGTGACGATCATCAGCGCGAACTGCGCCATTTTTCCGACCGCGTACGCGGCGAGCCCGGGGCGTGTGCGTTCGGCACCCATCGCCCGGCCCGAAGTCGTGAACACGAACCGCCCGTAGCCTTGTCGCTTCATGATCGGCCACGCCGCCCGGGTGACGTGGAACGGGGCATCGACGTTCACCTGACGCATCCGATCCCAGCCCGCGTTCGCGGCCTCAAGCTCCTCCCAAACCAGGAGGCCGGCGCTGTGAACGACGACGTCGAGCCGCCCGAAGCGTTCGAGAGCAGTCTGGACGACCCGCAGACAGCCCTCCTCGGACTCGAGATTCTCGACACTTGGCACGCCGCCGATCTGCTGTGCGACGGCTTGAGCGACGGTGGGATCTCCGCCGGAGCCGTCAGCCTCGACACCTGCGTCGTGCACGACAAGCGATGCGCCGCGCGCGGCGAATGCTCGCGCGTAAGCGGCGCCGAGCCCGCGCCCCGCACCGGTCACGAGGACGACCCGTCCGTCGAATCGAATCTCGTTCACCCCGCCGCCCTTCCGGCAGCCGCCTTCCCCGCCCGGCGACCGAACACCGTGCACTCGAGCAGTGAGTTGCCCATCATGCGATTCCTTCCGTGCGTGCCGCCGGCGATCTCGCCGGCCGCGTAGAGACCCTCGACGGTCGTCTCCCCGTGCTCGTCGATCACGAGGCCGCCGTTCTGGTAGTGGAGAACCGGGTAGGTGAGGATCGGCTCCTGCAACGGGTCGACACCCCCGGCGCGATACCGCCGAAGCATGTACGGAAGAGAAACCTCTGCGTCTGCCTCGGGGATCCGCGTCGTGTCGAGGTAGACCGCGGGCCGGCCGTCCTCCGTCTCGACGCCGTTGCCCTTCTCGACCTCCTCGACGATCGCCTGTGACACCTCGTCGCGCGGCCCGAGCGAGTCGGTGAACTCCTCGCCGTCGGCGTTCAGGAGGACGGCGCCGTAGGCGCGCGTCGTCTCCGGGATCGAGTACCCCTGCATGTTCGCCGGCCAGGCGCCACCGTTCGGGTGGTACTGCAGCGCGTCGAAGTCGCGGAGTTCCGCGCCCAGGTCGACGGCGATTTGCGTCACCTCGCCCGTAGCGCCGGGATGGTTTGTCGAAAGCTCGCCGCGCTCCTTTGCCACCCGGAAGCACCGCCCGCCCGCCGCGAGGACGACTGTGCCGGCCTCGATCACGTGCTCACCGCAGCGGGCGCGCCAGCCACTCTCGATTCGCTCGAGCTCGGTCAGCGGCGACTTCGGAAACGCCGTCCCCGAGCCGGCCTCGAACGCCTCGCGGAGTGCGGTCGTGATTGCCAATCCGGTCCGGTCGCCGACTTGGAGCAGGCGCTTCCGCGACGCGCCGCCACAGCGCGCCAACCGATAGCCGCCGTTCTCGCGCGTGAACTCGACGCCGAGCTCCTCGAGCCAGTGGATTGCGGACGGAGCCTCGCCGGTGAGGACCTCGACCAGCCGCCGGTCCGCCGTCTCGTGCGAGCTGCGCCAGACGTCCTCAGCGTGGATCTCGGGCGAGTCGTCTTCGCCGAACGCCGCCTGGATCCCGCCTTGGGCCTTGGCCGAGTTGCACGACTGGAGCGCTCCCTTCGAGGCGAGCGCAACGCGTGCCCCGGCCCGCTCAGCCGACACGGCAGCGGCAAGGCCGGAAGCCCCCGATCCGATGACGAGCACGTCAAAAGAGGCGCATGCGCCCACCGGCGAAGCGTACCAGCGCAGAACTAATCCGGCAGATAACGAAACGTTATTTTCTGGCTATGGAATCCCGCGCTCAGATCGTAGCTCGCTCGTGCCGATATGTACGAGGTGATCAAGACCCTGAGCCTGCTCTCGCTCGTCTGCGCGCTCGCGATCGGCGGGTGGATGTGGACGCGCCAGTCGCTCCAGACCGCCGACCGCGCACCCGCGGCGATCCTCCAGGCGGCCGGGACCGCGCTCGAGTTCAGCCATCGGACGAACGGCACCTACGCCGGCGCCACGCCGAAGCGGTGACGCTCGTCTCCGCCGACCAGTTCCGCTACTGCATCGAGTACGGTGGGCAGTTCCTCGCACGGCCCGGGTGGTGTCCCACAGCCGGGCGCTTGTCCGCGTTAGTAGATCTGCCGGAACAGCTCGACGATCTCGGCCGGCGAAGCTGAACGAGGATTCGCTCTCGCGCCTGCCCGTACTGCCGTCGCCTCCGCTACCTCGTGCAGCTCGGCCTCCGGGATGGCGAAATCGCGAAGCCGCTCGAACCCGCCAAGGCGGGCGAGGGCTTCCACCTTCGCCGGCGCATCGGCGACGCCCATCGCCTGCGCGAGCTTCTCGATCTCGTCGGCCGCAACGGGCTCGTTGAAGCGAAGCGCCGCCGGCAGGCAGAGGGCGTTCATCGCGCCGTGCGGAAGCCCGTAGCGACCGCCGAGCGCCTGCGCCATCGCGTGGCCGAGGCACAACCCGGAGCGCCCGAGCGCTTCGCCGGCCGCGGCGGCGCCGCGCATCAGCTGTGTCCGCGCCTCGAGATCGCTTCCGTTTTCGACGACGGCGGGCAATGCCTCTGCGATCAGCTCTGCGCCTGCGATTGCGGCTTCGTCGGACTCGGTGGTGCGCCCCGGGTGATAGAGCGCCTCGGCGGCGTGCGCCAGTGCGTTGAGCGCCGTGCCGGCCGAGACCTCGCGCGGGAGCTCCAGCGTCAGCTCAGGGTCGTAGACGATGCCAGCCAGGTGAGCGCTGCCGCCGCCGCCTCGCATCCGCCGCTCGGGATCGCGGATCCCGAAGAACGGCGTCCACTCCGCGCCCGAGTAGGTCGTCGGCACGGACACGAGCGGCAGTCCGCTCGCCGCCGACGCCGCCTTCGCCGTGTCGATCGCGCTGCCGCCGCCCACCGCGATGACCCCGTCCACGTCGGGCGGAACCTCGATCCGGTGAGACGGGATCTCGTCCCAGCGCGCCGCCGCGTCGATCTGGAGCGAGTCCCAGCGCGGGCTCGCGACGAGAAAGGGGAGCTCGATATCGAGCTCCCGCAGCAGCCTCGGCAGCTCCCCGAGGCCCCAGCGAACGATCACGGGAGCTTCCCGCGCGCGAACTCGACGAACGCCTGCCCCACGCGGCTCGGCGTGCGACCCGTCGAGCGGACGAGGGAGATCTCGCGGGTCGGGTCGAGCCCCTTGACGCGCGCAGCGGCGAGGCTTCCCGCGGCGAGCTCCGGCTCCATCGACGAGCGGGAGATGAACGTCACGCCGTGCCCGGCGGCGACCGCCGCCTTGACGGACTCCTGCAGACCGAGCTCGAGCCGGACGTCGAGGTCGCGCAAGCGCAGGCCCGCTTCACGGAGCTCGTCCTCGACCATCTGGCGGACGCCTGCGCCCTCCTGCATCAGGATCAGCGTCTCCTTCCGAAGGTCGTCGAGCCCGACGCTCTTGCCGGCGAAGCGGTGTCCGGGCGGAACGGCGAGCGCGACCTCGTCCTGGAAGAACGGCTCGAACGTGACACCGCGATGCCTCGGCGCCGCGCCGACGACGCCCAGCTCGAGCTCCCGGCGCGCGACCGAGTCGATCACGTGCTGCGTGTCGTTCACCGAGAGCGAGATCGAGATCCCCGGATTCGCCTCTTGAAACTGACAGAGGAGGAGCGGGAGCACAGTCGCCCCCGGCCCCGTCGAGCAGCCGATCTCCAGCCGGCCCGTGAGCTCGCCCTCGGCCTCGCCGGCGATGTCCTCGAGCAGCTGCTGCTCGAGGGCGAGCAGGCGCTGGGCGCTGCGGTAAAGGCGCTGGCCGGCCTCGGTGGGCTCGACGCGGCGACCGGAGCGGTCGAGCAGCCGCTGACCGAGGCGCTTCTCGAGCGAACGGATCTGGAGGCTGACAGCCGGCTGGGTGACGCCAAGCTGCTCAGCGGCCTGGGAGAAGCTGCGGCGGTCGACGACAGCACAAAAAGCAGCGAGCTGACGGGTATCCATAAGCAAACATGATACGTAGACGCCCTCAGATAAGGTCGGAGGTTTGCAAGAATCGCCCGGGGGAAACGTTCGGCCGTGGAAACCAGCGGAAAGGGGAGAGACTTGAACAGCTCGAGAGGCGCGCGCAGGCGCGGCCGCACGACCGGTGTCGTGGCGACGATTGCGGTCTTCGCCGTCGCCATCGCGACCGTCGCAATGCCGGCGGCGGCCCATAAGGGCAAAGGCAAACCACACCACGCGGGATTCAAGACTCCGCAAGCGGCGATGCTCGACCCGGTCGCCACGGGCGCAACCGTCACGCCGTTGATCACGGTCGGGGAGACACTGCCCGGCTCGTCGTACATGTTCGAGTCGATCCCGGACGGGATCGCGCTCCGGAAGGGACACGGCTGGAAAGTCGAGGCGTACGTGAACCATGAAACCTCGACCGTGCCGTTCCCGTACACGCTCGCCACACAGACAGGCTTCAATGACTTCACGAACTCGCTGCTCAGCAAGCTCGTCCTCAGCCGGCACGGCGGGGGGGTGCTGTCCGGGAAGTACGCGATCCCGCACCAGGCGAACTACCACCGCTTCTGCTCGAACTTCCTCGCTTCCCGGAAGCACGGTTTCGAGCGGCCGCTCCTCTTCACGAATGAAGAGGCGACCGACTTCGTGCACCGGACGGGCGAGTCCTGGCACTTGCCGACGGTGCTGCCGACGGAGCCCGGCGCAGAGCAGGCTGGTGTCGTGGTTGCGTACGACGTGAGGACCGGCCAGTACAAGTCCATCTACGGCATGGGACGCCACAACCACGAGAACAGCGTCGCGCTCGAGAAGTACGGTCATCCAGTCGTTCTCTCCGGCGACGACACGTTCACCGCCCCGTCCTCGCAGCTCTACATGTACCTCGCGGACAACGCCGACGCGGTCTGGAACGACCAGGGCACGCTGTGGGCATTCCAGTCCAACGACGCAGCGACGAACGATTACGGAGACCTGAGCGGCTCGGAGTCGGTCTCGGGCAAATTCATTCGCGTTCCGATCGAGGTCGCGAAGGGCGACCAGACGGCGCTCGAGAACTGGTCGAACGCGAACAACGTCTTCCAGTTCATCCGCGTCGAGGACATCGCCTACGACCGCCACCATCACCACGTCGTCTACTTCGCGGACACTGGCGAGCCGCGGGCGCTTCCGAACCCGGCGACGGGTCGGCTCCAGCGAGGGCCCGCCGGCACCATCGGCCCGTGGCCGAACGGCCGGATCTTCAAGATGGTGCTCGACCGTGAGGACCCGACGAAGGTCGTCAGCCTCTCGATCCTCATCGACGGGGATGCGCTCGGGGCAGCCGGCGCCGGGAACCCGAACCTGATCCACCAGCCGGACAACGTCGAGACCACCAAGGATCTCCTGCTCTTCCAGGAGGACCCTGGGAGCCACAACCAGTACCCACTGGGGACCGGGACCACGGCTCGAATCTGGGCCTACGACCTGAAGAAGGGCGGAGCTCCGTACGTGGTCGCCCGCGTGAACCAGTCCGGCGACGAGGGCCCAACGGACAAGGACGCAAGCACCACGAAGGGTCTGGCCGGCGCCTGGGAGTCGAGCGGGATCGTCGACGCTTCGAAGTTCTTTGGCAAGGGAGCGTTCCTGGTCGACGTCCAGGCGGGCACCCTGATCATCCAGGAGGAGCAGCGCGGCACGCTCCTTTACCAGCGCGAGGGCGGCCAGCTCCTGCTCTTCCGGCTCCCGAATACCGGAGACCATGGCCACCACGGCGGCCACGGCAAGGGCAAAGGCAAGAAGGGCCACGGCTAGCGCAGCCGCACACGCTGAGTGTTCGAGGGCCGGCGCAAGCCGGCCCTCTCACTTACTACGATCGATCGATGCAGCAGACGCCTTCGTCGCTCTCGGAGAGCTTCATCCGGCGAGCACGCGAAAGCCCTCACCGTGGGGGCGTCGACACGGCACTTCGGACGCTCGACGTCGCCCTCTCGTTGCTCTTTCTCGCGATCGCCGCGATCCCGATGCTCGTGATCGCTCTCGCGATCTTGTCGACGAGCGGCCGCCCGGTCTTCTACCGGGGACGCCGCGTCGGTCGCGGCGGGCACTTCTACACGATGCTCAAGTTCCGCACGCTTCGCCGCGGAGCCGAGGTGCGGCTGGGCCCGTTCCTCGGGCCGGAGCTCGTCGAGAAGACTCGGGAGGAGCGAACGAGAGTCGGCCGCTGGCTCCGAGCGACGCAGCTCGACGAGCTGCCACAGCTCTGGAACGTCCTTCGTGGCGACATGAGCCTCGTCGGGCCACGGCCGATCCGGCCGATCTTCTTCGAGCAGCTCGCATCAGAGCTTCCGGCCTACTGGCAGCGGCTCGTCGTGCGCCCTGGCCTGACGGGCTTCGCGCAGGTCCGGCGCGGCTACGAGACCTCGATGGCGGAGAAGCTCGCCCACGACCTCGAGTGGATCGCCGACCGCTCGGTCGGCCTCTACCTCCGGACACTCGTCGCGACCGGGCTGCGCGTGCTCGGCCAATCGGCGCGCGGGGCGGTCCGGCCCACGAAAGTAGAGTGAATTCCCGTGTGTGGGATCTGCGGTCTCGCGACTAGAGGCGAGCCGGTCGACCCCGAGCGCCTGCGCGCGATGAGCGCCACGCTCGTGCATCGGGGGCCGGACTCCGACGGAGAGCTCCTCGACGGCCCGGTCGGCCTCGGCGCCCGCCGGCTCTCGATCATCGACCTCGAGACCGGCGACCAGCCGATCGCGAACGAGGACGGCACCCTGCACGTCGTCCAGAACGGGGAGATCTACAACTATCGCGAGCTCCGCGCGGGCCTGGAAGCCGCCGGCCACCGCTTCGTGACGCGTTCCGACACGGAGATCCTCGTGCACCTCTACGAAGAGCACGGGGAGGGGTTCGCGGAGCGGCTGCGGGGCATGTTCGGGGTCGCCGTCTGGGACGCGAAGCGGCATCGCCTCGTCCTGGCCCGCGACCCGTTCGGGATCAAGCCCCTCTACTACCGGGTCAGCGCCGAGGGGATTGCCTTCGCGTCGGAGCTCCGCGCCCTCCCACGGGGCGAGATCGACTTCGACGCGCTCGAGGCGTTCCTCGCATTCAACTCGGTCCCGGGGCCGTACTCGATCTTCCGCGACGTAAAGAAGCTGCCGCCGGGACACCTGCTCGTGTGGGAGGACGGCCAGGCCCGCGTCTCGCGCTACGCGCGGCCGGCGCCCGTCCCGGCCTCAGAGGTTCGCCGCGAGGGCGAGGACGAGCTCGCCGAGGAGCTCCGCGCGCGGCTGCGGGACTCCGTCCGCGCGCATCTGATCGCCGACGTTCCAGTCGGGGTGCTCCTTTCGGGCGGCGTCGACTCCTCCGCGCTCGCCGCACTGGCCGCACAGGAGAGCTCGGAGCCCGTCCACACCTTCTCGATCGGGTTCGAGGAGCGCACCTTCGACGAGCTCGAGGACGCTCGGGCCGTCGCGCAGCTGTACGGCACGCGACACACGGAGCTCGTCCTGCGACCGGACGCCGCTCTCCTCCTGCCCGCCCTCGCCGACGCCTTCGACGAGCCCTTCGCGGACTCCTCCGCCCTGCCGACGTACCTCGTCTCGGAGCTCGCGGCCGGTCACGTCAAGGTCGCGCTCTCCGGAGAGGGCGGCGACGAGCTCTTCGGCGGCTACTACACCTACGCCGCCGACCTGCTCGCCCTACGCTTCGGGTGGGCGGCGCCGCTCGCACGTCCGCTGGTCGAGCGGCTGCCGAGCTCGACTCGGAAGGCAAGCTTCGACTACAAGGCCAAGCGCTTCGTGCGGGGCGCGCCGCTGCCGCCGCTCGAGCGCCATCACGCCTGGAAGGAGATCTTCTCCGCGGACGCGCGGGCGGAGCTCACGCTGCAGCGGCCGGCCTTCGATCCCCTCGACCCGCTCCGTGCCCGGTTTGCCGAGACCGAAGGCGCCGAGTTGCTCGCCCGCCTTCAGGACGTCGACCTCGGCACCTACCTCGTCGACGACCTGCTGGTGAAGACCGACCGCGCCTCGATGGCGCATTCGCTCGAGGCTCGCGTCCCCTACCTCGACCCGCTCGTCGCCGGGCTGGCGCAGGCACTGCCGACGAGGCTCAAGGTCAGCGGTCTGCGCAAGAAGCGGCTCCTCCGCAAGGCGGCGGCACCGCTGCTCCCGCACCGGATTGTCTACGGGCGAAAGCGGGGCTTCTCGATCCCCGCCGCCGCCTGGCTCCGCGGCGAGCTCGAGCCGTTCGCCCGCGACGTGCTCTCCACAGAGACGCTGCGCCGGCAGGCGTTCTTCCGGCCGGAGCCGGTGACGCGCATCCTCGATCGTCATGTCGCAGGCAAGGAGGATCTCTCGCGGCAGCTCTGGGGGCTGCTCGCGTTCACGCTCTGGTACGAGCGCCACGTGGAACGGCAGCCGGGCGCGCTCCGGGAGCCGAGGCTCGCCACGGCCGTAGCTTGAGACGTCGCTTGCGATGTCGACTTCAGGCCGTGCGGGCTTCGCCCGCGCGGCCGTCTGCAATGACCGGTCGATCCGGTGGAAGAGGAAAGCGAAGGCGATGAAAGTCTGGATCGACATCACCGCGCCGGCGCATGTGCTGGTGTTTCGGCCGCTGATCGAGATCCTCCGCGCCCGCGGCGACGAGGTCGAGGTAACCGCGCGGAGCTACGCGCAGACCCTCGAGCTCCTCGAGCTCCACGGGATCGACGCGGAGGTCTTCGGACACCACGGCGGCCGCTCGCGGCTTGGAAAGGCCCGTGCCTTGACGTCGCGGCTCGGCGCCCTGCGCCGCTGGGCGAAAGGCCGTGGCTTCGACCATGCCCTGGCGCACGGCTCCCACGAGCTCACGATCACGGCGCGGCGTCTCGACATTCCCAGCTCGACGACCTTCGACTACGAGTTCGCGTGGCTCCAGCACCAGCTGGGCCTCCGCGCCGCCACGTACGTGGTCGTGCCCGACGCGATCCCGGCCAATCGGCTTGCGCGCTACGGCGTCCGACCGCCGAAGCTGCGTCAGTACGAGGGGCTGAAGGAGGAGTACTACCTCGCCGACTTCGAGCCGGACCGATCGGTCGCGGAACGCCTCTCGCTCGATCCCCAGCGGACGCTCGTCGTCGTCCGGACGCCACCCGACGTCTCCCTCTACCACCGCCGCTCGAACCCGCTCTTCCCGCAGGTGCTAGAGCACCTCGGGCGCCAGGAGGGCATCCACGCGGTCGTGCTCCCACGGACGAAGGAGCAGGGGGACTACGTGCGCTCGCTGGGTCTGCCGGCGCTCGTCGTCCCCGAGCATGCCGTCGACGCGCAGAGCCTGATCGCGCTCGGCGACCTGGTCGTCTCCGCCGGCGGCACGATGAACCGCGAGGCCGCCGCGCTGGGCGTTCCGGTCTACACGACCTTCGGCGGCAGGCTCGGCGGAGTCGACGAGGACCTCATCCGCCAGGGCCGGCTCGTGCCGATCACGGATCCGCGCGCGCTCGTCGTCGGCAAGCGCGCCTCAGGCGAGGGGATGCGGGTTCGGCGTGACCCCGCGAAGCTCCTCGACCTGCTGCTCTTGCCCTAGGCGCACAGGCGAGCGCATCATCCTCGACAGCCTCGAAACGACCTCGAGCGTCTCACCCTCGAGCACCAGGCGGTCGAGGTCGGTGAGCTCGTCGTCGAGCCAGGACGCGAGGATCGGCACACGCCGCGCGCGGCGGATCTTTGCATGGCCGGTCTCCGCGACCTCCTCGTCCTCGCCCCAGAGCTCCTCGTGGAGCTTCTCGCCCGCGCGGACACCGATGAACTCGAACGGGATCTCACGCTCGGGCTCCTTGCCGGACAGCCGGATCATGTCGCGGGCGAGGTCGAGGATCCCGACCGGCTCGCCCATGTCGAGGACGAAGATCTCTCCGGCGCCTCCGATCGACCCGGCCTGGACGACGAGCGAGGCGGCCTCGGGGATCGTCATGAAGTAGCGGGTCATCTCGGGGTGCGTGATCGTCACCGGCCCGCCCTTCTCGATCTGGCGCTTGAAGATCGTGATCACGGAGCCCGCCGACCCGAGCACGTTGCCGAATCGCACCGCCACGAAGCGGGTCGGGACGTCGCTACGGCTCCCGTAGGCCTCGACGATCCACTCGCACAGCGCCTTGCACTGCCCGTAGACCGCTTTCGGGTTGAGCGCCTTGTCGGTCGAGATGAGCACGAACCGCTTGGCCTCGAACTCGGCGGCCGTATCGGCCACGACCTTCGTCGCGAGCACGTTGTTGCGCACGGATTCCAGTGGGTTCGCCTCCATCAGCGGGACGTGCTTGTAGGCGGCGGAGTGGAAGACGACCGCCGGGCGGTAGCGCTCGAAGATGCTCCGCATGCGGGCGCGGTTCGAGACGTCGGCCAAGACCGGGATGCTTGCGGTGAACTCGCGCTCGTCCACCAGCTCGCGCTCGATCTCGAACAGGGCCGTCTCGGCCTGCTCGACGAGCACGAGCCGTGAGGGCCGCGCGCGGGCGATCTGGCGGCAGAGCTCGGATCCGATCGAGCCGCCGGCGCCTGTGACGAGAACCGTCTCGCCCTCGAGGTACTCCGAGATCGCGTCGAGGTCGACCTCGACCGGCTCGCGTCCGAGCACGTCCTCCACCTGCACGGGCCGGATCCGTCCGGCGAGGTTCTCCTCGTCGGAGATCAGCTCGTAGAGCCCCGGCAGCGTCTTGACCGGAACGCCCTCGCGCCGCGCCACCTCGACCACTTTCTGGCGCTGTTCGCCCGAGGCCGAGGGGATCGCGATCAAAAGCTCGTCCGGGCGGTTGTCGCGCAGGATGTGCGGCAGCTCCTCGGTTGTCCCGAGGACCCGTACGCCGTGCACGCGCAGGTTCTTCTTGCGCGGATCGTCGTCCACGAGCCCGATCGGCGTGTAGCCGAGCTGACGGGAACGCTGCATCTCGCGGATGACGAGCTGGCCGGCGTCTCCGGCGCCCACGACGATCACCTCTTTCCCGCGGGCCACGAGCCGCGAGGCGGCCGGCCGCTCGAAGATCGTCCGGGCGGCGAGACGGGTTCCCGCGACGAGACCCAGCAGCAGGACGAAGTCGATCAGCACGACGCCTCGGGGCAGCCGGCGCTCGAACGGATCGCCGAAGTACACGGCCAGGGCGGCGATCGCCGAAGCGATCAGCACGCCGAGGGCGGCGCGCCACATGTCCTTCGTGGAGACGTACCGCCACCAACGGTTGTAGAAGCCGAGGGCCACGAAGACGGCCAGCTTGATCGCGACGACGAGGATGGTCGTCGCCAGCAGGCCCTCCTCGAAGGTCGGAGGGACGTTGAAGTCGAAGCGGAGCTGGAAGGCCAGATACCAGGCGGCCGCGATCAGCAAGGCGTCGGCAAAGAGCTGCCAGAGCCTGTGGCGATTGACCATCAGGTTCATCCCACGCCCACCCCCACGGCGGAGCGCACGGTGTCGACGACCCGCTCCTGGACCTCGACCGGGATCCCCGGCCAGAGCGGCACGGAGAAGTTCTCTGCCCCGGCGCGCTCGGTCTCGGGCAGCGAGCCCGGCTTCCAGCCGAGGAAGCGCAGCGCGGGCTGAAGGTGCAGCGGTGTAGAGTAGTAGACGGCCGAAGCGATCTCCGCGTCCGCCAGCGCCTTCCGGATCCGGTCGCGCTCGGGCGAGCGGCAGACGAAGAGGTGGTAGACGTGCCCGGGCTCGTCCTCGGGGATCTGGACTAGCTCGCCGAGGCCGAGCTCGGCATAGCGCGCGGCAGCCTCGCGCCGCCCGCGCGTCCAGGCGTCCAGGTGCGCGAGGAAGACGCGGAGGAACGCGGCCTGAAGCTCGTCGAGTCGGGAGTTGTAGCCCACGAACTGGTACTCGGTCTTGTCTCGGGATCCGTGGAAGGCGAGCATCCGGATCCGCTCTCCGAGGTCTTCCTCGTTGACGGCCACGAGTCCTCCGTCGCCGAGACAGAAGAGGTTCTTCGTCGGATAGAAGCTGAAGGTCGAGACGGGCGACTGCGCGATTCCGGGCGAGCCGAAGGCCTGTGCGGCGTCCTCGATCAGCGGCGGGCCGAGGCCGCTCAGCTCACCGATCGCTGCAGGGCGGCCGAAGAGGTGCACGGGCATGATCGCCCGGGTCCGATCAGTGATCCTGGCACGCACGTCTTCGGGATCGAGGTTCAGCGTGACGGGATCGATGTCCGCGAACACGGGCGTGGCCCCGCGGCGGGCGATCGACTCTGCCGTCGCGTAGAAGGTGAAAGCCGGGCAGATCACCTCGTCGCCCGGGCCGATGTCCATCGCGTCGAGGACGAGGACGAGTGCGTCTGTGCCGTTGGCGACGCCGACCGTCCGCTCGACGCCCAGGTAGGCCGCAGCTTCCTCCTCGAAGGCCTGGACGTTCGGGCCGCGGATGAACGTCCCGGAGCCGAGGACCGCGTCGAACCGCTCCCGGAGCTCCTCGATCAGCGGCGCGTACTGCGCCTGGACGTCAACCAGCGGGATCGTCGGCACGGCGGCCCAGTCTAGTGCCACGGCGATGAAGGACGACTGCGGCAGCGACCACGGCAACGATCGCCGCGACGACGACGTACTCCGCGTAGCGGAAGTCGTGGTGGAACTCCTCCCAGCTCGAGCCGGCGGCCCAGCCGATGCCCGCGAACACAAAGGCCCATGCGTACGAGCCGGGGATCGTGAGGAGCGTGTACCGCCCGAGCGGCATCCGCGCGACGCCCGCCGGGATGGCGATGAACGAGCGCACGACCGGTGTCACCCGGCCGAGGGCGACGGCCCAGTCGCCGTAGCGGTCGAACCACCGCTCGGCGCGGTCGAGCCGCTCCTGCGTGATGTGGAACCAGCGCCCGCGGCGCTCGAGGAACGGTCGGCCGCCGTAGACGCCGATTCCCCACCCCAGGATCGAGCCGACGACGTAGCCCGTGCCGCCGGCCACGGCCATCGCGACGTACGCCCAGAACTCCGACTCGATCTCGCGCCCGAACAGCACGACGTCCTGCCCCGCGAACGCGCCTGCTGCGACCGCTCCGGCGTAGACCATCACGAGCTCGCTCGCCGCCGGGAGCACGGCGTCGATCAGCATCAACGCGAAGACGGCGTAGAGGCCGTGGTCGCCCACGAGCGTGGTGAGAGCGTCGGTGACCGCCTCGAGCACTAGTGCTCCTTCCAGTAATGCCGCCGAGTCTCTGGGTCGCGAGCACCAAGCCAGAGTTCGCACTCCGACGAGCCAAGGTCTGAAGACCTTGGTTCGGCGGGGGGTGGGCTCTGGCGCAGCGTGATCGCGGGCCAGAGGCCGGCATGCATTGCTGGATGGAGCACTCGGGGAGTCTAGGTAGGAGCAAAAACCGACTGTAAAAGTTCTGCAAAACCGCCAGTTTTTGCGAATGCGACTCCTCGGACGTGGGCATCCTCGAGGTGTGACGACTGCGGTGAAAACAGAGCGGCCTGTCTTCGTCGCCAGCGGCAACCGCCGCGCCCGTGCGCTGCGCTACGCCGCAGTGTTGGCGGTAGTAGTCGCCTGCGTCTGGCTTGTTGCCCTTGTCGTCGGCATGCTCGGCTTCGGCCGCCTCCCCGGCGTGTCGCAGCCGCTTGGTGCGCAAGCCAAGAGGCCGGAGGGCGTCTCCGGGTCGCACGCACCGACAGCGGCGTCGGCCTCGTCGCGGGTATCACAGGGGACGGCTGCCGGGATCGCAATCACGCGACGCGCCTCCCCGTACCACGCGGTGGTCGCACAGAAGGCACAGTCGCGGACGAGGCGTGGCGCGAAGACCGGACCGGCCGGCTCGCGCGGTGCTAGTCCCGAACCGCCTGCAGCGTCACAGGCGGCTCCGCCCGCGTCGGTGACCCCGGCGCCGGCCACGCCGCACACCGGCTGGGCCCGACGCGGCGCAACTGCGCCGCCGGGCCAGACGACCCGGATCGAAGCCCAGCCGACCAAGCCCCAGCCCCCCGGCCAGACGCGCCGACAGGACACGACGACCGTCCCGGCCACGCCGGTGACGCCGCCTGCGCCGCCCGGGCAGCAAAAGAAGACTGAAGAACCGATCCCATAGCGGCAGGCGGCCGACAGGCCGCAGGACGGCGAGGGCCATCCTGGTCGGGTTTCTCGTCGTACCGCTGGCGATCCTTCTCGGCGTCCAGGGGCTGTCGACGCGGACGACGGGGCGCAGCGCCACGCCTCCACACGCGAGCGGCGGCCCGCTTGCGAGCGGCGGCCCGCTTGCTAACGCCGGGCCGATCCTGATCTGGAACGGCAACCGGCTGACGTCGCGCGCCTTGCTGCCCGGCAAGCGCATCGCGCTCACGTTCGACGACGGCCCCGACCCCCGCTGGACGCCGCGCATCGCGGCGACGCTCCGCCGGCTCGACGTTCCGGCGACGTTCTTCGTTGTGGGCAGCCAGGTCGTCCGCCACCCCGGGATCGTTCGCAGGTTGAGGGCGCAGGGCTTCGAGCTCGGCAACCACACGTTCACGCACTCCGATCTCGCAGCGCTGCCGGCCTGGGAGCGCAACCTGCAGATCGGCCTGACGGAGAACGCCCTTGTCGGCACCGTCGCAGTCCGCCCGCGCCTGATCAGGCCGCCGTACTCCTCCGACCCGGCGGCGGTGACGCCGCGCCAGCATCGCGAGCTTGAGGCGCTCGCGCGCCGGGGCTACGTCATCGCCCTCTCGAACCTCGACGGCGAGGACTGGCGCCGCCAAGGAGCCGACGTGATCGCCCGGGCGATCACGCCTCGCGACGAGACCGGCGGGATCGTACTGCTCCACGACGGCGGAGGCGACCGCTCGCAGACCGTGGCGGCGCTCGAGCGCGTCGTCCCGCGGCTCAAGGCGCGCGGCTTCCGGTTCGTGCGCATCTCCGAGCTCTCGGGGCTGCACCCGTACGAGATCGAGCTCCCGGCCGACGACTGGGGCCGCGCGAGGGGTCAGCTGCTGCTCGGGACCTTGTCGGTCGCACGCTGGACGACGTCGCTCCTCGAGGTCCTCCTGTTTTCCGTCGTCTTCTTGTTCCTCGCTCGCATCGCGCTCCTCTTCGCCTTCGCACGACGCCACGTTCGGATCGTCCGGCGACGGCCGGAGGAGGAGACGTTCGAGCCTCCGGTCTCGATCGTCGTGCCCGCGTTCAACGAGGCGGTGGGCATCGAAAAGGCGATCCGGTCGCTCGACGCCTGCGAGTACCCGGAGTTCGAGATCGTCGTGGTCGACGACGGCTCGACCGACGGGACTGCCGAGCTCATCGAGGCGCTCGGGTTGCCGCGCGTCCAGGTTCGCCGCCAACCGAACGGCGGCAAGCCCGCGGCGCTGAACCACGGGATCGCGGCGGCACGGCATGACGTGATCGTCATGGTCGACGCCGACACGATCTTCGAGCCCGACACCCTCCGCCGGCTCGTCCAACCGCTGCGCCGGAAAGACGTGGGAGCAGTGTCAGGCAACACCAAGGTCGGCAACCGCCGCCGGCTCCTCGGGCGTTGGCAGCACATCGAGTACGTGATGGGGTTCAACCTCGACCGCCGCCTCTACGACACGCTCCAGTGCATGCCTACGGTCCCCGGCGCGATCGGCGGCTTTCGGCGGTCGGCACTGGAGCAGGTCGGCGGAGTCTCCGCGGCGACCTTGGCCGAGGACACGGATCTGACGCTCGCCCTCGGCCGGGCCGGCTGGCGCGTCGTCTACGTCGAGGACGCATGCGCCTGGACCGAGGCGCCCTCGTCGCTGCGCGCGCTCTGGCGGCAGCGCTTCCGCTGGAGCTACGGGACGCTCCAGGCGGTCTGGAAGCATCGCGCGGCGCTCTGGCGCCGCGGCGAGGGGCGAATCGGCCGCCGCGGCCTGCCCTACCTCGTCCTCTTCCAGATCGCGCTCCCCGTGCTCGCGCCGTTGATCGACCTCTTCTCGATCTACGGCCTCATCTTCCTCGACGCGCTCGCGATCCTGTCCTTCTGGTTGGTCTTCACGGCGCTCCAGTTGGCGCTCGGGTGGTACGCCTTCCGGCTCGACCGGGAATCGCCACGCGCGCTCTGGTCGATGCCGCTCCAGCAGTTCGTCTACCGCCAGCTCATGTACGTCGTCGTGATCGAGTCGATCTTGAGCGCGATCCGCGGCACCCATCTCCACTGGCGCCCGAGCCCTCGCAGCGGCGACGTGGAGATCGCCGGCTAGCGCCTGCGAACGCGGAACGCGCGGGCAAGCTCCGCGCGTCCCGAGCCGTTGATCGCGGTCACCTTCGCGACGTAGGTCCCCGAGAACACGGCCTTGCCGTTCGGGTACTTGGCATTCCAGGTTGCGACAACGCGGCCGGCCGGGACCTGCGCGCTCCGCACCACGCGGAGCAGCTGACCGGTCTTCGACGTGATCGCGACGGTAACCCGGGCCGGACGAGTGAGCTGGAAGCCGATGTTGATCCGGCCGCCACGCCTTCGATGAATCGTGGCGCGAAGCGGCTGCACCGTGATGAACCCGAGCGTGTTATTGAGGAAGAACCGACGCTCGTCGGTCGTGCTCTTCCCTTCGAAGTCGACGGCGTTCACGGTGAAGCGCCACCTGCCCTCGGGCTCCGGGTCCCCGTTCGAACGTCCCGTCCAATCGAAGCGATAGACACCGGGCCGCCGATCGCCCGAGTCGACCGCGCGAGTCACTCCGCCGGGGCCGGTGAGCGTCGCCGTGACCCTCGACTGGCGGACGATCTTGTAGCTCAGCGTCTGCTTGTCGCCGGCGCCGTCTCCGTTCGGCGAGAAGGACAGCTCGGGTTGAGGCGCGTAGGCGCCGTAGTACGACACGAGCAGCGATTCGGCGACCAGGCGCTCGCCGGTCGTGTCGGACGGCCGGCTGAGGAGCTGGCCGCCGAAGGCCATCGTCGAGGACCCGCCTGCATCGAGTGCGGATGCCGTCACGACGCCGAGGCGGATCATCGCCTGCGCGAGCTCGAAGTTCGTCATCCCCGCCGAGTAGCCCGGCCGGCGGCCGTCGACGACGAGCATGACGATCCGCCCGTCCGCGCGCTGACCGACCGCAGTCCGTGGATGGCGTCGGTTCAAGTGGTAGCTCCCGAAGTCTTCGAGCGCATTGAAGATCGGCTTGCCCCCGCGCACGATGACCGGCCCGCCGCCGAGCGCCTCCGGGACGTCGCGCCACTCCGGACGCAGAATCAGGCGGACCGTGACCAGCTGGCCCGCGGCAGCCTCGATCGCCAACCTCGGCCCCTGGGATCCCTTCGCCGCGAGCACGGCGCCTCCGGGCGGAATCGGCGTGCCGCCGCGCCGGTTCTCGGTGACGAAGCCGACGAGGTCCGCGTTCGGCGCCGCGGAGGGAAACGGCGAGAGAACCGCTTCGGTCACGCCGTTGTTGGCCGGCGTAGACGAACCGTACGCCGGTGTGTAAAGCGTCGTGCCGTTCGGGCCAGGCGGCCGGTTGAGCAGGTGCACCGTCCTCCTCGGGCCCGCACCCTGCCAGGTGCCGAGCATCGCGACCCGCTCGACGCGCAGGTTGCCGGCGGTGTCGACGCCGACCATCGACCGCTTCGGGTGCGGCGTGGTCTTCAGCACGCCGTCCTGGATCAGCCCGCTGCTCGGAATGCCGTCGGCCCACGTGAAGAGATCGCCGTTCACCCCTGCCGTGGTCGAGCTCTGCTCGGCCCGGCGCTGCATCGACGTCACCCGCTCCCGGCCGACGACCGCACCGTTCGACAAGACGGGTTGGAGCTTGTAGAGAGCGCCGTCGGGCTTCGGCGCGGACATGATGTGCAGGCGCATCGGTCCGAAGCGGGTGAACTGGAGCCGCTGCTCGTACGTGACGCCGGGCATGAGCGTCTGGACCGCGCCCGCGGCGGGCGAGGCGAAAATGCCTGCAAGCAGGCACGAAATGACGGCTCTGCGAAGCACGACCCGGGAGTGAGGCTACCCAAACCCCGGCGGCTTTACACGATTCGTACATGGGTAGTGTGAGGCCCGTGGAGCCGGCAATCGAGGTCAGAGGTCTCGTCCGTGAATTCAAGGGCGGCATCCGGGCGGTGTCGGGCATCGATCTCGACGTCGCGCCGGGCGAGATCTACGGGTTCCTGGGCCCGAACGGCGCCGGGAAGTCGACGACCGTCCATGTCCTGACCACCCTGCTGCCGCCGACCGCGGGTAGGGCCAGGGTCGGCGGCTTCGACGTCGTCAAGCAGGGCCCCGCCGTCCGCCGCACGATCGGCGCCGCGCTCCAGGAGGCTGCGCTCGACCCACTCCTGACCGGCCGCGAGCACCTGAAGCTCCAGCTCGCTTTGCACGGCGTCCCGCGCGCGGAGCGTCCGGCGCGAACGGCCGAGCTCCTCGGGCGCGTGGGCCTCCGCCTCGCCGCGGATCGCAAGATCGGCGGCTACTCGGGCGGCATGAAGCGCCGCCTCGACCTCGCGCTGGCGCTCGCCCACCATCCCAGGATCCTCTTCCTCGACGAGCCGACCACAGGCCTCGATCCCCAGAGCCGCAGCGCGCTTTGGGACGAAGTCGTCCGACTGAAGCGCGACGAGGGCGTGACGGTGTTCCTGACCACCCAGTACCTCGAAGAAGCCGACCTGCTCGCCGACCGGGTCGGGATCATCGACCACGGTCGGATCGTGGCGGAGGGGACTCCGGCGAGCCTGAAAGCGGAGATTGGCCGTCCCACCGTCGAGGCCCTGCCCGCCGACGGAACCGACAGCGCGGCGCTGGAAAGAACCCTGGGTCGCTTCGGCGAGCTGCAGCCGTCGACAACGGGAGTCGCTGTGCGATTGGACGGCCAGGGCGACCTCGCCGACGTCGTCCGCGCGCTCGACTCGGCCGAGGTTCGCGTCGCCGACCTCCACCTCCACGCGCCGACGCTGGACGACGTCTTCCTGGCGAAGACCGGCCGTTCGCTCGAAGGCTCCGAGGAACCCGAGCAGCAGCCGGAATGAGCCTCGTCGCGCAGGTCCTCCATCTGGCCCGGCGGTCGGTGATCCGGACGCTGCGCCAGCCGGCGAACTGGATCACACCACTCGTCTTCCCGGTCGCGCTGATGGCGGTCAACACGGGCGGGCTCGACGCCGCGACGAGACTCCCGGGCTTCCCGAGCGACTCGTTCCTCGCGTTCTTCCTCGCCTTTCCGTTCATCCAGGGCGCGTTGTTCGCCACGGTCAACGCGGGCGTCGACCTCGCGCGGGACATCCAAACCGGCTTTCTCAACCGGCTCTCCCTGACGCCGATGCAAGGCGCCGCGCTGCTGATCGGCCACCTCGGCGGCGTGATCGCGCTGGGCTTCCTGCAGGCCCTCTGGTACCTCGGCATCGGCCTCGCCGTCGGCGTCAGGCTCGAGTCGGGCATCCTCGGCGCCTTCGTGCTGTTCTTCCTGGCGGTGCTGATCGTGCTCGCCTTCGGATCGTTCGGCGCGCTGGCCGCGTTGCGCACGGGGTCGACCGAGGCGGTGCACAGCCTCTTTCCCGTCTTCTTCGTCTTCCTGTTCATCTCGTCGATGAACTTGCCGCGCAACCTGATCGAGACGGATTGGTTCCGGATCGCCGCGTCGGCCAATCCGGTCTCCTACCTGATCGAGGCGATCCGCAGCCTCGTGATCGTCGGCTGGGACGGCCAGGCACTCGGGCTCGGGTTCAGCATCTGCATCCTGATGGCGATCGTCGGGTTGACGCTTTCCTCGCTGGCGCTGCGGCGAGTGATGGAGCGGACATGAGGACCCTGAGCGTCGCGCTCGCCGTCGGCTGGCGGATGCTGCACAACAACTTCACGACCCCCTCCCTACTGCTCCCCGGGCTCGCGTTTCCCCTGTTCTTCTTCGTGGCCTTCGCCGGCGGGCTTTCGCGGGTGAACGACGTGCCCGGCTTCCAGTTTCCCGTCGGCTACACGGCGTTCCAGTTCGTCTTCGTGCTGCTCCAGTCGGCGGCGTTCGCCGGAGTCTTCACGGGCTTCGGGATCGTCCGGGACTTCGAGACCGGCTTTGCGCGGCGGTTGATGTTGGCGGCGCCGGACCGTCGCGGAATCCTGCTCGGCTACGCGTTCGGCGCCCTCGGCCGGTGGTCGGTGACGGCGGCGGTCCTGACCGTGGTGGCGATCGCCGCCGGCATGCAGGTCGGCGGGAACGGCGTCGACATCTTCGCCCTCTACGCCCTCGCCGTGCTCGTCAACGCCTGCGGGCTGCTCTGGTCGGCCGGGATCGCGATGCGGCTGCGGACGATGCAGGCCGCACCGCTGATGCAGCTGCCGATCTTCCTCAGTCTCTTCTTCGCGCCCGTCTTTGTGCCCGTCGCCCTCCTCGCCGACTGGCTACGCGTGATCGCACACCTGAACCCGGTCACGCTGCTGCTCGGGGCGGGACGCAGCCTCATCGCCGGCGCGCCGGAGCATGTTGCCTATGCATTCGGCGTCGCGCTGATCCTCGTGGGTCTCTTCTCAATCTGGGCCCTGCGCGGCGTGCGGAGCGCCGAAGCCGCCGGCGGCGGCTAACCGGCCAGGGCTTCGCGGACCCGCGCCTGGAAGCCGGCGACGAGCCGCTCGCTCTCGGGTAGCAACCGGCCCTCTTGGATGACGCCCGAGCCGGCGCCGCGCTGGACGAGCTCGACGAGCCGCGCGTCCTCGCTTCCGACCTGCTCGTCGAACTCCAGGAACTCGCCGATCCACTCCTCGGTCGCGTCGGCGGCGAAGAAGTAGTCGAGGACGCGG
Source organism: Gaiellaceae bacterium (assembly GCA_050698015.1). Classification (GTDB taxonomy): domain Bacteria; phylum Actinomycetota; class Thermoleophilia; order Gaiellales; family Gaiellaceae; genus JACDAN01. Next base: position 23,820 of record JBOHAU010000085.1, read on the forward strand.
CGTGTCCGGTCGGGCGCGAGCGGCAGGATCGGGCCGATCGAGAGGTTCGGCCGGCCGGGGAAGATGTTGATCCCCGTGTTCGGCCAGATGAAGTGGAACTGGCCGACGGGGAGCTCGGCGTCGCCGCGGCTCCGCAGCTGCCCGAACTGGCTCCAGTGCCACTCGCCCGCCTCGAGCTCGTAGTTGTCGGGCGAGACGTCGACGAGCCCCGAGAAACCAGGGTGCGCGACGGGGCAGTGATAGCACTCGAGGAAGTTCTCGCAGGCGATCTTCCAGTTCGCCGCGACCTCCCAGCCCTCGCGGTGGTGGAACGCGAGCTCGTCGACGCCGAGGCCGGCGGCCGCGATCCGCTCCGGGATGTCGCCGAGCAGCTCGGAGAGCGGCGCCGCCTTGTCGTCGAGGTTGACGAACCGGAACGGCCCCCAGCCCTCGAGCCGGATCCGAACGAGCGAGACGTCCGAGAGGTCGACGTCCTCACGCTCTGACCTCGGCGCAGCACGGAGCGATCCGTCCAGGTCATACGTCCACGCGTGGTACGAGCACTGCAGGCTCTGCCGGTTTCCCGGCTCCTCGACCACGACCGACCCACGGTGACGGCAGACGTTGACGAACGCTCGCTCCTGGCCGTCCTCGGCCTTGACGATCACGACGGGGACCTGCCCCGCCCAGCCCGGAACGACGTCGCCGGCTAGACCCAATCGGCCCACGTAGTGCCAGGCGCCGCGGAAGATCGCCTCCTGCTCCCGGGCCAGCACCGCCGGGTCGCGGTACCAGTCCCAGGGGATCGTCGCGAGCGAGCTCAGGTCAGGAAGGAGGGCGGGTCGTCCCAGGCGGCGTCCGCGAGGATCGCGATCAGGTAGCCGAGGATCAGGAGCACGCCCGTCGCCAGATGCAGCTGGATGTTCTTCGCCATCGCCGGCATCAGCGTGTACGGCTCCTCGTAGTGGTCGCGTAGAGCCCGGTACACCGGGAGAGCGAGCGGAGCCGCCGCGACGGCGATGATCGCCGGCCGGACGATCCAGCCCGCGACGGCGAAGACGACGATCAGCCCGAACGCGAGAGCGACGGCGGCGGCATACCCGTTGACGATCACGTCCTTGGAGAAGCGCACCGGCAGCGTCCGCTTTCCGGCAGCGGCGTCGGCCGGGCGATCGGGAACCTCGTTCACGTAGAGCACGAGCGCGATCAGGATCCCGACGGGAAGCGAGGCGAGGAGAGGCTCCAGGTCGTACTCCTGCGCCTGGACGTAGTAGGCGCCTAGGGTCATGATCGGCCCGAAGCCGGCCGCCACGACGAGCTCTCCGAGGCCGCGGTGCACGAGCTTGAACGGCGGCGCGGTGTAGAAGACGCTGAGGATCACGCCGGCCACGCCGAGCCAGAGCAGATCCCAGCCGCGCGTCGCCGCGAGGACGAGCCCGATCCCGATCCCGACGGCATAGAAGCCGAACGACATCAGCGCGATCGTCCGCAGCGACATCAACCCGTAGTGCACGACCCGCGAGCCGCCGCTGAACTGGGTGGGGTTCACGTTGGCCGCGTCGGCGCCACTCGTCGTGTCGAAGACGTCGTTCGCGACGTTCAGCCCCAGGTGGATGCACGCGCCGCCGATCAGCGTCAGCAGCGCCACCCACCAGTTGAAGCCGTTCGCCCAGGCGGCGACGGCGATGCCGAGCAGGATCGGCACGAACGTCGCGGTGAGGAACGGCAGCCGCGTCGCGCGCAGGAACAGCCACCCGAACGCGAGCTTCGGGCGCACCTCCCGGCCCTGCTCGGCCGACACCTGCTCCAGGTAGCGGTGCGCTTGCGGCACACCTCGCTCCGAGTACTCGAAGAACGTCATCTCCTGCTCGTCCCAGTGCTGGACGCGCTCAGGCGAGAACTCGAGCCCGCCCTCCGTCCGGCGCAGGGGGCCCCAGAGGGAGACGTAGCGGCGCTCGTCGTAGCCGATCCCCGGCTGCGGACGGATGTGGCTGAAGACGACGTTGACTCGCTCGTGCTCGGGGGGCTGCACATCACCCGCCACCGCGTCCAGCACGACGACCTCCCGATCCGGGTCGACGCGGAACTCCGACGCGACGGACATCGGGTATCCGTCGGCGTCCACGAACGCGATCACCGCATGGCTGAAGCGGTCCTGCAACCCGCCGATCAGCTCGCCGCTCGGCTTCACGCAAGCACCGGAGTCACGTCGAAGACCTGCGGCGCGCGGTCGGTCTTCCCGTCCTCCCACAGGTACGCCTTCCGGGGGCGAACTTCGATCACCGCCCGCTCGAAGAACAGGGGAAGCGCCACGCGCTTACCGAGGAAGAAGTCGATCGCCGGCTCTTTCTTCCGCCAGAGTGGAAGCACGTGCTCCCAGCCGGCGTGCAGATCGGTGTCGTCGACCGTTGCGTCCCCCTGGATCGTCGCGCGCGCGAAGCGCTCGGTCTTGACGGCGACCGGGTCGCTGATCGAGATCGAGACCTTCGGGTTGGCCTTGATGTGCTCGAGCTTCTTCGAGAAGAGGATGCTCGAGGTGAGGTAGATCAGCTCCCCGTCGTAGAGGGGGATCAACGGATGCGTCACGGGACGGCCCGAGGGGTCGACGACCGTGAGCTCGCTGACGAGCGCCGTTTCGAGCAGTGCTTCGACCGGTTCGGGAAGGATCCCCATCGCTCCGGGACGATAACCCCTAGCTTCGCCTCTCGACCACGATGTGCGTCAGCGCCTCGAGCTCCGGCCGGTGGGCGCTCCGTCCAAGATGCGAGCGCGCCTCCGCCGCGTAGCGCAATGCGATCTCGCGGGCTCGTTCCAGCGCGCCGGTCTGGGCGACGCGGACGAGCGCGCCCTCGAGCGGGCCGCCGGCCAGCGCCTCGCGCACGACCGGGTCCTCGCGGGCGGCGAAGATCAGCGGCAGGGTCGGCGTGCCCTCCCGGAGGTCGTTCCCGGCGAGCTTCCCGGTCTCGATCGTGGTGCCGGTGCAGTCGAGGATGTCGTCGGCGATCTGGAACGCGATCCC
>JBOHAU010000086.1:0-3695 GCA_050698015.1 Gaiellaceae bacterium
TCTTCCTCGCCGGCGACGCGGCGCACCTGATGGCGCCGTTCGGCGCCCGCGGGATGAACTCGGGCGTCGAGGACGCGACCGCCGTCGCCAAGACCATCGCCTCCGGCGACCTCGACGCCTACGAGCGCGAGCGCCGGCCGGCAGCCGCCGAGAACCTCCGGATCACCAGCGCGACGATGCGGTTCATGGCCCCGCCGACGGCGCTGCACCGCCTCTGGCGGAACGCAATGCTCCGCGGCAGCCTGCGCGTGCCGCAGCTGCGCAGGTTCGTCAACTCAGGCAAGCTTCCGACCCCGAAGTGATCTTCCAGCCCGAGCTCGAGACGATGCCGGTCGAGGAGCGCGCCGACGAGCAGCGCCGGCGCCTCTCAGGGCTGATCGCCAGGCTGAAGGGAGTCGAGGGCTACTGGCGGGACAAGCTCGCCGTCGTCTCGCCCGACGACGAGCTCGGCGACCTGCCGTTCACGACGAAGCGGGAGCTGCTCGAGCGCTACCCGTACGGGCTGCTGGCGGTGCCGCTCGAGCAGACGGTCAGGATCCACGCCTCCTCCGGCACGCGGCACAAGCCGACGATCGTCGCCTACACCGCCGCGGACATCGAGCTCTTCGCGGACGTCAACGCGCGCTCGATCTGCTGCGCCGGAGCGACGCCAGACGACGTGATCCACGTCGCCTACGGCTATGGGCTCTTCACCGGCGGGCTCGGGCTGCATTACGGGGTCGAATGCCTCGGCGCCACCGCCGTCCCCGCCTCGGGCGGCAACTCCGGCTTCCAGGTGCAGCTGCTCGCCGATCTCGGCGCGCGCGGGATCTGCTGCACGCCGTCGTTCTGCTACCTCCTCTCCGAACGAGCGGAGGAGCACAGCGTGCTCGACCAGATCCAGCTCCGCTACGGCGTCCTGGGCGCCGAGCCGTGGTCGGAGTCGCTGCGGCAGAAGATCGAGCAGGCTTGGGGCGAGTTCGACGCCTGCGACATCTACGGGCTCTCGGAGGTGATCGGCCCCGGCGTCGCGATGGAGTGTCGCGAGAACAAGGGCGGGCTGCACGTCTTCGACGACCACTTCGTTCCCGAGGTGGTCGACCCGGAGACGGGCGAACCGACCGACGGCGTCGGCGAGCTCGTCCTGACGACCCTCACGAAGGAGGCGCTCCCGATGATCCGCTACCGGACCGGCGACGTGACGCAGCTTCTGCCCGGCGACTGCCCCTGCGGGCGCACCCACCAGCGGATCGCCCGCTTCTCGGGGCGCGTAGACGACATGCTCGTGATCCGCGGCGTCAACGTCTTTCCCAGCGCGATCGAGGCGGCGCTGCTCGAGCACCCCGATCTCGCCGGCCAGTACGCGATCGTCGTCGACCGCCGGACGGCGCTGCCCGAGCTCGAGGTCCACGCCGAGCTTGCTTCCGAGGCGCTGATCTCGAAGCGCGATGACGTCGAGCGGATTCTCGACGACGTGCTCGAGGAACGGCTCAACCTCCGTCTGCGCGTGGTCTTGCTCGAGCCCGGCGGTTTGCCTCGCCAGGAGCTCGGAAAGGCCAAGCGCGTCTTCGAGCGGACCGAAGAGAAGGACGAGCTGCTCGAGCTCAGGTGAACTGGGCGGGCACTGTTTGACGCTTTGACGCTATAACGCTATGCTGCGCAGATGGCGCGAAGCAAGGCGACGGTCTACCTGGACCCTGATGTCCTCCGGGCGACGCGGATCCGCGCGGCGCGAACCGGGAAGCGCGACTCCGACGTCGTCGAGGACGCCTTGCGGGAATACCTCGGACTCGCCGTTGTCGATCGTGTCCGCGCGCGAAGCGATCTGAGTGGCGACGAGGCAATGACGCTCGCTTATGAAGAGCTGCACGCCGAGCGCAAGGAGCGTTCGCGGCGACGCCGTTGAAGCGGATCGTCTTCGATTCCGGCGTCCTCATCTCGGCTCTCATCTCCTCTCAAGGCGCTCCGGCTGAAGCACTCGATCGCTGGCGCGAAGGCGAGTTCGACCTCGTTGTTTCACCCGCGCTCCTGGACGAGTTTCGCCGTGTGCTCATGCGGCGTAAGTTCCGCCGCTACGCGACTGAGGAGGACGTAGCGGCGTTCGTTGCGGCACTCGGCGAGGAAGCGATCGCGGTCGAAGATCCGCCGCCGTCGTCGGAGCGCTTTACGCGCGATCCGAACGACGACTATCTCGTTGCGCTTGCGCGCGCCGCGAACGCCGAGGCAATCGTCTCCGGCGACTCTGACTTGACCACAGTGAAGCTCGATCCCCCGGTCGTCACGCCGGCTGAGTTCCTTCAGCTGCTCGCGGCCTCGGGTTAGGCGAAGGGCTCAGGCAACTTGCGCCGTCCGAGCGCGTCACAATCTCGGTACAGAGCAACAAACCGGGGAGGAGGAACGATGAAGGGACGGAGGTTCGGGGTCGCCTCGCTCGTCGCGGCAGCCCTCGTCCTGCTCACTGCCGGCGGCGGCAGCGCCCAGCAGAGCGAGGTCTGGCTGGCGGAGATCTCACCGCTGACGGGGCCGCTCTCATTCGTGGGCGTCGACAACCGCCAGGGCGTCGACGTCGCCGTCAGAGAGATCAACGCCCGTGGCGGCATCCGCGGGCGGAGAGTGCGGGTGCAGGTGTTCGACGACGGCTCGAACCCGTCGCAGGCGGTCAGTCACATGAACCGGGTCGCCGACGACGACAAGTTCGTCGGCGTAATCGGTTCGGGCTTCAGCTCGTCGGGTCTCGCGGTCGCGCCGATCGTGGAGCGGGAGAAGATCCCGTACATCTCGATGGCCTCGTCGGTCGCGCAGGTGAGCCCGGCGAAGCCCTTCTACTACATGACGACGGCGACGAGCCGGCTCTTCGCCTACTCGATGGCCTTCCAGCTCCGAAAGCTGGGGATCCGGCGCATCGCGCTGATGGCCGACAACGGCGGCTTCGGGCGCGAGGGTGTCAGGAACGTCGACGAGCTGTCGCGGCGGTTCGGCTTCCAGATCGTCGAGCGGATCATCTTCCCGCTGACCTCGACCACGTTCCAGGCGGAGCTCTCGCGCGTGAAGAACTCGACCGCGCAGGCGCTCTGGCTCTGGAACGCGACGACCCTCGCGGTGACGATCACGAAGGAGGCGAAGCAGCTAGGCCTACGGCAGCGGCTCGTCCTCACCGGCGGGAACGCCTCGGTGACGTACCTTCAGCCTGCCTGCCCGCAGAACGCGAACGCGCTGGTCAACAGCTACCTCGGCCCGGTCGCGAGGTACCTGCCGCGGCGGAACCCGTCGCGGTCGATCGCGCTCAAGGTCGACCGCGGGCTCCGCAAGCAGGGCTCGACCTTCCACTACGACGGCTACACCGGCGTGATGATGTTCCGCGCCGCGATGCTCCGGGGCGGCTTCTCGCGGACGGCGATGAACAGCGCCCTCGAGAAGCGGATGCGAGGCTGGGTCGGTCCGGGCGGACGCTACTACTACAGCGAGCGGAACCACTCCGGCCTCGGCCTGAAGAGCATGGTCGTCTCGAAGATCCAGCGCTGCCGGATGGTCCCGATCGAGAACCTGAGGCGGCGCTACTAGGGCTCGTCGAAGAGAGCCACTGTGTTTGACGTCTAGATCAGAGCCGGCGGCGCTAGCGGCCTACGGCTGGCGAGCACCGCCGGCTCTCGTTGTAGTCGGCAGTTTCGGCCCCGGACTTGCGATTTTGATCCCGCAAAAAGCTCGCTCTTTGCGGT
>JBOHAU010000087.1:0-7331 GCA_050698015.1 Gaiellaceae bacterium
ATCACGCACCGGGCGCTGACGCAGATCTTCCGCGACCGCGGCGTCCGCCTCGACCGCACGATGCAGCTCAACGTCGGCGGCAACTCCGACTTCCGCAACATGCTCGAGCGGGAGCGCCTCGAGTCCAAGAAGATCTCGAAGACGAACGCCGTCACGTCGATGCTCGACTACGACATCGGCGACGACAACGTCCACGTCGGCCCGTCGGACTACGTGCCGTGGCTGACCGACCGCAAGTGGGCGTACATCCGCATGGAGGGCACGACCTTCGGCGACGTGCCGCTCAACCTGGAGCTGAAGCTCGAGGTGTGGGACTCGCCGAACTCCGCCGGGATCGTGATCGACGCCGTGCGGCTCGCGAAGCTGGCGCTGAACAACGGGATCTCGGGCGCGTTGGAAGCGCCGAGCGCCTACCTGATGAAGTCGCCGCCGAAGCAGATCCCGGACGCTCAGGCGCGCGACTCGGTCGAGCGTTTCATCGCCCAGAACGCCCGGAAGAAGGCTCGCGCGAAGACCACCGGCTAGCCGCGAACTAGACTCGGCGGCCGTGGCGCTTCGCATCTGCCTCGTCACGCCGTTCTCCTGGTCACAGCCGCATGACGTGAACGAGCACGTCGCGGGTGCGGCTGACGCACTCCGCAAGCTGGGCCACGAGGTCAGCGTCCTCGCTCCGTCGAATCGCGCCGCCGACCTGCTCGCGGGACGGCGTGCGCTGCAGGACGGCGCCCGACGGGACGTGATCGCGCTCGGGCCGGCCGTGCCGATCTCGCGCCGGAGCACGATCGGCCTGCCCGTCGGCGTGCGAGCGAACCTCGCGCTCGCGCTCGCGCGCGGCGAGTACGACGTCGTCCACGGCTTCGAGCCCGGCCTTCCCAGCCTCTCCTACCTCGCGCTTCGCGATGCGCGTTCGCTCGCCGTTGCGACGTTCTTCTCCCCGGAGCGACTCGGCTACCCGCCCGGACGGGCGCAGCGGAAGAAACTGCTCGGCCGGATCGACGCGCTCCTGGCGACGTCTGCGCCTGCCGCCGCGGCCGCCGAGTTGCGCTTCCCGGGGGAGTACCGCTTGATCCCGCTCGGGGTCGACACCGACCTCTTCGCGCCGGCCGAGAAGCGAAAGCTGATCGTCTACGAGTGGCGGACGCCCGAGCGTCCGCTGACGCGTGCGGTGCTCTCGGTGCTCAAGGAGCTCCCCGACTGGGAACTGATCCTGCTGCGCACGAAGCCCCTCTCTGGGCGTCCGTCGATCACGCCGTCGCTCCGCGACCGCGTCCACGTCCGGACGGCGCTGTCGGGCGCCGCGCGCGCTCCACTCTTGAACGAGACTGCCATCTTCGTGCCCGGCCTCGCCGGCCTGTCGCGGCTGCGCCTCGAAGCGCAGGCGGCAGGTGCGGCGATCGCTTCGCCGCCCGGCGTGCTGGAGCAGCCGGCGCTCGCCGCCGCCGCGCTGGCCCGGCTGGCCGAGGATGACGAGTTGCGAACGAACGCGCAGGCCGGGTCCCGGGAGCTCGCCGCGGATCAGACCTTCGAGACGCTCGGGCGTGAGCTGGACGAGCTCTACGGGCGGCTGGCCCGGCGGAGACGCTCGAAGTCGAGGACGGCCGACCCGCTCTCGAACCGCCCCTGGATCGTGTGCGATCTCCACACGCACACGTCTTGGTCTCACGATTGTCTCGTCGAGCCGGCCGAGCTGGTCGACCACGCCGAAGAGCACGGGCTCGGCGCGATCGCCGTGACCGACCACAACGCCTTCGGCGGGGCGCTCCAAGCCGCCGAGCTCGCAGCCGACCGCGCACTCAAGGTCATCCCCGGCGAGGAGATCAAGACGGCCGGCCAGGGCGAGGTGATCGGGCTCTTCCTCCAGGAGGAGATCCCGCGCGGCCTCTCGTTCGAAGACACGATCGCCGCGATCCGCGCCCAGGGAGGGCTCGTCTATCTCCCCCATCCCTTCGACCGGATGCACGCGATTCCCGCCGCCGCGACGCTGCACCGGCACCTGGCCGACATCGACGTCTTCGAGGTCTACAACGCACGGCTCCTCTTCGAGCAGTACAACGACGAGGCCGAGCGCTTCGCCAGGAAGTACAACCTGACGATGGGCGCCGGCTCCGACGCGCACGTCCTCCAGGGCGTCGGCACCGGGGGCGTGCGCATGCGCTCCTTCAACGATCCGGAGGAGTTCCTGGTCAGCCTCCGCAGCGCCGAGGTCCTGCGCCGCCCGCGCTCGCTCGCCTACCTGCAGGCGCTCAAGTGGACCGCTCAGGTCAAGGAAAGAGTGCGCTAGGAGAGAACCTCACCATGCCGCCCTTGCCAGTGCCGACCGACGAAATCCAAGAGCGCTATCTCCAGAAGGCGATCACCGAGATCAACGAGCTCGGCGACGAGATCACACGGTCCGGCGAGGGTCGAGTCCCCGCGCTCGGATCGGGCCATCCACTCGCCGACATCATGCTGCTCAAGTTCCGCCCGCAGCATTCGGAGCTCCAGGAGGGCGTCGCGTTCTTCGGCCGTGCCGGCCAGGCGATCCTGAAGTCCCTTCAGCGTCTGCACGTCGATCCGATGGCGGTCTACGGCACCAACTGCTTCAAGTTCGACGGCGGCGACGAGGCCCAGGCGGCGGGCTGGCTGACGCGCGAGCTGCACATCGTGCAGCCGAAGCTCGTCGTCGTCATGGGCGAGGACGCGCTTTCGTTCGTGAACGAGCTCGGGTTCCCGCTGGCGGCTGAGCTCGACGACAGCCTCGGCGAGCTGCAGCAGTGGACTCCGACCGTGCAGGCCCTCTACGTCCCCGACATCGACGCCTCGCTGGACGAGCAGGCGGCGAAGACACGCTTTTGGCAGGCGCTGAAGACGCTCGGCCCCTGGTGGGCCGAGCTTCCTCCTTACTCGTGCCTCGCCCGGTAATACCGCCGAGTTTCTGGGTCGCGAGCCCAAGGCGCCGACTCGTCGGCGCCGACCAGAGGAGGCCGTGCCGGCTTTGCCGGCGCGGCCGTCTCAAGCCAGAGTTCGCACTCGGACGAGGCAAGGTCTGTAGACCTTGGTGAGGAGGAGGGTGGGCTCTGGCGCCGCGTGATCGCGGGCCAGAAGCCGCCATGTATTGCTGGGCGGGGCACTGAAAACGCGGCGAGCCGCCGCGTTCGGGACGCTCGCCGCCGCCCTCGCGGCCTACTACGCGTTCACGGACAGCTTCACCGAGTTGTCGCAGTCGTGGGACGTCGCCTTCCTGGGGCTGTGTCTGATGCCCGCGGTCTTTGCGCTCATCTGGCTCGCGCTTCCGCTTCGCCGCAGGGACGGCCTCTGGCTCGTCACGCTCGCCCTCCTGCTGCTGACCGTGATCCTGGAGGTGGTCGACCTCGATGCGGTCGCGAACTTCGCGAAGCTCGCCACGATGACGAGCTTCGCCTTCTGGTTCCTGACGTTCTTCGAGAGCGTCCTCTGGGTCGCCCTGGTCGCGCTGATCATCCCGGTGGTGGACTCGTTCTCGGTCTGGCGCGGGCCGACGCGGCACATCGTCGAGGAGCAGCCCCAGATCTTCGACGTCTTCTCCTTCGCGTTCCCATCGCCAGGCGGCGAGAGCTCGGCGAATCTCGGTCTTCCTGACCTCCTGTTCTTTGCGTTGTTCCTCGGGGCGGCGGCGCGCTGGAACCTGCGCGTAGGCTGGACGTGGATCGCGCTGACGCTCTCGCTCGGCGTGACCATGTGGCTGGCCGTGGTGTGGGACGTCGGCGGCCTGCCGGCCCTGCCCGGTCTGGCGTTCGGATTCCTGATCCCGAACGCGGATCTCCTCTGGCGGGAGTTCCAGCGCTGGCGCCGCGAGCAGCGCGCGACGTCTAGCGAACCCTGAGCGTGTTGCTCGCCGCGGACAGGTAGCACGTGCCTACCTGCGCTTGCGGGAACAGGACCCGGAGTCGCCAACCGCGGCGCACCCTGCTGCGGAAGCTCGCCGACGTGACGATCGTCCCCGCCACCGGCGGCTTCACAGTCGCGAGCTTGACGCGTTTCAGGGTCGCCCAGCGCCTGACGCCGGTCCGGTACCGCTGGAAGAAGACGAGCTTGCCGAGGAACCCGTGTGACGCGCTGACCCGGACGGTGAAGCGGGAGCGGAGACGGGTCAGGCGGAGCTTCGGAGTCACGTTCACCGTCGCCGTCGGGCTGTCGGTCGTGCGCCAGCGCGCGCGATAGACGGTGTTGAGCCCCGGCCTGACGATGAATGTCCAGTTTCCGCCCGTCGTGGTCGTGGCGGTGCCGAGCTGCGTGAACGTCGTCTTGCCACACCCCTGGGCGGAGACCGCCACCGACTCGCCGGTCGCCTGGCTCGAGATGGCCCCCGAGAGCGTCACCGGCGCCGCGTAGGGCGCCACCTTGCGCGCGGGAGCGAGCGTGACGGACGTCCTCGGCCCCGTCACAGTGACCGAGCCGCGGAACGCGCCGCCCGGCTGGGTCGGGTCGCGGTAGTTGAACTTGCCGCCCGCTCGGAAGGTGCACGACGCACTTCCGCCGGCGGCGATCACGTGGTTGCACGGCGCCTTGTCGAAGGTCACCTGGTGAGGCTTCGTGTCGGTGTTGCGCCAGGTGACGGAGTCGCCCGCCGCGACGGTCACGTCCTTCGGGGAGAAGCCGGTGCCTGCGATCGTGACCGCGCGGTCAGCCGCAGAGGCGGACGGCAGTGCGGCGAGCGCCAGAACGAAAACGGCGGCGAATCTGGTTCCCATATCTAACGCAATGCCCGCTTTTGGGGGAAAAGCAATCGCTCTTTACAAAGCTCTTACGGCCGTTCGAGCAGGGAAACCGTCTCCACGTGCGGTGTGTGCGGAAACATGTCGACCGGGCGGGCCCGCCGTAGCTCGTACTCCCAGTCCGCCGCGAGCTGCTTGACGTTCCCCGCGAGCGTCGTCGGGTTGCAGGAGACGTAGACGATGCGAGGGGCGCCGATCCGGCCGAGCCGCCTGACCGCCTTGTTCGACAGCCCGGCCCGCGGCGGGTCGACGACCACGACGTCCGGCGTGCCCGAGCGATCGCTCAGCTCTTCGATCGCCTGGCCGACATCGCCGGCGTAGTACGCGGCGTTCGCGATCCCGTTGAGATCGGCGTTCTCCAGCGCGCAGGCGACCGACTCCTCCGAGATATCGATCCCCCAGACCGTGAGCGCGTTTCGCGCCATCGTCAGGCCGATCGTCCCGATGCCGCAGTAGAGGTCCCAGACCGTCTCGTCGCCGGTCAGGGCCGCGTACTCGACCGCGAGCTCGTACAGGCGCTCGGCCATGGCGGTATTCGTCTGTAGGAACGCCGTCGGCCGGATCCGGAAGCGAAGGCCGCCGATCGCCTCCTCGATCGCCTCCTCCCCCCAGAGCAGGGTGGTCGGCAGGTTCGTGATCTCAGCCGGGGTTTCGTTGACCGCGTGGTGGATCGAGCGCACCTCGGGAAACCGCCGCAGGGCCGCCACCAAGCCGTCGGCGTCGTGGAGCTCCCCCGGCGCGGTCACGAGCTGGACGATCACCTGGCCCGTGTTGCGCCCTTCCCGGTAGACGAGGTGGCGCAGGTAGCCCGTTCCCACGGCCTGGTCGTAGGCGGACAGACCCGCCTCTCGCGCCCAGTCACGGGCCGCGTGCCTGATCTCGTTGCCGAGGTCCGTCGTCACCCAGCACTGCTCGATGTCGAGCACTTCGTCCCACCGTCCGGCCTTGTGGAATCCGAGCGAAGGGCCCGCGGGAGTCTCGGTGAACGAGTACTCGAGCTTGTTCCGGTAGTGGAAGATTTGCTCTGCCGGAACGATGGGCTCGAGCGGCGGCTCGGCGATGCCGCCGATGCGGACGAGTGCGTCGCGGACCTGGTCGGCCTTGGCCTCGAGCTGCGCCTCGTAGGCGAGGTCCTGGAAACGGCACCCTCCGCACGCCGGGTAGTGCAGGCACGGCGCCTCGACTCGCAACGGGCTCGGATCGAGGACCTCGACCGCAAGCGCCTCCGCGTGCCGGCGCTGAACCTTCGTGATCCGGGCGCGAACGCGGTCCCCGGGCAGCCCGCGGCGTACGAAGACGACGAAGCCGTTCAGCCGCGCGACGCCGTTGCCGCCGAAGGCGAGCGACTCGACCGAGAGCTCGAGCTCCTGGTCACGCGAAACTGGGGCGGCCACTCTTGGAGGCTAGTGCCTCGTCCGGCAGTACCGCCGAGCGGGGCGCTATGGCACGTCACGCCGCACGGCCGACAAGAGGCCAAGCGCGGCGAGCGCGGCGGCGTAACCCGCAGCGATCAGCGCAGCCGCCCAAAGTCCGTACGGATAGTCGGCACCGATGACGATCTCCTCCACGCCGACCTCGACGGCACCCGCGCCCTGGAGCCGATCCAGCGCGCTGCCCGGGAAGTAGTCGTCGATCTGGCGATCGGTCAGGGCTTCGACGGTCACGCCGAGGAGCGGCTCCGCGACGAGGAACCAGACAAACGAGGTGACGATCGCGCCGACCTGCGACTGGAGCAACGCACCGAGCCCGGCACCGAGCACTCCCCACAGCGCCGCGCTCAGCAGCATGCGTCCGGCGAGCTCCCAGTGCTCGCGCTCGAGTTCGAGCGAGACCCAGAAGGTCGCCACCACGAGCGCCAGCGCCACGGCGGCCGCGGCGAGGACGACGCCGACGACGAACGACACCGCGAACTTCGCCCCGATGACACGTTCGCGCCTGGGCGTCACCAGAAAGGTCTGCGTGATCGTGCCGTGCCGGTACTCCCAGGTGACGACGAGGATCCCCAGGATCAGCGTGAAGATCGCCGCGATCGAGGTCACCCTGACCACGTCCCACGTCGCCTCCCGAGCGAGCGCGGAGGAGTCGGCGTCGACGGCCGTCGCGGCGCTCCCGAGCCCCACGAGGAGAAGCAGACCGAGGACGAGCCCGAGCGTCGTCCGCGGCGCGGTGCGGATCTTCAGCAGCTCTGCGAAGAGCAGTCTCACTCGGTCGTCTCCCCCGCCGTTAGCTCGAGGAACGCCTCCTCGAGGGTCGCCCGCTCTGCGGCGAGCTCGTGGAGCACGATGTTGTTCGCCGCAGCGAGCTCGCCGACGCGCTCCGGCGTGCCGTCGACGACCCCAAGCGCCCCGTCGTCCAGGGCGACGACGCTCATTTCGTTCTTCGAAAGGACTTCGCGCAGCCGCGTGGCATCCGGGCTGCGCACGCGAACCCCCGCCGCGGCGCGCGCGGCCAGCTCCGCGGTGGTCGACTGGGTGACGAACCGGCCGCGGTGGATGATCACTACCTCGTCGGCGATCTGCTCGACCTCCGCGAGCACGTGGCTCGAGACGAGGATCGTCCGGCCCTGCCCGGAGAGCGAGCGAAGGAGGTCGCGCAGCC
>JBOHAU010000088.1:0-1923 GCA_050698015.1 Gaiellaceae bacterium
TGAACAAGCTCGACCGCGTCGGGGCGGACCCCGACCGCGTCCTGGAGGAGATCTCGGCGAGGCTGACGCCAGCGATCGTCCCGATGGGCGCCGATGACCGAGCGAAGCTGGCGGAGGAGCTCGCCGAGCGGGACGACTCGCTCCTGGCGGCCTACGGCGAGGGCGACGGGCTTCCGTATCGGCGCTTGCGAGAGGAGCTCGCGGCGCAGACGGGACGCGCGCTCGCGCATCCCGTCTTCGTCGGCTCGGCGCGGACCGGGGAAGGCGTCGACCAGCTGATGGCCGGTATCGCCGAGCTGCTGCCCGCGTCCGCCGGTCACGCCGAAGGCCCAGCCTCGGGATCCGTCTTCAAGATCGAGCGCGGGCCGGCCGGAGAGAAGATCGCGTACGTCCGCATGTTCTCCGGGACGATCCACGCGCGGGAGCGGCTGAACGACGAGAAGGTGACGGCAATCAGCGTCTTCGATGCCGGGGACGCCGAGCAGCGCGCGTCGGTCTCCGCCGGAGAGATTGCGAAGCTCTGGGGCCTCGGGAGCATCCAGATCGGCGACCGGATTGGCGAGGCGCCACCGCCGCGGCGGGAGTTCGCGCCGCCGACGCTGGAATCGGTCGTCGTCCCGACCGACCCGGATGACGGGGCGAGGCTCCGAGTCGCGCTCGGGCAGCTTGCCGAGCAGGACCCGCTGATCGAGGTCAGGCAGGACGACGAGCGGCACGAGCTCTCCGTCTCCCTCTACGGCGAGGTGCAGAAGGAGGTCATCCAGGCGACGCTCGCCGATGAATACGGCATCGGCGTCGAGTTCCACGAGACGACGCCGATCTACGTCGAACGTCTCCGGGGGGTCGGTGAGGGGATCGAGATCCTCAATTCCAAAACGAACCCGTATCGAGCCACGATCGGCCTGCGCGTCGAGCCTGCGCCCGACGGCTCCGGTCTCGAGTTCCAACTGGAGGTCGACCACCGGCGCGTGCCGCTCTACGCCTTCAAGAAGCTCGAGAGCTTCGGGTCTGCGATGGAGGAATACGTCCACGATCAGCTGCAGGAGGGCCTCTACGGCTGGCGCGTGCCGGACTGCGTCGTAACCATGACCGACTCGAACTACAGCTCGCCGGACGGCCCGCAATCGACGCGCGGGCCGCTCAGCACGCCTGCCGACTTCCGCAAGCTCACGCCGATCGTCGTGATGCAGGCGCTCGAGTCGGCGAAGACCATTGTCTGCGAGCCGACGGTCCGGGTGGCCCTCGAGGTCCCGACGCACGCGGTCGGAGCGGTCATTCCAGCGCTGGCGCGGCTGGGGGCGACGTTTGGGACACCGGCACCGGAGGGCGGGACGTCCACGATCACGGCGGTCCTTCCGGCCACCCGAGCGGACGAGCTACAGCGCGAGCTGCCCGCGCTGACGCGTGGGGAGGGCGTGCTCGATTCCAGCTTCGCCGGCTACCAGCAGGTGAGCGGCGACCCGCCCACCCGTCGCCGGACGAGGCCGAACCCGCTCAACCTGGGCGAGTACGTGGCGCGGGTCGAACGCCACTTAGGTGCATGAGCGTGCGGGTCGAGGCTCGCAGCTCGTCTCTGCGCCTCGCGCTCGCAGCACCCGAGCTTGAACCTGCAGCGCGCGCACTGCCAGGTCCCGTGCCGCCACTCCATCGAGGCGCCGCAGCGCAGGCATCGCTCGGCCATGGAGAAAAGGCTACGAAGGAATGCGGACGAGTCGCTACACTGCGCCACGCGCGGCGGCGTAGCTCAGTTGGTTAGAGCGTCGGACTCATAACCCGAAGGTCGGTGGTTCGAATCCACCCGCCGCTACCTTCCGCGTAAAGAGGAAATGAGGACATGGCTACTGGCGTCAGAGTTGGAATCACGCTCGCCTGCACCGAGTGTCGGCGGCGGAACTATCAAACTGAGAAGTCGAAGCGGAACAC
>JBOHAU010000089.1:0-6729 GCA_050698015.1 Gaiellaceae bacterium
GGACCTTCCTCGCCTTCAGCGTGACGGCGACGGATCCGACGAACTTGAACTTCCGGTTCAGCACCTCTGCCGGACGACTGCCCGAGCGGTCCTGGACATCGTGGAAGGCGTCATACGCCTCGTTCGCGTCGCCCTCTCGGCCAGTGCTCTGGATGATGACCTTCACCAGCGCGTTCGGCGTGGTTCCGGCCTTCGCGAGCAGGACCGGATCGATATGGCTGCTCGCAGGCTGCGCCTGCCTTTCCTTCCGAGCTCCAGCAGCGAGAGGAGCCGCGACGACGAGCACCGCACAAAGCGCAGTGACGAGGCTGCGTCCGCCCTTGCCCCAGAGAGCGTTCGACCGGGAGTCTCCACCCCGGTTCCCTGTCCCCCAGAGCGCACTCGAGCGCTGCTCGCCTCGGGGTGAACGTCCCTTACCGATCATTCAATCTCTCCCTCGTTCCGCGCAAGTCGCGGGCTGCAGTGGTTTCTGCCTCGTTAGTCGGACCAGGACACGAAGCGTTGAGGCAACTTCGAGACGGGGAGGAATGCACTGGCGTTCACCTGCTGGGCATTCGGCGAGCCCGGCCCGCCGCGATCGATTGCGAGCGCGGCCGGCGAGGCCGCCAATCCCAGCGCCGTGGTGCTGAGCAGGGTTAGCGCGCGGCTGAACCTCCTCGTAGTCGTGCTCGTGCCGCCAGCGTTCGGTGTGTTCATCCCTCGCCCTCTCCGCGCCCTCGACGCGGTCGCGAACATTCGAACCGAGCGGAGTGTGGGCTGCGGCTCTGCCCGACTCATCACCCGTTGGGGTGAGGAAGTGCAAGTTCCCCCGTTCGAGTGATCCAGCCCCCCGAGGCGTGATGGCGCCCGTTCGAGTGAGTTCACAGAGGCCCGCAGGGACAGGTTTGAACCTGTCCCCGCCACCTTGATTAGGCTCACGCGGTGCGTTTGCGCCTTCCGCTCGCTGCCGGAATCGCCGCGGCGAAAGCGGCGGGCGGGCTGTCGCGGCTTGCGCGCCGGGGCGGCGGAACGACCGTCCCGGGCAAGGTCCTGACCTTTCTGAGCCCCACAGCGATCGAGCGGCTGGCGGCGAAACTGCCGGCCGGGACGGCGCTCGTCTCGGCCACGAACGGCAAGACGACCACGACCGCAATGGTCGCCGAGATCCTCGAAGGTCGAGTGCGCCTGGCGCACAACAGCTCGGGCGCGAACCTCCTCTCGGGCGTCGCTTCGACGCTTCTCTCCGCACGCCAAGCCGAGCTCGGTCTCTTCGAGGTGGACGAGGCCGCGCTGCCCGAAATCGCCCGTCGAGTCCGGCCGCGTGTCGTTTGCCTCGGAAACCTCTTCCGTGACCAGCTCGATCGCTATGGGGAACTCGAGCTCGTTGCCGAGCGCTGGCGGCGAGCGGTTGCGCAGCTCGGCGACACGACGTCGCTCGTCGTCAACGGGGACGACCCACAACTTGGCGATCTCGGTCGCGGCCGTCCCCGGACCGTCGTCTTCGGCCTGGACGATCCCCGGCAGGCGTCGCCAGAGCTCCAGCACGCCGCGGACTCGAAGTGGTGTCTGCGATGCGGAACGCCGTACGAGTACGCCGCCGCGTATGTCGGCCACCTCGGTGACTACCGCTGTCCGGCCTGCGGGCACGCCCGTCCACCGCTCGAGCTCGCCGCGCGCTCGGTCGAGCTCCATGGGCTCGAGGCCGTCTCGTTCGACCTCGTCGACGAGGAGGGTTCCTTGCCCATTCGGCTGAGCCTCCCCGGCCTCTACAACGTCTACAACGCGCTCGCCGCCGCGGCGCTCGCGCGGACTCTCGGAGCAGCGCGTGAAGAGGTCAAAGCGGGACTGGAGCGCTTCACCCCCGCGTTCGGACGCTTCGAGCGCCTCCAGGTCGGCGAACGGAAGCTGCTGATGCTCCTCGTCAAGAACCCGGCGGGTGCCAACGAAGTCATCCGGACGCTCGTCGCAGGCGGTGCTCCGAAGCTGGCGGTGATCGCGCTGAACGATGGGATTGCCGACGGCCGCGACGTGTCGTGGATCTGGGACGTCGACTTCGAGCCGCTGCTCGAGCACCTCGAGCAGGTCGTGGTCACGGGTGACCGCGCCGCCGAGCTCGCCCTGCGCTTCAAGTATGCGGGGTTCGACGAGCGGGCAATCGAGGTCCTACCCGGGCTCGAGCGAGGCCTCGACCGAGGCCTCGAGCTGACGCCGGGCGGCGGCGAGCTCTTTGTGATTCCGACGTACACGGCGATGCTCGAGTTGCGCCAACTCGTGACCGAGCGCGGGTTTGCTCGGCCGTTCTGGGAGCAGGCCGCATGAAGCTCAGGGTCGGCCACCTCTATCCGGACTACCTGAACATCTATGCCGACCGCGGCAACATCGCCGTGCTCGCCCGACGCGCCCAGTGGCGCGGACACGAGCTCGACGTGGACGCGATCGGCATGGGCGAGACGGTCGAGCCCGGCGCGCACGATCTGTACTACGTCGGCGGCGGCCAGGATCGCGAGCAGGCGCTCGTCGCCCGGGATCTCGCAGGCAAGGAAGGTCTCGTCGCGGCTGTGGCGGCGGGCGCAGCGCTGCTCGCAGTGTGCGGCGGTTACCAGCTGCTCGGCCGGTTCTACCGGGAGCGAAGCGGCGCGGAATTGCCCGGTGTCGGTCTCTTCCCCCTTCACACGCTCGCGGGCGAGCGCCGGATGATCGGCGACGTCTTGCTCGACTGCGAGTTCAGCGTCGGCGGACGGCGTACGCTGGCCGGATTCGAGAACCACGCAGGTCGCACGATCCTGGACTCGGACGCCGAACCGCTCGGCCGCGTGGTTGCGGGCTTCGGGAACGACGGCGAGAGTGGCTTCGAGGGCTGCCGTGTGGGGCGTGCGATCGGGACGTACCTCCACGGGCCTCTCCTCCCTCGGAACCCATGGCTCGCCGACTGGCTCCTCGGCGAAGCGATCGCCCACCGAACGGGCGCGGAAGCGCCGGAGTTCGAGCCGCTGGACGACAGGCTCGAGGATCAGGCTCACACCGTCTCGGCCGCGCGAGCGAAGTCACGCGGCGGTCGTTCTGGGTAGGCGCACCCAGCCTCCTCCCCGCCGCAAGCCTATTCGCGTACGGCGCGCGTGTGGGGCGCGAAAGCGTGTCGAAAGCGTGACGTTGGAGGCCCGCTAGGGCACCCAGAGGGGGCCGAGGTAGACGACCGGGTCCCCCGGGCGCCAGCGGGTGAGGAAGCGTTGGATCGGCGGATGGAGCACGATCTCGTCCAGCTCGGCGACGCCGAACAGCCGGTGTCCGCGCACAGCTGCGTCGCGCGAGCTCGCAGTCTCAAGTGATCGCTCGCCGAGATCGCCCGCGAAGATGATGTGGACGACGTGCTTGGCGGCAAAGCTCCGCTGCGGCGCGATGGAGTCGACGATTGCGACCGGCCCCTCGACAGGGAGCTCCTCCTTGATCCCGACCTCCTCCAGCAGCTCGCGGTGAAGCGCGTCGACGAGGCTCTCGCCCGAGTTGACGCCGCCTCCGGGGAGCAGCCAATACTGCTTGTCCCCTTTCTCGTGGCTGCAGAGCAGGATCCGGCCTTCGCGGCGGAGGATCGCCGACACGCGGATCCGGGGTTCCATTAGACGCGGGAGGAGCCGAAGCCGCGCTCGCCACGCTCGGTCTCGGCCAGCTCCTCCTGCTCGAGCACCGCGATCTCCGGCACCGGCAGGACGACGAGCTGTGCGACCCGCATCCCCGGCTCGACGACGAACGTCTCCTCCGCGTCCGTGTTGTGGAAGACGATCCGCACCTCGCCTCGGTAGCCGGCGTCGATCAACCCCGGTGCGTTCAACAGCGTGATCCCGTGCTTCGCGGCGAGGCCGGAGCGAGGGAGGACGAAACCGCCGTAGCCCTCCGGGATTTCGAGCGCCAGCCCGGTGGGGATGACGGCCCGCTCCCCCGGTCCAACTTCGTGCCGACCGCACGCAGCCAGGTCGAGCCCGGCGTCGCCCGCATAGGCCTGGGCCGGAAGCGTGGCGTCCTCCCGGAGGCGTCGAACCGGGAGCTCGATCACCAAGACGCCCTGTGCGACTCCGGCGATGCGGAGGCGGCCGCGCCGGCAGAGCCGCCACGGCCTCTCTTGGTCGGCGCCGACGAGTCGGCGCCTAGCGCGATCAGGTAGGGCGCGAAGCGCGCCAGCTCGCGTCTCGGCAGGCGCGCGCGGATGAACACGCCCTCCTCCGTGTCCTCGCGCTCGTCGATCGGCGTCCCCAGCGCGTAAAGCTCCGCGAGCTTTGCGCCGTCGGCATGCGGGACGAGCAGACGGACGAGCTCGAACCGCTCGGAGAAGCGCGCCGCCACGCGGGCGCGCAGGTCGGCAAGACCCTCGCCCGTCAAGGCGGAGATCTGAACGGCGTCCGGGAACCTGTTGCCGAGCCGGCGCCGAGTCAGTGGGTCGACTGCGTCGATCTTGTTGAGCACGAGCTCGACCGGAAGCTCCGCGGCGCCGATCTCCGCGAGGACCTCCTCGACGGCGGCAATCATCCGGTCGAGCTCCTCGTCCGGAGCCGACGCGTCGAGCACGTGAAGCACGAGCTCCGCCGAGAGCGTCTCCTCGAGGGTGGCCGCAAACCCCTCCACGAGGTCGTGGGGCAGGCGTCGGATGAACCCGACGGTGTCCGTGACGAGATATCGACGGCCCTCGTGCTCGAAAGCACGCGTCGTCGGGTCCAGCGTCTCGAAGAGCCGATCGTGCACCGACACCTGGGCGTCGGTCAAAGCGTTCAAGAGCGTCGACTTTCCGACGTTCGTATACCCCGCTAGCGCGACGGTCGGCGTCTCCGACCGCACCCGCTCCCGCCGGCGAGTCTGGCGCTGGCGGCGCAGACCCTCCAACCGGCGCTGGAGGATGGTGACGCGGCGCCGTGCCAGCCGGCGGTCGGTCTCGAGCTGGGACTCACCTGGGCCGCGCGTGCCGAGACCGCCGCCGAGGCGCTCGAGGTGCTGCCACATGCCGCGCATGCGTGGCAGGTTGTACTGGAGCTGCGCCAGCTCGACCTGGAGCTTGCCCTCCGCGCTGAACGCATGCTGGGCGAAGATGTCGAGGATCAGCTGGGTGCGGTCGACGACGCGCGCCTGCAGCGCATCCTCCAGCAGTCGCTGTTGCGCCGGGGTGATCTCCCCGTCGACGATCAGCGACTCGGCACCCGCCTCGCGAAATGAGTGCTTGAGCTCCTCGAGTTTCCCCTTGCCGACGTACGAACGGCGATCGGGTTGAGGACGGTGCTGCACGAGCCGGCCGATCGGCTCGACTCCCGCGGTCTGCGCGAGCTCCTCGACCTCGGCGAGCTCTCGGTCGGGATCCGCGCCCTGCGGCAGCACCGCGGTGATGAAGCCCCGCTCCGGTTGTGCGCCCGGTGCGGGATCCGGCTGTCTCGCGGTCACGCCTGAATTATGGACGCGCGCAGCGAGCTTTCGATTCGCCGCACGGCCTCCTCGAGCCGCTCGTCGGAAACAGTCAGCGAGAGGCGCACGAACCCCTCTCCGCTCGGCCCGTACCCGGGCCCCGGCGAGACGACGACATTCGCCTGGTCGAGCACGAGCGAGGCGAAGGACTCGGATGTGTGGCCTTCCGGCACCCGCACCCAGAAGTAGGGCGTTGCCTGCGGCGGTTCGACGTCGAGCCCGATCTGCGCGAGCGCGTCGACGAGTAGGTCCCGCCTGCGCGCGTAGACCTCCGACATCTGACGCGGGAACTCGCGCTCTTTGGTCAACGCCACTGTGGCCGCGCGTTGGACCGCTTCGAAGAGGCCCGAGTCGAGATTCGCCTTCAGACCGCGGTAGCGCTCGATCAGCTCGGCGTTACCCGCGACGAGGCCGCAGCGCCAGCCCGTCATGTTCCAGCCTTTCGAGAGGGAGAAGATCTCGACCCCGACCTCCTTCGCGCCCGGCGTCTCGAAGAAGCTCGGCGCCACGTAGCCGTCGAACGTGATCTCCGAGTAGGCGTTGTCGTGGACGACGATCAGCTCGTATTCCCGGGCGAACGCGACGGCCCGCTCGAAGGCGCCGTCCGGGACGATCGCACCGGTCGGGTTGTTCGGGTAGTCGAGGTAGAGCAGGTTCGCACGGGAGGCGACCTCATCGGGAATCGCGTCGAGGTCGGGGAAGAACGAGTTCTCCTCGGTGAGCGGCAAGTAGTGCACCTCGGCGCCGGCGAACACGGGCCCGGACGTGTAGGGCGGGTAGCCGGGCTCGGGGCTGAGGCAAACGTCTCCCGGGTCGAGACAGGCCAGTGCGATGTGCCCGACGGCCTCCTTTCCTCCGAGCACGGGGATGACCTCCGAGGCGACGTCCAGCTCGACTCCGAAGCGGTCGCGGTAGAAGCCGGCGGCGGCCGCTCGGAATTCGAGGCTGCCCTGGTTGCTCGGGTACCGGTGCGTTCCGGGATCGCGGAGCGCCGCAGCGCCGGCTTCGACGACGGCCTCGGGTGTCGGCAGGTCCGGATCGCCGATGCCGAGGCTGATCACGTCGATGCCTTCCTGTTGCTTCGCCGCGATCTTCCGCTCCAGTTCGGCAAACAGGTACGGCGGCACCTGGTCCAGGCGGCGGGCGAACCTCACTCTCCGAACTCCTCTGCCGTCTCGCCCGCAAAGATCTCCTGCGCCGGGCCCGTGAGGCGTGCATTCCAGTCGTCGTCCAGCTCGACCACGAGATCGCCGCCGGCGAGGTGCACGGTGACGGGGCTCGTGCACCAGCGCCGGGAGACCGCGACGGCGG
>JBOHAU010000090.1:0-24107 GCA_050698015.1 Gaiellaceae bacterium
GCCTCGACCTCGTCGAGCGCGTCGTCCCACGACACCTCGACGAGGCCCTTCGGCCCGCGCCGGAGCGGCGTCGTTATGCGGTCGTTCGCGCGCAGGTGCGGATACGTGAAGCGGCCTTTGTCGCAGAGCCAGCCGCGGTCGATCTCGGGATGGTTCCGGCTCAGGATCCGCTTCACCTTCCCCTCGCGGATGGTCGCGGTCACGTTGCAGCCGACCGGACAGCTGGTGCAGACCGTCGGCACCTCCTGGATCTCCCACGGCCGCGCCTCGAACCTGTACGTCGCCGAGGTCAGCGCGCCGACGGGGCAGAGCTCGATCACGTTGCCGCTGAAGCGCCCGCGGTACGGCTCGTCCTCGAAGGTCGCGATCACCGACAGCGCGCCCCGGTTCTTGGCGACGAGCTGCCCGTCCTCGGCGACGTCCTCCGAGAAGCGCGTGCAGCGGTAGCAGAGGATGCAGCGCTCCCGGTCGAGAGCGATCAGCGGGCTGATCGGGATCGGCTTGTCGAGCGTCCGCTTCGGGAACTGCATCCGGGTGCTGCCGGGGCCCCACCTGAACGTCAGGTCCTGGAGCGGGCACTCCCCTCCCTTGTCGCAGATCGGGCAGTCCAGCGGATGGTTGACGAGGATGAACTCGAGCGTCGCGTCCTGCCCGTCCGCGGCCTTCTCGGAGGCGGCCGCGGTCATCACGACGAGGCCGTCGGTCGCCGTCAGCGTGCAGCCCGCCTGGAGCTTCGGCATGCCCTCGACCTCGACGAGGCACATCCGGCAAGCGCCGATCGGCGGGCCGAGCCGCGGCTCGTAGCAGAAGACCGGGATCTCGATCCCGGCGGCGGCGGCCGTCTCGACCAGGCCCGTCCCCTTCGGCACCTGCACCTCCACGCCGTCGACGGTGACCGTGACCAGTTCTGGCGCGCTCACGCGGGCACCTCGGCCATCGCGGTGTGCGTGTGCTGGTCGCTTGGCGCGAGGATGCCGTCGATGGACGACTCGTTGCCGAAGGGGCAGCGTCCGAGGTCGATGTGCGCCTGGAACTCCTCGCGGAACTTCTCGACGTAGCTACCCACGCACCACACTGCGAAGTCCCCCAGCGCGCAGAGCGACTTCCCCTCGATCCGCTTGCAGACGTCCACGACGAGGTCCAGGTCCTCCTGCGTGCCGTCGCCCGCCTCGATCTTCTCCAGCAGCTGGACGAGCCAGCGCGTCCCCTCGCGGCAGGGCGTGCACTTGCCGCACGACTCGTGCATGTAGAACTTCTCCGCCCGCAGTGCCAGCTGCACCATGCAGGCGCGGTCGTCGACGACGATCACCGCCGCCGAGCCAAGGAACGAGCCTGCCGCCTGGACGGAGTCGAAGTCGAGCGGGACGTCCAGCTGGTCCGGAGCGAACACCGGGACCGACGAGCCGCCGGGGATGATCGCCTTCAGCGCCCGCCCCTCGGCGACGCCGTGGCCGTGCTCGAAGATCAGCTTCCGCAGCGTCGTTCCCAGCGGCAGCTCGTAGTTGCCGGGGCGGTTGACGTTTCCCGAGAGCGAGTAGACGACCGTGCCGGGCGCCGACTCCACCCCGAGCTCCTTGTAGCGATCGACCCCCAGCTCGATGACCGCCGGGACGCTCGCGAGCGTCTGAACGTTGTTGATCAGCGTCGGCTGCATGTAGAGACCGGCGACGGGCGGGAACGGCGGCCTCGGCCGAGGCTGGCCGCGGTTGCCCTCGAGGGACTCGAGCAGCGCCGACTCCTCCCCGCAGATGTACGCGCCTGCGCCGCGGTGGACGACGACGTCGACCTCGCCGAACAATCCGGCGAGCCGGGCTTGCTCGACCGCGGCCTCGAGGACGAGGTACTCGGCGAGGTACTCGCCGCGGATGTAGATGAAGACCGTGTCCGCCTGGATCGCGTGCGCGGCGATCAGGCAGCCCTCGATGAAGCGGTGCGGGACGCGGCGCATGATCTCCCGGTCCTTGAACGCTCCAGGCTCGGACTCGTCGGCGTTCGCGACGACGTACGCCGGCCCCGGACGCTTGTCGGGCCCCGGCACGAGGCTCAGCTTTCGGCCCATCGGGAAGCCGGCGCCGCCGCGGCCGCGGAGCGACGCGTCGTTGATCTGCTCGATCAGCGCCTCGCGCGTCATCCCTCGCGCCGTCTCGAGAGCCCCGTAGCCGCCGATCGCCTGGTACTCGTCGAGCCGCGTGAGGTCGCGCTCCTCGGCGCCCTTGAGGACCGTCAGCTCAGCCACCGCGCAGCTCCTCGACGATCGTGGGGACGTCCTCGGGCCGCGTCGGCTCGCGGTAGCGGCTGTCGACGACGACCACCGGCGCGTACCCGCAGCCGCCCGCACACTCGATCAGCCTGAAGGTGACCTCGCCGTCGTCCGAGGTCTCGCCCGCCCGGATCCCGAGCTGCTCCTCGAAGGCGTCGACCACCTGCTTCGCGCCAACCAGCGCGCAGGAGAGGTTCGTGCAGACCTCGACGATGTGGCGACCGACCGGCTCGAGGTTGTACATGTCGTAGAAGGTCGCGACAGCCTGCACCTGTGCGGGCTCGAGCTCCAACGCGTCGGCGACCTCCTGCAAAGCCTCCGGCGGCAGCCAGCCGCCATGGCGCTCCTGGGCGAGGCGAAGCGCGCCCATGATCGCCGAGCGGCCCTGGGGATAGCGCTGCCGCAGCCGGTGAACCTCGGCGACGAAGTCGCTCACCGATCCACTTCTCCCATCACCGTGTCGAGGGAGCCGACGATCGCGATCAGATCCGCGACGAGTGCGTCGCGCATGCACGTCGCCGTCGCCTCGAGGGCGACAAAGGACGGTGCCCGGAACTTCACCCGCCACGGCCTCGGGCCACCGTCCGAGACCACGTAGCACCCGAGCTCGCCACGCGGCGACTCGATTGTGACGTACACCTCGCCCTCGGGTACGCGGTATCCCTCGGTGACGAGCTTGAAGTGGTGGATGAGGGACTCCATCGACGTGTGAAGCTCCTCCCGCGGCGGCAGGACGACTTTGCGGTCGTCGGTGATCCACGGCTCGCCCTCCATCCGCTCGAGCCGGTCCACGCACTGGGCGACGATCCGCGTCGACTCGCGCATCTCGTCGATGCGAACCTTGTAGCGGTCGTAGACGTCGCCGTTCGGGTACACCGGCGCGACGAAGTCGACGTCGCCGTAGGCGAGGTACGGCGCGGCCTTTCGGAGGTCCCAGTCGACGCCCGACGCGCGCAGCACCGGCCCGGACTGCCCCAGCGCGATCGCGTCCTCGGCAGACAGGAGCCCGATGCCCTTCGTGCGCTCGAGCCAGATCTCGTTGCCGGAGAGGAGCGCCTCGTACTCGTCGATCGCCTTCGGCATCCACTCGACGAACTTCCGGCACTCGGGGTAGAAGCCGCGCGGGATGTCCTCGGCGAGGCCTCCCACCTGGAAGTAGCGCGTGTGCATGCGCGTCCCGGACACCAGCTCGAAGAGATCGAGGATCAGGTCGCGCTCGCGGAAGCAGTACCAGAAGACCGAGATCGCGCCTAGCTCGAGCGCCGAGGTCCCCAGATACACGAGGTGGGAGTGGATCCTGTTGAGCTCGCACAGGAGCGTCCGCATCCACCGCGCCTTCTCGGGCGTCTCCATGTCGAGCAGCTTCTCGACGGCGAGGACGAAGACCAGTTCGTTGTTCTGGAAGGCGACGTAGTCGATCCGCGGGGCGTACGTGATCGCCTTCCACCACGTCTTGGCCTCCATGTTCTTCTCGAAGCCGGTGTGCAGGTAGCCGATCACCGCTCGGAGGCCGACGACCTGCTCACCGTTGAGGTCGACGATCAGGCGGAGGACGCCGTGCGTCGACGGGTGGTTCGGCCCGAAGTTGACCTGGAGCAGGTTCTCGCTTTCGCGGAGCTCTTCGGGGACCTCGAGGATCGTCGGGACCGGCGTGGGGACGTTGCTCCCATCGTAGATCTGCGGGCGCTCGACGATGGCCACTAATGCCCCGTCCAGTAATGCCGCCGAGTTTCTGGGTCGCGAGCCGAAGGCGCCGACTCGTCGGCGCCGACCAGCAGAGGCCGTGTCGGCTTCGCCGGCGCGGCCGTCTCAAGCCAGGGTTCGCACTCCAACGAGCCAAGGTCTGTAGACCTTGGTAAGGCGGAGGGTGGGCTCTGGCGCCGCGTGATCGCGGGCCAGAAGCCGGCATGTATTGCTGGACGGGGCATTACACCTCGTCGGAGAAGCGGACCGGCTCGCCGCCGATCGGATAGTCCTTCCGCAGCGGGTGTCCCTCCCAGTCGTCGTCCATCAGGATCCGCGTCAGGTTCGGGTGGCCTTCGAAGCGGATGCCGAAGAGGTCCCACACCTCGCGCTCGTGCCAGTCCGCGGTCGGCCAGACCGGGACGACGCTCTCCACCATCTCGCCGTCGTCGAGCCAGAGCTGCACCCGCAGCCTTGGGGCGCCCTCGCGCAGCGCGAGGACGTGGTAGTTGACCGAGAAGCGCTTGGCCTTCGGCTTGGGAACCCGCGCGTAGCCCTGGGAGCCCGTGGCGCCGCCTTGGCCGCCTGGAAAGTTCAGGTCGCGCCCGGCGCCGGTGCCGTAGTAGCCCGCTACGCCGCGGTTCCCCCAGCCGAGGTAGTCCGCGGCGCTGATGTCGGAGAGGAAGCGGAAACCCTCGACGTCGCGCAGGTGCGTGCAGGCCTCGATCAGGCGGGCGGCATCGACGACGAGGGTCGTCTCACCGTGCTCCTCCTTCGTTTCGACCAGCCCAGGGACGCCCTCGAAGGTCAGGACGCCACCCCGCGGATCTCGTAGGCCGGCGGAACCCCGGCGTGGATCTTCTCCTGGAGCCGGATGATCCCCTCGAGCAGGGCTTCGGGCCGGGGTGGGCAGCCGGGCACGTGGATGTCGACCGGGACGATCTTGTCGACGCCCTGGAGCACGGCGTAGTTGTTGAACATCCCGCCAGAAGAGGCGCACGCTCCCATCGCGATCACCCACTTCGGCTCGAGCATCTGGTCGTAGATCTGGCGCAACGGCGCGGCCATCTTGTGCGCGACCCGGCCGGAGACGATCAGCAGGTCGGCCTGGCGGGGCGTCGAGCGGAAGACCTCGGCCCCGAACCGCGCGCTGTCGTAACGCGAGGTGACGATCGACATCATCTCGATCGCGCAGCAGGCGAGGCCGAAGGTCGCCGGCCAGATCGAGTAGCCCTGCGCCCAGGCGACGGCCTTCGCAACGGTCGTGAGCAGGAGCTTCTCCTCGAGGTTCCCGAGCTCCTGTTCGAAGACGCCAGGCCCCTTGCCCTTCCAGAGCACGCGCTCGGAGCGGAGGCCGTAGTCCTTCAGGCGCTTCTTGCCGTTCACCTCCGCCAATCCAGCGCCCCCTTCCGCCAGATGTACACGTAGGCGAGCGCGAGGATGCCGAGGAAGAACGCGAGCTCCCAGAAGCCAAACCAGCCCAGGGGCTCGAGCACGACCGCGAGTGGGTAGAGGAAGACGATCTCGATGTCGAACACGATGAAGAGGAGCGCGGTCAGGTAGAAGCTGATCGTGAAGCGCTGAACGTGCGGCGGCCCCTGCGAGACTCCGGACTCGAACGGCAGTGCCCGGGTTCGGTTGCGCGCAACGGGTCGCGTCGCGAAGGCGAACGACATGCCGACCATCGAGAGCGGGATCGCGAGAGCGAGGACGCCGTAGATCAGAAACGGCAGCCAGTTATCGAGCATCGCTCCCTGCCCCCGCGGGCCTCACCGTGGCCGAACACTACACCCTCTTGGACTGCTACGAACGACCGCTGAAACCGCTCAACAAAGCGTGAAGCAGTTGTTACAAAGTCCGCGTGCAGACGCCCTCTCCCGGGGGACGGCGTGCGCCGACCACACTGCTACGATGACCTACAGATGGAGCTCACCGAACGTCCGATCACGCTTGTCTCGCTGACCGAGCGGGCCGCTTCGAAGATCGCCGAGCTGATGACCGAGGAGCCCGAGGGCGAGGCGGCAGTGCTCCGCGTCGCCGTCCAGGGCGGCGGCTGTTCGGGCTTCGAGTACGCGCTCGGCTTCGACCGGGGCGCGATGGAAGGGGACCACGAGGTCGAGCTGCAGGGCGTCCGAGTCGTCGTCGATCCCTACAGCGCGCCGTATCTCCAGGGGACCGAGATCGACTTCGTCGAAGGCCTGCAGGGCGGCTTCGCGATCAACAATCCGAACGTCACCGCTGCGTGCGGCTGCGGCCACTCATTCCAAGTCGCCGAGGGCGAGGAGCCCGAGGCCGACATGGGCGGCGGCTGCGGCTCCGGCTGCTCGCACTAGCTCGCACTAGCATTCCTGCCCATGGCTGAGAACGACGGCGTCGTCGACGTCACGATCCTCGGGGCGGGCCCGGTCGGGCTCTCGGCGTCGTACTACCTCGGTCACCGCGATGGGACGGTTCGGATCGTCGAGTCGCTCGAGCAGATTGGTGGCCAGGTGGCGGCGACGTATCCGGAGAAGCACGTCTACGACGTCGCCGGCTTCCCGAAGATCCTCGGCCAGAAGCTGGTCGACATGTGCTCCGAGCAAGGGCTGCAGTACGGCGCCGACGTCCGGCTCGGCGAGGAAGCAAAGGCGCTTGATCGGGTGAGCCAGAACGGCGAGGAGCTGCTCGCGCTCACCACCGACAAGGGCAACAACTACCTGTCTCGGGCAATGATCATCACCGCGGGCCACGGCGCCTTCGAGCCGCGCAAGCTCGGGATCGAGGGGATCGATGAGTGGCAGGGCCGGGGGCTCCACTACGTCGTTCGGGAGAAAGCCCAGTTCGAAGGCAAGCGGTGCGTGATCGTTGGCGGCGGTGACTCGGCGCTCGACTGGACCCTCGGGCTCCAGGACACGGCCGATCTTCCGATCACGCTCGTGCATCGGCGCGACCGCTTCCGCGCGCTCGAGTCGTCCCTCAAGGAGGCGAAGCGGCTGGAGGACGAGGGGTGCGTTCGGATCCTGACGCCGCACGAGGTGCGCGAGGTTCACGGCGACGGCCGCATCGAGGCGGTGACGATCGAGAACACCGCGACCGGGGAGACCGAGCGGCACGACTGCACTGCGCTGATCACGCTGCTCGGCTTCGTCTCGCATCTCGGCTCGATTGCCGAGTGGGGGATCGAGCTGGAAGGGAAGCGCCAGATCAAGATCGACCCGATGACCTGCGAGACCTCGATGCCCGGTGTGTACGCCGCCGGCGACGTGGCCGGCTACCCGGGCAAGATCACGCTGATCACGGTCGGGATGGGCGAGGCCGCGATCGCCGCCAACAACGTGATCGCAGCGATCCGCGGCGAGAAGGTCCAGCCGAAGTACAGCTCGGATTCGTCGACGACTAATCCGTGCCAGAGCAACACGGGGACAGGATTCATCCTGTCCCCGTCAACCTGGTTAAGGGCGTCCCTCGTCCGAGGGATCCCTCGGCCCCCGCTTTGTGCCGAATCGCTCCTTCGTGGAGCAGTTTCGGGTCGAATGCCTCTCCTGCGGCGCGCGGCGCGTCGTCGTCGGCGGACCACGCTACGGCGATCCCGGCGAATGTCACCGCTGCGGCTATGTCGGCTGGGCGAGCTCCGGAGATCTGACGGCTAAGGCCCGCCGGCTGCTCCGCGAGCACCCGATGGAACGCCGCCGCCTCCGCATCGTCTAGCGCGGACGTGGCCCGGTGCCTGGCACCGGACGCGTCGAACTAGACTGACGGCATGACCGACGTCGAGACGCGGGCGGAGCTCTGGGGCGAGGAAACGCGTAAAGCAGTCGGCAACTTCACGGTTTCAGGCGAACCGATCCCCGCATCTGTCGCCCACTGGCTCGGGCGGATCAAGGCCGCCGCCGCGCGCGTCAACGCCGAGCTCGGGCTACTCGACTCCGAGAAGGCCGAGCGCGTCGCCGCAGCAGCCGACCGGGTGGCCTCGGGCGAGCTCGACGACCAGTTCCCGATCGACGTCTTCCAGACAGGTTCGGGCACGTCGTCGAACATGAATGCGAACGAGGTGATCGCCTCGCTCGCCGGCGAGGACGTGCACCCGAACGACGACGTCAACATGGGCCAGTCTTCCAACGACGTCTTCCCTTCGGCCGTCCACCTTGCCGCCCTCGAGCAGCTGACCCACGACCTGATTCCGGCGCTCGAGCAGCTCGCGAACTCACTGGGGCTCAAGTCACAGGAGTTCGACGACGTCGTCAAATCCGGCCGCACGCATCTGATGGACGCCGTGCCCGTCACGCTGGGCCAGGAGTTCTCCGGCTACGCGGCGCAGGTTCGGCAGGGGGCAGACCGCATCCGCGACACGCTCGAGCGAGTCGGCCAGATCCCGCTCGGCGGCACCGCGGTCGGCACCGGCCTGAACACGCACCCCGAGTTCGCCGAACGTGTCCGGCGCCGCCTCGTCGAGGAGACGGAGCTCCCCATCGGACCGCCCGCCGACCCGTTCGAGGCCCAGGCCGCGCGCGACTCGCTCGTTGAGGCCTCGGGCGCCCTCAAGACGGTGGCCGTCTCGCTGACAAAGATCGCCAACGACCTGCGGCTGATGGGATCGGGCCCCCGCGCAGGCCTCGCCGAGATCTTCCTCCCCGAGCTCCAGAAAGGCAGCTCGATCATGCCCGGCAAGGTCAATCCGGTCATTCCCGAGGTCGTGACCCAGGTCTCGGCGCAGGTGATCGGAAACGACCAGGCGATCACAGTGGGCGGCATGCAGGGGCACTTCGAGCTCAACGTCTTCGTGCCGCTGATCGCCCGGAACCTGCTCGACTCGATCCGGCTGCTCGCGGCCGCGTCCCGCCTCCTCGCCGAGAAGTGCGTCGACGGCATCGAGGCCAACCGGGAGAACGCCGAGCGCTACGCCGAGCTGACCCTGTCCGCGGCGACCGCGCTCAATCCGCACATCGGCTACGACCGCGCGGCGGAGATCGTGAAGACCGCGGCCGCCACGGGTCGGCCCTTGCGCGAGGTGGCGCGTGAGGCGGGCGTCTCGGAGGAGATCCTCGACAAGGCGCTCGACTACCGCGCGATGGCGAAGCCGCACGATTAAGAACACGTGTAGTTGAGCGGAATCCCTCGCGGGAGGGAGCGGCCAAGCGTCGTGGGACGCCGACACCATCGAGTGCAGAACGGGCCCCCGTCGTTTTTGGCCGCTCCTTGGCGGCGGACCCGCTAGCCGCGAGACGACGCCTGGGAGAGACCCCACTCAATCCGAGACCAATGCTTCTGGCCGCAGCCGCAGCGATGATCGCGTTCGGCTTGGCCGGAGCGGGCGCAGAGGCCGCAGCCGCGCCGGATCGGGCGGGCGGGACTCAGCCGGGCGTCGCTCGCGGCGGTATCCGCCAGATCGATCCGAGCTAGCCGTCGCGGACTACGCGCCGAATCGACTCACCCTCAACGGCGTTCTCCAGCCCGGGCGCTGAGCAGCCGCGATCGGCTGCCTGCCAACGTTTGACATTGGGCCACTGATATTTGATTATCGATCCCGCAAATTGGGGACGTAGGCGCCGGCGGGCACCGTCGGCGCGCTTTCTCCTACTGGGAGGGGGAACCAGTGTCAGTACGCAGACGAACCGCCAGAGGCTGGTCTGGTTGGCGCCCTGCTGTCATGGGCATCGCCGCTTTCGCCGGTCTGGCGGTGCTCACCATCGGCGTCGCCGGAGCAGGCGCCGGCAACGGCGAGATCGTCCGGATGAAGATCAAGTCCGGCAAGGCGGAGGCATCGCTCGGACGCGACATCCTGCACGTCGGCCCCGACGTGAGGATCGTCCGCACGGCACCGCAGTCCAAGGGCTCGCGAGCCGTGATCCGGAAGGTCCTGCGCCACAATGCCCGCTTGCTTCGGCAGCGAGCCGCGAAGCTCCGGCGGAGCCGGAAGATCCGCCTCGCGGCGCACGGCAACCCGACGCCGAACGAGCTCCGTCGTTGGCAGGCGATCGACTTCGAGTTCGGCTTCCGCTACGGGAAGAACTTCCGGTTCCGTGGGGCCGGCGAGCACATCGAGGTGTGGGTCGCTGACGATGTCCAGAACGCGCCCGTTGCCCTCGCGCCCCCGGTCGGCGTGTCGAGTGGAACGAACTTCATCGACGGCGACTGCCGGAACGGCGTTCGCACGACGATCACGGACGCGCAGGTTCAGTACCTGATCGACGAGTTTGACGACAATATGTATCCGAAGGAGTCCGCAGCCTTCAGCGTCCCCCCAAACCGCGACGGTACCGGCGGCTTCGCCCCGGATCCGCGCTATCACCCGCAGGGTGAGGGGGACAACATCGTCGTGCTCGTCGACAACGTGCGGGACGACAACTTCTACGACGTCAACAACACGCAGGCCTTCTCGTACGTCGCCGGGTTCTTCTCGACAACGCTGAACGACCTGTTCAACCGCAACATCATGACGATCGATGCGTTCGACTGGCTGCACCGGACGGGCGCGAATCCGGCGCACGAGCCAGTGCCAGGCAACAACTGCACAAGCGCTCCGGCTCGGCCGTTCCTGTATGAGGGCGTGTTCGCCCACGAGTACCAGCACCTGCTCGAGTCGTATGCGAGCCCGGGCGAGGCAACCTGGATCAACGAGGGTCTGTCCGACTGGGCGCAGACGCTCACCGGCTACGTCAATCCGGCCACGCCGATCACGACGATCGGTTACGACTCGCATGTGCAGTGCTTCCTCGGCTGGCTCGGGGTTCAGACGTTCGCGAACCCGAACCCGCGCGCCGGAGGGCCGGAGAACTCGCTGACCCTCTGGAGTGACCAGGGCGACGGCGAGATCCTCTGCGACTACGGCGCCGCGTACACGAACATGGAATACGCGCACGGCCAGTTCGGCACGCCGTTCATGACGCGGCTGCATAACGAGGACCTGAACGGCTTCGCCGGCTACCAGGCGGCCCTGAACGCGCATGGGCCCGGCCGGACGACGACCGACGTGATCCATAGGTGGGCGATGGCCGTCGCGATCGACGGCCTGCTCGACCGGGGCCGGAAGCTGCGTGGCGGAAGGGCGTCGCTGTATCAGACGCCGACGCTGAACGCCGCGATCAACTGGGACACGGAGCACGCGTTCGCCACTCCCGGCGCACCGCCGAACGGGTCGGATTACCTGCGACTGCGGGATTCGAGCGGCCGCGCCGTGAGGCTGAACGACATCGAGTCGCTCCGCTTCAACGGAGCGAGCACACACCTTCCCCATCCGGTCGAGTGGACGGTCGATACTGTCTCGCCGCCGGCGAGCGCCGCGAACCCGGCGCTCTACTCCGGCATCGAAGACAGCATGGATCGCGCGATCGTTCGGCAGGTCAGCGTTCCGGCAGGCGGCGGGAACCTGACGTTCGATGCGTACTGGAACACCGAGGACGGCTGGGACTTCGCGTTCGTCCAAGTGTCGACCGACGGCGGTGCAACGTACAAGAGCATCTCCTGCACCGACACGGTCGTCGAGGATCCGGCGCATCCGTTCCCGGCGATCCCCTCGATCAAGGCGCACCTGCCGGGCTTCCATGCCTTCTCCGACGGCTGGCGGCCTCAGACCTGCAGCCTCGCGGCCTACGCGGGGCAGTCGATCTACCTGGCCTTCCGCCATATGACCGACACGAATACGCAGGGCTCGGAGGATCCGGATGCAGCCGGCGTTCGGCCGGGGTTCTGGGTCGACAACGTCGCTGTGGCCGGGACGAGCGTGTCGGACGGCTCGACCCTGACCGGATGGCAGTCGCCGACGCAGGTGCGGCCAACGCCTGTGCACGGCTTCACGGTCCAGCTGCTCGCGTACAAGACCAGCGGCAAGAGTCCCGTTCGGATCGCGACGATGCGGCTGGACGGGAACTTCGACGCACGGGTCAGCGACGACCAGCTCGAAGACCTGCTCGGCGAGAGCCAGGCCAACTTCGTGGGTGCGATCGTCACCTACGACGAACCAACGGAGTCGATCGCCGACTACGCGCCGTACACCTTGACGGTCGAGATCGGCGACTGATTCCGTCGAAACGCTCGAAGGAAGGGCCGCCGAGAGGCGGCCCTTCACTCTTTTGAGCCTTGTCCATTCTTTAGCTCGGGCCGTAGGTCACTCCGAGTGCTCTGCAGGTTCCGATCCGGATCAACCGGTAACCCCACACCCCTTCCTCTAGCCTCGGCAGGCGTGCGCCGGCTGCCCATTCTGTTCTTCGCCGCTCTCGCGGCCGGCTGTGTCTTCGGCGGTGACGAAGGGACCGTCGAGGCGCGGACTCCCGCGCTGCTCGTGCTCCAGCCTTCGGACCTCCCGGGATTCAGCATCGACGCCTCCACCGGCGACGGCGGTCGCTGGAGGGCCCGGTATCGGCGCTCCAGAGCGACGGGGACGACGGGCCCGGTCGCCGTCGACTCCACCGTCGAGATCTGGAGTACGAGCGATGCCGCCGAGGCCCGGTTCTCCACAGCACGCGAGGAGCTCCCCGAGAGCGGCGGTTGGCAGCCGATCGGCGAGCCGGGGCTCGGCTCCGAGTCCTTCGCCTCGACCCGTGTAGTAGACGGCACTCGTTCCTACGAGGTCGTCTGGCGCGACACGAACGTCACTGCCTGGGTGAGCGTGCGCGGTCGCGAGGGAGAGGCTCCGTTCGCCGGCGCACTCGCGCTTGCGGAGAAGCAGGAAGATCGGATCGACGACGCGAAGCGCTAGGGCGCGACGCAGAGAATCTTTGGCGGTTGGGTCACCGCCCGGCTCCCCTTGGAGCCGGCGGCGCGAATCGAACCGGCAACGCATCGTAGGCCCGCGAAGCGGACCACGAACCTTCCTGCGGCGTTCGCCATTACCGTCTTCCGCGCTGAAGCCGTCGTCACGACGACTCTCTCGTTCGGCTTGAACCCCCGCCCGCTGACGGCCAACGGCTGTAGGTCCATAATGGTCAACGTCGCTCTTCCACCGACTGCGGGCGTGATCTGCTCGGTCTGCTGACTTCCGAGACCGACGGCGATCAGCGCCACAACCAGGCCGATCAGCAACACGACGCCCGAATTGTAGGCGACAGACGCGTGATATCAGGCGTGAAAAAACTTGATATTAGGCCCTTGATCGCTAAGAATCCCCGGGCTGAACGTGGCACGGGAGGTCTATCGCTTCCTGCTCCGGATGCCCAAGCGGCTTCGCGAGCAGCTCACCGCCGCGGCCGCCAGGTCAGGGCGCAGCCTGAACGCAGAGCTGGTGCATCGGCTGGAGCGAAGCCTCGAAGAGGAGACGCAGGCAGCTCGACGGCCGGCGTTTCCGAAACGGAAGGGGGAGGGAATGCGACCACGACTTACGTGGCGCTGGCTCGCTGCAGCCGGCGTCCTCGCCGCAATTGCGATCGCCGGCGCGGCGTTTATCCCCGGTGGTGGGGGGAGCAGCGCGGCGCCGCCACTCGAGCTCGAGGGCGAGATGCCGACCGCGCTGGCGCAGCACCTCGCGAAGTTCAAGCAGGCACTTCCCGGCTACCAGGGCATGAGCGAGGAAGGCCCGGGCAGCGCGGCTGACGCTGCGTTCGCCCAGCGGGCATATCCAGATTCGACGATCTCCCTGGCAGACGTGGCCCGCTCCCGGGCAGCGTTCGCGGCCTCGAATGGGCGCGATGCTCCCAAGGGCAAGGGCAAGAAGGGGACGTGGACCCTGGTAGGGCCGAGCCGGGCGCTTTACCCGTTCTCGGAGTTCCGGGGCTCGTTCAACTACGTGCCGAACGCGTATGTAGCAGGCGGCCGCACGACGTCGATCGCGATCAGCGACACGTGCAAGCCCGGCCACTGCACGGCGTACATCACGCCTGCCGGCGGCGGAATCTGGAAGACGAAGAACATCCTGGCGGGGACGCCTCACTGGCAGTACCTCGGCGGCCCGCTGGGGATCAACGCCGCAGGCGCCGTCACGATCGACGCCAACGATCCCACCGGAAACACCGTCTACGTCGGGACCGGTGAGGCGAACATCTGCGGCTCCGGCTGCGTGGCCGGCGTCGGCATCTACAAGTCCACCGACGGCGGCGAGACATGGCAGGGTCCGCTCGGCGGTTCAGCGACCGACACTGGGAATCCGCTGGGCGGCAAGGGCGTCGGCGAGATCCTGATCAAGCCGGGCAGCCCGAACACGATCTACGCGGCGACGACAACTGGTCTGCGTGGGATGTCGGAGTCCTGCTGCGTTGGCGTCACTCGGCCGGTCCCGGGCATCGCCAAGTGGGGCCTGTACAAGTCGACCAACGGCGGGACCACGTGGAACTTCATCCACAACGGCTCGGCCGATGCGTCCGTCTGCACGGGTTCGATAGCAGAGTTCAACAACACGGCGACGTGCTCGCCCCGTGGCGTGCGCTCGCTGGCGCTGGACCCGTCGAACCCGGACATCATCTATGCGGGCTCGTACGCCCGCGGCGTCTGGCGTTCGAATGACGCCGGCGCCACGTGGGTACAGATCAAGCCGTCGCTGAACCCGACGATCATCCAGACGCGGCCGAACATCGCCGTGACGAAGCTCCCGAACGGCGACACGCGGATGTACGTGTACGAGGGTCACACCGGCTCGATCCCGAACCCGACGCCTCCGCCGAACACGCTCCCGGAGCCGTCGCGGCTTTTCCGCAGCGACGACGTCGCGAGCGGTGTGCCCGTGTTCACCCAGCTGTCGAATCCGCATCTATCGCAACCGGGCTGGGCCACATGGGGGATCTGCGACCCGCAGTGCTGGTACGACTCGTTCGTCTACACGCCGAAGGGCCACCCGGACATCGTCTACGTGGGCGGCGACTACGCCTACGGCGAGACGATCGCGAACAAGCGAGGCGTCATCCTCTCGACAGATGCGGGTGTCAGCGGGACGGACATGACGTTCGACGGGACGGATTCGCTACACCCGAATGGGCTCCATCCCGACCAGCACGACATCGTCACGAACCCGAACAATCCGTTCCAGTTCTTCGAGACGAACGACGGCGGCGTCATGCGTTCGAGCGGAGAGCTCGTCGATCGCTCGGCGTGGTGCGACAGTCGCACCTTCCGGGACGACACCAACCCGCCTCCGCCCGCGGGAGCGACTGCAGCGCAGAAGCGCGCGCGGTGTGAGCAGATGCTCTCGGCTATCCCATCGAAGCTGACGGGGCTGAACGACGGCCTGTCCACGCTGCAGTGGATCAAGGTGAAGGCCAGCCCGCACAACCCGCAGCTGCTGACGGGCGGGACGCAGGACAACGGCACGTGGGAGACGCCGGGGAACCCGGTGAAGTGGGAGAACACGATGATCGGAGACGGCGGCTGGCCGGGCTTCGACGTCGCGCTTCCGAACTTCCGCTTCCACGCATTCCAGGACGTATCGCCCGAGGTGAACTTCGAGGGCGGCAACATCGGCACCTGGATCTGGATCGCCGACCCGCTTGCCGGGCACGCCGGCTCGAACTTCTACTCGCCGGTCATCGGTGACCCGAAGGTCAGCGGGACCATGTTCGCGGGTACCGGCCGTACCGCCTACCGAACCAAGACCCACGGCATGGGCGGGATGTCGATGTCCGAGGCCCACGAGAAGTGCAACACGTGGACCGGGTCGTTCCCCGATGGGTTCACGTGCGGTGACTGGGCAGAGCTAGGGCCGACGCGGCTCACGTCCCCAGACTGGGGCGATCGCGCCGGCGGCAACGTCCCCGCGATCGAGCGGACGACGGCGGACACGTCGACCGCCTGGTCGGCGACGAGCACCGGGCGGGTCTTCATCACGAGGAACGTCGACGCGGAGCCGGTGGTCGAGCGGACGCCGCGGATTCCGGCCAGCGATCCGTACAGGCAGTTGGTGGCCACGAACGTCTCGTGGACACGGCTCGACGACGACACCACCGTCGACCCGAACCGGTTCGTCTCGAGCATCCACGTGGATCCGGCGAATCCGAACCACGCTTGGATCTCGTACAGCGGCTACAACGCCAACACCCCGACGACGCCTGGTCACATCTTCGAGGTGACCTACAACCCGGCCACCGGGACGTCGACGTGGGTCAATCTCGACTACAACTGGGGCGACCTCCCGGTGAACGATCTCGTACGCGACGACGTCACGGGCGACCTCTATGCGGCCACCGACTTCGGCGTGCTCAGGCTTCCGGCCGGCACGACGTCGTGGGTCGAGGCGGCACCGGGGCTGCCGAAGGTTGAGTCCACGAGCCTCGAGATCGTCGCGAGCGAGCGGATCCTCTACAACGCAACCCACGGCCGCAGCACCTGGCGGCTGAACCTGGACTGACCGTTACGACCTGAGATGGGGCCGCTTCGGCGGTCCCGTCTCTCTATCCTCCGCGCGGTGTTCGCGCGAATACTTGCCGTTCTCGTCGTCGTGTCGGCGCTTGCCGGCTGTGGCGGCGCCGGGAGCGGCGGGGACATCCGCTTTCTCGTCTTCGGCGATCCCGAGGAGATCCAGGCCTATCGCGATCTGATCGCAGCCTACGAACGTCGCGAGGGGAGCGGTGCCGTGCAGCTGATCGAGGCAAGCGATCGGGAGGACCTCATTGCGCGTCTCTCCACGTCGTTCGCCGGCGGCGCGCCTCCGGACGTCTTCCTTCTCAACTACCGCTTCTACGGCCAGTTCGCGGCCCGCGGCGTGCTGGAGCCGGTCGAACAACGGGTCGAGGACTCGGACGTGTTCGAGCCGGAGGACTTCTTCCCGCAGGCGCTGGAGGCGTTTCAGTGGAACGACGTCCTGACGTGCCTGCCGCAGAACGTCTCGAGCCTCGTCGTCTACTACAACCGGGACGTGTTCCGCCGCTTCGGCGTGCCCGAGCCGCGCCCCGGCTGGACGTGGACGGAGTTCGTGGTGCGGGCAGCGGGCCTGACGCGCGACGCACAGGGCCGCCGAGTTGCGGCCGGCGACCCGGACCTCGGCGGTGCCAAGCCAGCGATCCACGGCCTCGGGGTCGAGCCGACGCTCATCCGCCTGGCGCCTTTCGTCTGGTCGAACGGCGGCGAGCTCGTCGACGACCTCGAGCGTCCAACGCGCCTGACGCTGGAGACGCCGCGCGCACTGGAGGCCCTTCAGGAGTTCCTCAAGCTCCGCTCGAGCTACGGCGTAGTGCCGTCCGACGTGGACGTCGAGGCTGAGGACGACGAGACGCGGTTCCAGAACGGGCGGCTGGCAATGCTTCTCTCCTCACGCCGCTCGACGCCGACGTTCCGCACGATCACCAAGTTCGACTGGGACGTCGCCTCGCTCCCCGTCATGCGGCAGCCGGCCGGGATCCTCCACTCCGATGCCTACTGCATGGCGAAGGACGGGGACCACGAGGCCGCGTGGCGCTTCGTCGAGTTCGCGAACAGCACGGAGGGGCAGACGATCGTCGCGAAGACGGGCCGCACGGTGCCCTCGCTGGAGGAGGTCGCGCGTTCGGAGGCCTTTCTCGACCCGACGAAGAAGCCGCGCCATTCCGAGGTCTTCCTGGAGGGCATCCCGTCGATTCGCCGCGTTCCGACGATCTCCACCTGGCCCGAGATCGAAGACGCAGCGGAGCCGATTCTCGAGAACGGCCTCTACCTCGGGCAGGACGCCCAGCGCGTCGCACGAGCACTGGACCGCGCGACAAGGCCGCTCTTTGTGCGCGCCGAGCGCTGAGCTCGGATCAGCATTCTTCTTCAAACGACGCTAACATGCCGCCGAGCGCCGCAGATAGCGGTGTCTCTATGTAGGGGGGTCAAACTCCGAAAGGGGAGATGGATGAAGTCTCGATGGACTTTGTCAGGAGCCTTCATTGGGCTGCTGGCATTGGTGACCATCGCCTTCTCGGCGGCAGCCGGCGCGGGGAACGCACCCGCGCGAGTCGTGGATCAGCGGCAAGCCGAGTCGGCGATGAGCCATAACCTGCCGGGCCCGATGACGAAGGAGATGGAGGCTCGTCGCGAGGCCGCGATCGAGCTGAAGCTCCACGGCGACGCGAAGGGCGACGTCGTCCGGCTCGGCAAGAACAAGTACGTGGAGCTCGGGCGGCTCAAGACCGACCCGGTCTTCGTGGTCATCGCCGAGTTCGGCAACGCACGGCACTCGTCGTTCTGCGACGACGTCGACACCAACCCGGCGCCGCCGAACCCGTGCGCGTTCCCGAGCGACGGCTCGCCGCAGGGCTACCCGCCCGGCGGAACCGGGAAGTACGACGGGCCGCTGCACAACCAGATCCCGCAGCCGGACCGCTCGGTCGACAACTCCACCCTGTGGAAGGCCGACTACAACGCCG
Source organism: Gaiellaceae bacterium (assembly GCA_050698015.1). GTDB lineage: Bacteria > Actinomycetota > Thermoleophilia > Gaiellales > Gaiellaceae > JACDAN01. Next base: position 18,163 of record JBOHAU010000090.1, read on the forward strand.
CTCACTACTCGAACATGTACTTCGAGCGGATGGCGGAGTACTGGGAGCGGCAGTCGTCCAATCGCTACTCGGTCATCGGCGATCCTTCGGGTGCCCCGGCGACGGGTCGCGAGGTTCACGGCTGGGTGAAGGTGCCGTTCAACGAGGCACGCTACGGCCGTGACTTCTGCGGCTCGATCGTCTGCAACAACACCTGGTTCCTGATCCGCGATGCGATGTCCTACTGGGTCCAGGGTCAGCTTGCTGCCGGGAAGACCACGACTCAGATCGCGGAGTACCTCAAGCGGTTCGACGTCTGGGATCGCTACGACCTGAACGGCAACGGCAACTTCGACGAGCCGGACGGGTTCATCGACCACTTCCAGATCGTCCACGCAGGCGGCGACCAGGCTGCCGGCGACCCGCACCAGGGTACGGACGCCATCTGGAGCCACCGCTGGTACGCGGCCGTGCAAGCCGGCGGCCCCGGTGGGCTTCCGGGCGTGAACATCGGTTCAGGTGGCGCGTCGGGCGGGCTGCCCGGCGGCATCCCGAACAGTCCGGTCGGCGTCTGGGTCGGCGACTACACAATCCAGCCCGAGAACGGCGGCCTCGGCGTCTTCGCCCACGAGTACGGGCACGACCTCGGCCTGCCGGATCTCTACGACACCTCGGGCAACACTGGTGGCGCCGAGAACAGCACGGCGTTCTGGACGCTCATGAGCTCAGGCGCGAACATCGGCGACGGCGGCCCCGACGGCATCGCCGATGCTCCCGTGGACCTCGGCGTTTGGGAGAAGTTCCAGCTCGGCTGGTTGGGCTGCGACACGTGCCCGGGCGGGAAGTTCTATGACGTCGTGCAGTACAAGGAGCGGAAGAACCTGAAGCTGGGCCCGAACGACGCCGCGTCGAAGCTCGGCCTCCAGGCCGCGTTCGCGCTGCTGCCCGACAAGAAGAAGGAAACCGTCGTCGGCACTCCCAAGACGGGCTCCTGGTTCTACTGGAGCACGATGGGCGACGAGATCAACACGACGATGTCGAAGACCACCGGCATCTCTGCCGGCTCGTTGACGGCGGACGTCAACTACGAAACCGAGCAGCACTTCGACTACGCGTTCATCGAGGCGTCGACGGACGGCGGTGCGACGTACACGCCGGTCGTCACGAACCGCTCCACTCCCGCTTCGGACGATGAGAGCGGGATCAACACGAGCGGTGCCGGGATCGACGGCTCGACCGGCGGCGCCTGGGTGCCGCTGACGGCGACACTTCCGGCCGGGACGAACGCGCTCCGCGTTCGCTACACGACCGACCCCGCCGTCACGGAGCTCGGCTTCAAGATCGACAACATCGCGATCAACGGGACCGCGGTTGGCACCGCGGAGGCTGACGAGGACTGGACGTTCAACGGCTTCAAGCGGACGACCGGCACCGAGATCAGCTTCCACCTGAACGCGTACGTGATGGAGAACCGGCAGTACGACGGGTACGACCGGTCGCTACGCACCGCGTACAACTTCGGCTTCCTGAACACGAAGCCGGACTGGGTGGAGCACTACCCGTACCAGGACGGCCTGCTGATCAGCTACTGGGACGAGACGTTCAACGACAACAGCGTTGGCGACCATCCCGGCGGCGGCCTGCTCCTGCCGGTCGACGCGCACCCGTCGCACGAGCACTGGGCGAACGGGCAGTACATGCGTCAGCGGATCCAGTCGTACGACTCGACCTTCGGGCTCGAGCGCACCGATCGGATCACCCTGCACTTGAACAGCGAGCCGACGACCATCCGGTCGAAGCCGGCGGTTCGGCTGTTCGACGACATGCAGTCCTGGTGGAGCGCAGACGACGGGCACACCGCCGCGTCGCACGGCCGCTTCCAGCCGGGCTGGACGGGCGTGAACGTGCCGCAGAGCGGTACTCGCATCAAGGTGCTCGCGGAGAGCCACCACGGAAGCGTCATGCACGTCGCGGTCAACCAGCGCGGCGGGCACGGCCACTAGGTCACCGACCTAGCGCGAATGAGACGAGGGCCGCCTACGGGCGGCCCTCGTCGTGCTTACGCTCGGCGTCGTCCGGGTAGGGTGCGCGCGTGAGCAATGAACGCTCGACAGACGAACGGGTGGACGAACAGAACGGTGAGCCGCTGTCGGCGGTGCAGCCACCGTCCGATCCGGACTTGGAGCGTCTGCTCGACCCGCCGAAGAAGTCGAGAGAGCCGGGTCTCCCGCCCCCGCGCGACTAGCGCGTCGGAGGACAGGCCGGCGCTGGCAACACGAGCTGCGCGCGGCTTCCACGCGACCCGAATGCGAAGGCGTTCAGGCCGGAGCAGCGGTTGTACGACGTGGCTCGAAAGGCGGCGAGGAACGAGCCGCTCCGAGTCGCGCTGAGACGCAGCTGTCGAGTCGACGTCGTTCTCACGACCAGTCGCACTCGCTCGCCGGCTGCGAAGCCCGTCCCGCGCAGCGTCAGCGGCGTCCGGTCCACGATCGTGAGCTTGGTCACTCCGCTCGAAGCACCCTGGACGGCCCCCGTGCCGGTCAGCGCGATCAGGACCACGATTGTCGCGAGCGTCGCTCTCGACATGCCTGGAGTATGCCTCTTCCGCGGTTGAGATCGCTCTGGTACGGCTCCGTGACGCCGGCTAGTACGCGACGGCGCCGCGGCCGGTCTCGGCGGCGTGGCGCTGCTCGTCGGCGCGATAGGACGAGCGTACGAGTGGCCCGCTGAAGACGGAGCCGAAGCCGATCGCTTCGCCCTGCTCGCGGAACCAGCGGAACTCGTCCGGGTGGACCCAGCGGTCGATGGTCGCGTGCTTCGCGGACGGCTGGAGGTACTGGCCGATCGTGACGACGTCGACTCCGTAAGCGCGGAGCTCGCGCATCGTCTCGACCACCTCGTCGTTCGTTTCCCCCAGCCCGACGATGATCCCGGACTTCGTCAGCACCGGGTAGTCGGCGAGCTCCTTCGCGCGCTGCAGCAGCCAGAGCGCGGTGTCGTACGAGGCCTTGGCGCCTCGCATGGTCCGGTGCAGCCGCCGGACGGTCTCGATGTTGTGGTTGAACACCTCCGGCCGTTCGGCTAGGACGATCCGGAGCGCCTCCTCCTCGAAGCCGAGGAAGTCAGGCGTCAGCACCTCGACGCTCGTGTCCGGCGCCTTGCGCTTGAGCGCGCGGATGGTGGCGGCGAAATGCCCGGCGCCCTTGTCCGGAAGGTCGTCGCGATCGACGGACGTGACGACGACGTGCTCAAGCCCCATCTTCGCCGCCGTGTTGGCGAGTCGCAGGGGTTCGAGCGGGTCGGGTGGGTGCTCGGGGCGTCCCGAGTGCACGTAGCAGTAGCGGCAGGCGCGCGTGCACGTGTCGCCAAGGATCTGGAAGGTCGCCGTCCCCCGCCCCCAGCACTCGGCGATGTTGGGGCAGCGGGCCTCCTCGCATACCGTGTGGAGGCTCGCGCCGTGGATCAGCTTGCGGACGTCGAAGTACTGCGAGTCGGCGCTCGGCGCGCGGACTTTCATCCACGGCGGTCGGCGCGGGCGTTCCGCGACGGGCAGTGCCTTCACGCCCGAAAGTCTACGGGCCGAGCGCGGGGGAACCCCTGGTTCCCCCGCGTGCCCCCTCCTTGCCCGCGGCCGCGCACTTCAGCTGTTTCAGGAGCCGGCGAAGCGTTGGTTGCTCCGGCTGTTTCTCGCTGAAGCGAGCCTCCCGCGCGGCAAAGCCGCGCTCCGGCGGCCGGTCGGCATGACCTGAGAACGCAGTAGACCGAGGGCGTCGTCGACGCGCTGATCGCGGCGGTCGAAGCGGCGTAGGCTTCGGGCGTCGTGCCCGAAGTACCGCTGAGGACGACGAAGTACGGGCTGGTCGCGGACGGCGATGGCTGGTTCGTCGTCAACGCACGCGAGTCCAGATGGCGTGAACGGGACCACCTTGGCCGCTGGTGCGACTTCGAAGGCAAGCGGCCCTTCCGCCAGCTAGGCGTCAACATCAGCGTACTCCAGCCGGGCGAGAGCCTCGGCCGCTACCACCGGGAGAACGCCCAGGAGGACTTCCTGGTGCTTGCCGGGACCTGTCTGCTGGTCGTCGAGGACGAAGTGCGCGAGCTCGAGGCGTGGGATCTCGTCCACTGTCCTCCGAAGACCGACCACATGATCGTCGGGGCCGGCGACGGGCCCTCCGTCGTCTTCGCGGTCGGCGCGCGCGGCATCGGCCGAAAGGGGATCGTCTATCCCGTGTCGGAGACGGGGAAGCGGTTCGGCGTCTCAGTCGGGGAGGAGACGACCAAGCCCGCCGAGGCCTACGCTGACCTCCCGCCGTCCCACCGGGTCTCCTATGGCGGCTGGCTCGAGTAGCTCGAGGCCGAAAACCTCTGCGAGCGTCGCGGCTGCGTGGGGCCGGACCTCGTCGACGGAGACAGCTCGTCCCAGCTCGCGCGCAACCGTCGTGAAGGCGGTGTCCTCGAGCCCGCAGGCGGTGATCCACTCGGTGAACGGCGCGGGGTCGAGGTCGACGTTGAGCGCGTACCCGTGCGTCGACACCCATTTCGCGATGTGCACGCCGATCGACGCGATCTTGCGCGGCGGCCGTTCCAGCCAGATCCCCGTCAGCCCCTCGATTCGCGTGGCGTAGACGCCGACGCCCTCGAGCGTGCGAATGAGCGCCTCCTCGAGGTCGCGGCAGTAGCGCTTGACGTCCTGCCCGTGGCGCGTCAGGTCGAGGATCGGATAGCAGACGAGCTGGCCCGGGCCGTGGTAGGTGGACTTGCCGCCCCGGTCGGTCGCGACGATCTCGACTTCGGCGCCGTCAGGTACGTGGAGCTCTCCGGCTTCCGTTCGCCGCCCGAGCGTGATCACTGGCGGATGCTCGAGCAGCATCATGGTATCGGGCACCTCGCCTGCCAGGACCGCTTCGGCGAGCGAGCGCTGCAGCTCCCAAGCCTCGAGGTAGGGAACGACGCCGAGGTTGAGCAGGCGGCCGGCTTTCATGGCCGAGTGACCTCGTATCGGGGCAAGCCGTCGTCGGGGAGCGTCTCCCACGCGGCGACCGAACGCACATAACTGTGCGCGTCGGGCTTCTGGTCGAGGCCCTCGTCGATCGAGCTCAGGCGGATACTGGTGTGCTCCGACTCCGGCCAGCCGCCGCCGAAGAGGTTCGAGCCGCACACCGAGCAGAACGTCTTCGCGGTTCCCTCGTCCGGCTGATAGGTCGTCAGGCGGTCGCGCCCCTGCTTGACGGCGATCCACTCGGTCCGGACGCGACCGTTGGCCGTTCCGACGCCCCCGGAGATCCGCTTGCACGACGTGCAGTGGCAGAAGTTGAGGCTGATGAAGGGCTCGGCGACCTCGAACTCGACGCTCCCGCACCAGCAGCTGCCTCGCATGGCACTCATGCACCACCAAGCGTAGTCGTGCCGTCCGCGATCTCGGCGAGGATCTCGAGCCAGGCGTTGACCGGGTCGCCGAACTCCTCCGGCTCCGGCGCATCATCGAGCGTTCGCCGCCAGGAATCCGCGCGTGAGACCGGGAAGAGCAGGTAGCCGTCGGCGAACAGGTCGCGTAGCTGTGCGACAGGAGCGAAGGCGGTGAAGGGGTCGAGGTATTGATCGCGGAGACGCTCCACGTCGCGAGAGCCGGGCTCGTAGCCGTAGCGGTCCGTCGCGGAGCGAAGCATGAGCAGCGGCCCGACGAACGGGTGTGTCACCACCGCCTCGGCCCAGTCGATGAAGACCGGCCGTCCGTCCCGGACGAAGATGTTCCCGTCGTGCGCCTCCATATGGGCGATGGTGAGCGGAAGCGAGTCGCTCAGCCTGTCCGCAGCGGCGCGAACGGCATCGAGGCGGTCGCCCCCCAGCGCCTCGTAGCGCTCGGGCAGAAGCTGCGGGCGGTCGTCGGGCGTCCCGAAGGCAAGTGCGTGGTCGGCGTCATCCATGAACTTGATCTGGAGCTCGGCGTAGAGCGGGAGGATCTCCTC
>JBOHAU010000091.1:0-12857 GCA_050698015.1 Gaiellaceae bacterium
TTCCGGAGATGTGCGCGCCCTTGTTGAAAGAGGTCATAGGTCTCGCTCATGTGTCTACTCACCAAGGTAGACGAAGTTGTGCCTCACGACGTCGGCCGGCTCGGTGAGGGCGCGGATCGGGCCGAGCACGGCCGAGACGACGTCGGTTCCGGCCTCACGGGCTCGGGCGAACACGGTCTGAAGCTCGAACGGCGGCCCGGGGAGGCCGTCGAGTTGGCGGAGCACCTCCGGCCCCGCGCCCCACAGCGGCGGCGCCAGAGCCCCGTCGGCTCCAGAGCGCTCCCACGTCTCGACGAAGCGCCGGAGATCGCCGGGCGCGAAGACCGTGTCGGCGACGCTGACGAGCAGCGGCGGGCGTGCTCCCGCCTCCACTGCCTGACGAAGCGCATCGGCGGAGCCCAGGGGCTCGGGCTGCTGGGCGAAGCGGACGTCGAAGCCGTCGAGCAGGCTCCGGATCTGCCCGCCGAGGTGGCCGACGACGACCGTTACCCCGGTCACGCCCGCCGCCTCGAGCTCCCGGAGTACCGTCACGATCACGGGCTTCCCGTCGATCGGAAGGATCGGCTTCGGCCAGCGTTCGGTCAGCGGGCGGAGGCGGCGGCCTGCGCCCGCGGCGAGGACGACCGCCTCCATCTAGCTCGAGCCGAGGCCCAGTGACCGCAGGGAGAGCACACCACGCAGTCGGTCGCCGTGGCCGAGCCGGCGGCGAATCCGGCGACGGACGACGCGAAGCTCCCTTCTCGCCCGACCAGCCGCATCCGCGGCGCCCGCTTCTGGCCCGTACCGCGCCTTGGCGAGCTCGTCGGCGAGAAGATCTCCTCGAATGTCGATCGACCGCTCGAGCTCCCTCCCGACCTCCGCAGGAGTCGCGCTCGTAGAGATCGGAAGCCGCTGGTCGACCAGGAAGTCGACGAGGTCGAGGCGGACCGCGCCGGCAAGCCGTCGAGGATCGCGCGTGAGGTAGCGAGCGCGCCGGCGCAGGAGCTTGACCACCCAGAGGCCTGCGGTCAGTCCGGCTGCGATCAGCAGGAACAGGGCGACGAGGCTCCGGCCGAAGGCGCTTCCGCCGGAGGATCCGTCGCCGTCTCCGCCTCCGCGCCCTGCCGGATCGAGTCCACGGAGCCGATTCTCCTCGGCATCTGGTCCACCGCGCGAGTTGAGCGCTTCCCGCCCCACCGCGCCGATCCCCGCGAGGAGCCCCTGCGCACCCGAGACGTCGAAGAACACGGACGACGTCGTGTAGGGGCTCAGGAGCCCAACCCGACCGGGCGTCGGATCGAACGGCAGCCAGCCGTAGCCCGCGAACCACGCTTCCACCCAGGTGTGGGCGTTCGTGTCCGAAACCGTCCACTCTTCGCGATCCTCGTTGTAACGCCCTGTCGTGAAGCCGGCGCCGACGCGCGCCGGGATCCCGAGGTACCGAAGCATCAGCGCCATCGCGCCGGCGAAGTGCTGGCAGTAGCCCCGCCGGTGGCGGGAGACGAAGGCGAGCAACGGCGCGGTGCCCCGCGTGACGGGCGGCGTCTCGTCGTAGGTGAAGATGCCGGACCGGAACCACGCCTCGAGCGCGACGACCGCCGCGTACGGGTTCCTCGGCCGGCCGGCGACTTCGAGCGCCAAGTCGTAGAGCCGGGCGTATCGAGCTTCGGGCCCGTTGCCACGTTGCGCCAACAGGTCACGCATCAGGTCATCCCGTTGCGGTGTCCCGAAGGGTGGGACGAAGCCGGATGGGGTGATCAGGAAGGCGCCGCCGCCGGCGATCTCTTCGGGGTAGTCCGGCGGCGATCCGGCGAGCTGCCTCGGGCTCGGCTGCTGAACCCAGCTCCAAACCTTGTACGTCCGATTACGCTCGAGGCTGCCGACATGGGCGACTCCCGGCGAATAGGCGTCCGCGGCGTCCCGCTCGTACGCGATCGGCACCGTCGCTCCGACGAGGTGCCTGTCACTGAGCGCGCGGACCCTCACCTCCTGCTCCATCCAGCCCTCGGGGTTTCGGGCCCGCGGTGGAACGAGCGGATCGTCGAAGAGCGCGTCGCGAACGTCGATCTGGACCGGAGAGATAGTCGGCGACCCCTCGTGCCAGTGATCGTCCAGGAAGTAATCGAGTGTCGTCGCGCGCCAGTACGAGACGCGGCGGGGCGCCTTGATCGTAAGAACCGTGGTCGCCTCCTTGGGGAACTCGATGCCGTCGTAGTTGGCGTCCCACACGTACGAGACCGAGACCGGCTTCCGGTCCCTCGTGTACGGCTCCCACTGCTCCCAGTTCAGGAACCCGCCCTTCGCCACCGCGGGCGAGCTGACGGCGACGAGCGCCGCGAGGACTACGCCCGCGCCCACCAGAGCCGTCTGGCCGCCGCCGCGCCGGGACTCCGGTGCTCGGAGCACGGCGAGAAGGAGCAGCGCGGAGAGCAGCAGCAAGACGCCCCGCGCCGTTGAAGGCGCGTCGCGGATGAGCGTCACGGGCCAGGCGGCCCCGGCGAAGGTGATCGCAGAGGCGAGGACCGCGCGCCGGCGAGCGATCGCAAGGGCGGCGCCCACGGTGAACGCGAACACCGCGACGAGCACGACACCGTGCATTCGGTCCCGCCGGCTCGGGTCGAACGGCAGCGAGATCTCGTAGAAGTCGAGCACGCCGTTCCAGAGGCCCGAGAACACACCCCCCACCGACGACAGGCCGAAGGCGAAGCGGGCGACCACGAGAGCTGCTCCAACGAGGGCGGCAAACCGGAGCCAGGGCCGTGGCAAGAGCGCGACGCCGACGCCGAGCAGGGCGGCGAGCGCGAGCTCACGACCTTCGGCGGGGAACTCGAGTTGCCGCCAGCCGGTCGCGATCAACGCGGCCGGGAGCAGCGACAGGAGCGCGGTCCTAGCCATGCGCGATCCGTTCCGTCGCTGCGGTGAGGACCGCATAGAGGTCGTCGCCTCGGCGGATGACGGCGACAGGGACGCCCGCGGCCTCGAGCCGCAGAACCGCACTGTCGACGCCGGCCGCGCGCCGCTCGCGGCCGCCGAAGCTCGGGAGGTCGACGTAGACGACCGAGACCTGCTGGCGGCTCGCGGCCCGCGCGATCAGCGCCTCCACGAGTGCCGGCCGAAGCGCCGGCGTGACGACGGCGAGATCGCTCGCCCGCGCGGCATCTCCTGCCGTGTCACCGAGAAACGCTTCGAGCGGGCGGCGTCCGTCCTGCTCGGCCGCCGCAAGCGCTTCCATGGCCCGGGACCAGTCCCGCTCGTACGCGCGGACAGCGAGGGGCTCCGCACCTGCGCTCGTTACGAGCAGGCGTGCGTTCCGTCCGCGGCGCGCGTGCGTCCAGAGGATCGAGCCGGCGATTCGAACCTGCGCGTCGAAGCTCGAGTCGGGCGGCGTGCCTGCACCGAACCCCGCCTGCGCGTCGAGCACCACGACGACCTCGTCCCGTGGCGCGTCCTCGAGCTCCTTGACCATGAGCTGCTGCCGACGCGCCGTCGAAGGCCAGTGCACCCGTCGCAGCGACTCGCCGTCCTGGTACTCCCTGACGCTGTGGAGCTCGAACCCGGCCGGGCGGCGCAGGAGCATCCGGCCGCCGCCGTGGGCACGGAGCCCGCGTTCGGAGAACAGCGTCTCGAGCCTGGTCAGACGCGGGTAGACGACGAGCGTGCCGGTGTCCGGCAGAGCCTGCTGATGCGTCGAGAGCCCGAAGGGGTCCTCGATCGAGACCTCGGCGCCGGTGAACCGGTACCGGCCACGAGGGACATGGTCGATCCGGTACGCGGCCCGCAGCACACGGTCGTCCCGGACGACGGTCACGTCTCGCGTGCCGAGGCCGCCCACAGCGTCATGGAGCACCACGCTTCCCGGCAAAACGCCGCCGCCCTCGGGTGCGAGCTCGACGTCGACGACGATGTCGTCGCCCTCGACGGGCTGCTCGCGATCGATCGACCGGTGAAGGCGGAATGGCCGCGAAAGCAACCGCGTCCAGACGAGCCCGGCGCCGACGGCGATCACGAGCCCGACGGCCGGTGCATAGAGGGCACGCGCACCGAAGGCCCAAGCCGCCAGGTACGTCCCTAGCCCGAGCGCGAGCGTCAAGCGGCCGCGCGGAGACACGCTAGACCGGGACCGGGGTTCGCTCGATCGCCTGGCCGACGAGATCCGCGGCGGAGAGCCCAGCAGCGCGCGCCTCCGGCCCGAGGATCAGCCGGTGAGCCAGTACCGGCGCGGCGACGGCTTTGACGTCGTCCGGCAGGGCATATTCGCGCCCCTCCGCCAGCGCAAGAGCCTTGGCGACCCGCAGCAGCGCGATGCCGGCGCGCGGACTGGCGCCGAGGTAGAGGCGCTCGTCGCCGCGCGTGTGGCGCAGGAGCGCGACGACGTAGCGGTTGACGCTCTCCTCGACGAAGACGCGCCTCGCGTCGTCGATCACCGCCGTGATCTCGGAGGCGCTCGCCACCGGCTCGAGGCTCTCGAGCGGCGGCTCGCTCGTCTGCTCGCTCAGCATCCGCGCCTCCTCGGCGAGCGGTGGATAGCCGATCGCGAGGCGCATCGTGAAGCGGTCGAGCTGCGCCTCGGGCAGCGGGTAAGTGCCCTCGTACTCGATCGGGTTCTGGGTCGCGAGCACCATGAACGGCCGGCCGAGCGGATACGACACGCCGTCGACGGTCACCTGGTTCTCCTGCATGCACTCGAGCAGCGCCGCCTGGGTCTTCGGCGAAGCCCGGTTGATCTCGTCGACGAGCAGGATGTTCGCGAACACAGGCCCCGGCCGGAACTCGAACTCGTTCGACCGCTGGTCGAAGACGTTGACGCCCGTGACATCCGAGGGAAGTAGGTCGGGCGTGAACTGGATCCGGGAGAACGAGCAGTCGATCGAGCGCGCGAGGGCCTTGGCGAGCATCGTCTTCCCCACGCCGGGAAAGTCCTCGATGATCAGGTGCCCCTCGCTGACCAGACAGATGACGCTCAGCCGCAGAGTTTCCTCCGGCGCGTGGACGACACGGCCGATGTTCGACGTCACGCGGCTCAGCGCATCGCTCGACGTCGAGACGGAGAGTGGCCGTTCCTCAGTCTGTCGCTCCACCGTGCCTCCCGAGTAGCCGCTCGACGTCATCGAGGATCTCTGCAGCGATCCGCTCCTTGGGCGCGCGCCTCACGTGCCGCTCGCCCTCCTCGGAGATGATCACCACTTCGTTCTCGCTTGACTCGAAGCCGATGTCCGGATCGCCCACGTCGTTGTAGACGAGGAGATCGACCTTCTTGCCGGTTCGCTTGGTCCTCGCGCGGTCGAGACCGTCGACTCCCGTCTCTGCAGCGAAGCCTACGACGACACGTCCGTTCGCCGTCTCCGCCGTCAGCGCGTGGAGGACGTCTTCCGTCGGCTCCAGCTCGAGCTGCCACGGCCGGTCGTCCTTCCCGCGCTTGCCCTCGATCGGGCTCGCCGGGCGGTAGTCGGCCACCCCGGCCGTCATCAGGACGACGTCCGAGTCCGCACGCTGCAGCGTCTCGCGCGCCAGATCGGCCGCGGTGGGCGCCTCGACGACCTCGACTCCGGCGGGGGGCTCGATCGACAGGTTCGACGCGATGAGAGTCACGTCGGCGCCGCGGCGCCGTGCTTCGGCGGCGAGCGCCGCGCCCATGCGGCCCGAGGACCGGTTGCCGACGAATCGGACCGCGTCGATCGGCTCCCGCGTGCCGCCGGCGGTGACGAGCACGGAGCGTCCGGCCAGTACGCTCACGCTTTCAGGAGCTCCTCACAGCGCGCGAAGATCGCCTCGGGCGAGGACATCCGCCCCATCCCTTCGCCGCCCTCTCCCAGCTCGCCTTCCTCCGGCCCGATCAGCTCCGCTCCACGGGAGCGCAGCACCTCGACGTTCGCCTGCGTGGCGGGGTGGCTCCACATCCGCGTGTTCATCGCCGGTGCGAGAAGCACGGGGCCTCCATGGGCGAGGGCCGCTTCGGTGACGAGGCTGTCGGCCATTCCGATGGCGAGCTTCGCGAGCGTGCTCGCCGTCAGCGGCGCAACGACGAGCAGATCGGCGCTTTCCAGATGGGGATACGGGTCCGCGCTCGGCGAGCGCCGCGCCAGGGCGTGGAAGGTCTCGGCCGTGACGAAACGCTCTGCGCCGGGCGTCACCAGCGGAATCACCTCGTGGCCGCCGCGGACCAGCCTTCGCACCAGCTCGCAAGCCTTGTAGGCGGCGATCCCGCCGGTCACTCCGACCAGGACCCGCGCCATGGGCGCGGATTACCTCTTGTACTCGTGCTTGATCTTGCCCTCGGAGACTTCCTCGAGGGCGATCGTCAGGTAGTTCTTCGAGCGCGACTCTACGAGCGGGGGCGGGAAGTCCTCAAACGTCCCCTCGCCGAGCTGGTGGTGGTAGTTGTTGATCTGGCGGGCGCGCTTCGCGGCTACGAGCACAAGGCCGTACCGCTCCGGAACGCTGTCCAGGAGCTTGTCGATTCTCGGGTGGATCACGGGCTCAATGGTACCTGGCCCCTCTTGATCTCCTCGCGCACGATCGCGTCGGCCTCGGCCGCCGCGCGCTCGAGGTCGTCGTTGACGATCACGTGATCGAATTCGTCGGCCAGCTCGAGCTGCTCACGGGCGAGTGCCAGGCGCTCGCCGATCTCGCCGGCGCTCTCGGTCGCCCTCGCCCTCAGGCGGCGCTCGAGCTCTTCGAACGTCGGCGCCGTCACGAAGATCGTCACAGCTCCGGGAACCTTCTTCTGCACGTAGAGCGCCCCGTCGGTCTCGAGGTCGAGCAGCGGCACGCGCCCGGCTTCGCGAATGCGGTCGATCTCGGAGAGCAGCGTCCCCGAGCGCTGGCCCCACGGGAAGGTCACGTACTCGAGGAAGCCCTTCTCCTCCAAGCGCCGGTCGAACTCCTCGTCGGACAGGAACCAGTAGTGCTTGCCGTCGACCTCATTCGGCCGCCGGTCGCGGGTCGTCGCCGAGACCGCCAGCTCAAGCTCGGGATGGCGCTCGAGCAGCATCCGCTCGATCGTGCCTTTCCCGGCTCCAGACGTTCCAGTGACGACGATGACCGGCCCGGGCGGGCCTTGGGGGGAACTACCGCTGGAAGAGGGCAATGAGCTCGGCGCGTTGGCGGTCCGAGAGACCTCCCACGGTCTTCGACTGGCTGATTCTCGCCTGCGTCAGGAACCTGCCGGCCTTCACTCGCCCGAATTTCGGTACGGCCATGAGGATGTCGAACACCTTCGCGGTCGCCACGTACTCCGGGGGCTTCCGGAGGATCTCCTCGATCCTGGCCTCACCGTCCTTCAGGTCTCGCTTGAGCTGTGCCCTCTTGACCCGGATGTCGTTGGCGCGCTTGAGCGCCTGCATCCGTTGGTCGCGAGACCGGGCCGGCGCCTGGGCCTGAGTCTTCACGGACGCCACGGCGCGTGATACTAACAGCTTGTCTAGGCCGATCAATTCGCCTGAAATGCAGGCGTTTTTTCTGTTGTCATTACTGGCACCAGAGACTCGTGTGAAATCGCGACCGCTATCCAAGGGTCCGGGAGTCCCAGGGCTTCGGCTTCCGAGTGAAGCTCTTCACGCACTCGGAGCGCCGCCCAGGGGTCGCTGAAGAGAACCGTTCCGAGCGCGATCGAGCTCGCCCCGGCCGCGATCAGCTCCAGTGCGTCACGCCCATTCCAGACGCCGCCCATGCCCACGATCGGGAGACTCGTCGCGCGCCGGCAGGCGTGGACGGCGGCGAGCGCGACTGGCTTCAGCGCGGGCCCGGAGTAGCCTCCCGTCCCACGTTCCAGGCGGGGCCGCAACGTCCGCTCGTCGAGCGCGAGGCCGCGAAGTGTGTTCACCAGCGAGAGCCCGTCGGCCCCGGCAGCCTCGACTGCCCGGGCGACCTCGGCGAGGTCGGAGAGCTGGGGCGAGAGCTTGGCGTAGAGCGGAAGCGCAGTCGCCTCGCGGCAAGCCGCGATGATCTCCGCCGCCGATTCGGGCGCCTCGTCGACGTTCGGGCACGAGAGGTTCAGCTCGATCGTCACGTCGTCGAGCGCAGCGCAGGTTTCCGCGTACTCGTTCGCCGAGAACCCGCCGACGGAGACCCAGAGCGGAACGCCCAGCCCCCGCAGGATGGGCAACGTCTCGGCCAGGAAACGATCCCTGCCGGGATTCTGGAGGCCGATCGAGTTGAGCATTCCGTGCTCGGTCTCCGCGATCCGGGGCGGCTCGTTGCCTTCCCGAGGCTTCGGCGTCACCGTCTTGGTCACGAAGGCGTCGAAGGTGCGGGCGACCTCCGGCGCCACAATCGCGTCCAGGCAGCCTGACGCGTTAAGCAGCAAGGACCGGGCCTTCCACACAGAGCCGCTTGTAGCGGCCGTCGACCTCGACGATGCAGCCGTAGCACGCCCCGAAGCCGCAGGCCATCGGAGCCTCCCACGCGAGCTGGGCGTTCGGGGCAAGCGCGGCCACCGCTTCGAGCATCGGCTCCGGGCCGCAGGCCAGGACGTCGTACCCCGGCGGCAAGACGTCGGTGACGAGGGTGGGTTCGACGACGGCTTCGGCGTGAGGCAGCAGCGACGCCGCCTCGAGGTACTCCGAGGACCGGAAGCCGATCACCGCCGGTGGCGTGTTCAGCGCCTCCGACAGGTACGGGAGCGGCGCAATCCCGATCCCCCCGCCGACGAGCAGCGGCCGCTCGACGTCGAGGCGGAAGCCGTTGCCGAGCGGCCCGAGCACGGCGAGGTTGTCGCCATGCTCCAGCGCCGCGAGCGCCCTCGTCCCCGGGCCGATCGGCTCGAAGAGGAAGGCCAGCTCGCCGGGCGGCGCCAGGCATAGGCTCATCGGCCGCGGCAGCACGCGGCCCGGGGCCTCGAGCATGAAGAACTGGCCGGGGACACCCGGATCGAGGTGCCGCCGCTCGACCCGTAACAGCGTGTACGGGCCGACCGGTTCGGAGCCGGTGACCCTAAGCCGTTCGCGGCTGAGCATCGATTCGCTCCTGCAGTGAGATCACGTCCTCGCCACACGCGTCGGCGACGGCCAGGACTGCGGCGGCCGCGCCGCTCAGGGTCGTGATGCATGGGATACGGGCGGTGAGCGCCGCTTCCCGAATCCGGTAGCCGTCGCTGCGGGCGCCCGAGCCCTGCGGCGTGTTGATGACGAGGTCGCAGCGGCCACGTCGCAGGAGATCGACGACCGTCGCCCCCTCCCCGCTCTCCGCCACCTTGCGAACGTGCTCGACGGCGAGCCCCGCCGCGGCGAGCGTGCGGGCCGTCCCGCTGGTCGCCGTCAGGCGGAAGCCGAGGTCCGCGAAGGCCGCGGCCACCGTCGCTACCGCGTCCTTGTCCGAATCGCGCACCGACAGGAAGATCGTCCCGCTGTCGGGGAGCGGCCTTCCCGCCGCCCGCTCGGCCTTGGCGAGCGCCGTTGGATAGTCGGCCGCGCTGGCCATGACCTCTCCGGTCGAGCGCATCTCGGGTCCCAACACCGGGTCCGACCCGGGGAAGCGCTGGAACGGAAAGACCGCTGCCTTGACGCTGACCTGCGTCGGCGTCTGATCACGCTCGAGTGCGAGATCCGCCAAGCGGGCCCCGGCCGCGAGGCGGCAGGCAGCGTCGACGAGATTGACTCCGATCGCCTTGCTCGCGAACGGCACGGTCCGCGAGGCGCGGGGGTTCGCTTCGAGCACGTAGAGCCGGCCGTCCTGGACCGCGAGCTGGACGTTGACGAGACCGATGACACCCAGGGCCGGAGCGAGGCGCTCCACCGTTCGCTCAATCGTCTCGAGCAGGACCTCGTCCATCCCTGGCGGCGGAAGCGCGCAGCTCGAGTCGCCCGAGTGCACCCCCGCCTCCTCGACGTGCTGCATGACGGCCGCGACCCACGTCTCCTCGCCGTCGCACAGCGCATCGACGTCGATCTCGAGAGCGCCCTCGACGAAGCGGTCGACGAGCATGCGTGAGCCCGGCGGAGCGCTTGCTCCGACCGTCTCGGCGTCGTAACAGATCGTCATGTGCCGGCCGCCGAGGACGTACGAGGGGCGCACGAGCACCGGGTAGCCGATCGCCTCGGCGACGTCGATCGCCTCCGAGACCGAGCTTGCGATCCCCCAGGGCGGCACGTCGACGCGCAGCTCCCGGCAAAGCGCGGCGAAGCGTTCCCGGTCCTCCGCCAGATCGACGGCGTCGTATGGCGTGCCCAGGATTCGAAAGCCGGCCTCCTCCACCCCGCGGGCCAGCTTGAGCGGCGTTTGCCCGCCGAACTGGATCACGACGCCGACAGGCTGCTCCCGCTCGCAGACGGCGAGCACCTCCTCGAGCCCGAGCGGCTCGAAGTAGAGGCGGTCCGAGGTGTCGTAGTCCGTGGAGACCGTCTCGGGGTTGCAGTTGACCATGACCGTCTCGAACCCGAGCTCCCGAAAGCTCCGCGCCGCGTGGACGCAGCAGTAGTCGAACTCGATCCCCTGCCCGATCCGGTTCGGGCCGGAGCCGAGGATCACGACCCGTGGCCTGTTGTAACTAGGAGCCGTAGGCGTCTCGTCTGCCTCGCCCCAGGTCGAGTAGTAGTAGGTCGAGGCGGCCTCGACCTCGCCGGCGCAGGAGTCCACCCGCCGGAATGCCGGCCGCACCCCGGCAGAGCGCCGCCTCGCCCGGACCGCCTCCTCGGTCGTCCCGCACCGGGCCGCGATGTCCAGATCGGACCAGCCCGCGCGCTTGACGCGAACCCAGTCGTCCGCGACCAGCTGGTCGACGTCGGTGACCCCGGCCAGCCCGTCCCATGCCCGGTCGAGCTCGCCCTGGAACCACGGGTGCAGGTTGCGCGGCTCCCAGGCATCGTCGACCTCCCGCGCGCGCTTCGCCTTCAGGAACGCCTCCGTGAAGGAGCGCCCGATGCCCATGGCCTCACCGACGGACTTCATTTGCGTCCCGAGCGTCCGCTCGGCGCCGGGGAACTTCTCGAACGCGAAGCGCGGGAACTTCACGACCACGTAGTCGAGCGTCGGCTCGAAGCTCGCCGGCGTCGTCCCCGTCAGGTCGTTCGGGATCTCGTCGAGCGTGTAGCCGACGGCGAGCTTCGCCGCCACCTTCGCAATCGGATAGCCGGTCGCCTTCGACGCGAGCGCCGAGCTCCGCGAGACGCGCGGGTTGAGCTCGATCACACGCAGCTCTCCGGTCTGGCGGTGGCGTGCGAACTGGATGTTCGCGCCGCCCGTCTCGACTCCGACCTGCCGGATCACCGCTGCACCGGCGTCGCGGAGCTCCTGGTAGGCCTCGTCCGAGAGGGTCATCTGCGGCGCGACGGTGACCGAGTCGCCGGTGTGGACACCCATCGGATCGAGGTTCTCGATCGAGCAGACGACGACCACGTTGTCGTTCCGGTCGCGCATCAGCTCCAGCTCGAACTCGTCCCAGCCGATCAGCGACTCCTCGACGAGCACCTGGCCGACCGGGCTCTCCCGCAATCCAAGCTCGAGTTGGCGGTCGAGCTCGGACGGGCTGCTCGCGACACCTCCGCCGTGGCCCCCGAGCGTGAAGGCCGGGCGGACGATCACCGGGAACGCGAGCTCCTGATCGAGCTCCTCGGGCGCCCGGATGACCTCGGAGGCGGGCATGAGGTAGCCCGCGAGCCGCACGGTTTCCCGGAAGCACTCGCGATCCTCGGCGCGCCGGATCACGTCCACACCCGCGCCGATCAGCTCGATCCCCAACTCCGCGAGCACGCCCTGCTCCGCAAGCTGCATCGCGAGGTTGAGCGCGGTCTGGCCGCCGAGCGTCGGCAGGAGAGCGTCGGGGCGCTCCCGGGCGAGCACACCGGCGACGCCCTCGACGTCGAGTGGCTCGACGTAGGTCCGGTCGGCGAACCCGGGGTCGGTCATGATCGTCGCCGGGTTCGAGTTGACGACGATCGCGCGGAAGCCTTCGTCGCGCAGCACCTTCAGCGCCTGGCAGCCCGCGTAGTCGAACTCACATGCCTGCCCGATTACGATCGGACCGGAGCCGATCACGCAGATCGAACGGAGATCAGGCCGCCTTGGCGAGGCCGCTCACCTCCTCGACCCAGACCTCGAGCAACCGCCAAGCATCGTGCGGACCCGGTCCGGCCTCGGGATGGAACTGCACCGAGCGGGCGGCAAGCTCCGGAAAGTCGAGACCCTCGACCGTCCCGTCGTACAGGGACACGTGGCTGGCCTCCCGGTCCGCGCTCGGCTTGACGGCGAACCCATGGTTCTGCGCCGTCACGAGCACGCGGTCGGTCTTCCGCTCGAGAACTGGATGGTTGGTGCCGCGATGGCCGAACGGGAGCTTGAACGTCTCGTGCCCGGTCGCGAGCGCGAGCAGCTGGTGGCCGAGGCAGATGCCAAGGATCGGGACGCGCCCGAGCAGCGCCTGGACGGTATCGACTTCGCCCACCAGCGGCTCGGGGTCGCCCGGTCCGTTCGAGAGCAGGACGCCGTCGAAGCGCTCGAGCTCCTCCGGATCCGCATCGTGGGGGAAGACCGTGACGGCCGCGCCGGCTTTCGCCAGCCGACGGAGAATCGACCGCTTGCACCCGTAGTCCACGACCGCGATCCGGGTCCGTCCCCGGGTCGAGTAGTCGTACGGGCCCGGCGTCGACACGGCCGCGACCAGCGGGCGCCCGGCCATCTGCGGCTGCTCGCGGACGACGCGCAGCGTCTCGTCGACGGAGGCGTCCCCGGCAACGACGGCGGCGCGCATCGCACCGGCGTCGCGGAGCTTGACGACGAGCGTCCGCGTGTCGATCCCGGAGAGCGCCGGCAACCCACGCTCCACCAGCCAGTCGGTCCAGGCCGGGCCGCGCGCCTCACGCATGAGCACGGCGCGCGCGTGCGCCCGCGCGGATTCGGCCCGCTCGCGGGCGACCCCGTAGTTGCCGACCATCGGCGCGGTGAAG
>JBOHAU010000092.1:0-13266 GCA_050698015.1 Gaiellaceae bacterium
GGCAGCTCTGGAAGGTGGTGGAGCCGAACGGCAACGCCGCCGGAGGCACGCCCGCTGACTGGACCTGGACCTACGGCTACGACGCAGCCGGCAACCGCACGAGCGAGGCCCACCCCGATGGCGGCACGCGCGCGATCGACTACGACGAGCTCAACCGCCCCTTCCGCTGGGCCGATCCCCTTAGCCACGCCACCAGCGTCGAGTACGACGAGAACGGCAACGTCACCAAGCGTACGAACGGGCTCAACAAGGAGCGCACCTACACGTTCGACAAGCTCGACCGGCTCAAGACCGAGAAAGACGAGCGCCTGAAGACGACGAGCTACGAGTACTTCGCCACCGCGGAGCTGAAGAGCGTCCTCACGCCACTTGGCAACAAGACCAGCTACGGGCTCGACGACGACGGGCGCACGAGCTCGATGGTCGAGCCGCGCGGCAACGTCACCGGCGGCAACCCCTCGCTCTACACCTGGAGCTACGAGTACGATCAGGCGGGGAACCGCACCCGCGTCCTCGACCCGCTCGGAAACGACGTCGAGTACGGCTACGACGCGGTCGACAACCCCACCCAGGTCACCGACCAGCGCAGTAACGTCACCGCTTTCAGCTACGACGACCTGAACCGGCTCTGGAAGGTGACGCCGCCGGCCGCCGGCGGGACGGGAACGCTCGACACCGTCTACGGCTACGACGCCGCCGGCAACCTGGCGACGCGGACCGACCCGAATGGGCACGTCACCAGCTGGGCCTACGACCTCGACGGCCGGCAGACCCAGCGGACGACGCCGGTCGGGAGCTGGAACTCCACCTACGACTCGAACGGCAACCTGAAGACGCTCGAGACCCCGGCCGGGAGCTCGACCCCGACGCCGACGACCGACGGGACGATCAGCTACGGCTACGACCGGATGAGCCGGCAGACGAGCGTCGACTACTCCGACTCGACCCCGGACGTCGGCCGCGGCTACGACAGCGCCGGCCGCCTGCAGACGATGACCGACGGCTCCGGCACCGTCACCTACACCTTCGACAACGCCGACCGCCTGACCGAGATCGCCCGCAGCGGCGGCGGCTCCGGATTGAACGGCAGCTTCGGCTACGGCTACGACGACGCCGGCAACATCACCTCGCGGACCTACCCGGACGCGACGACGGCGACGCAGGTCTTCGACGATGACGGCCGCCTGACGAGCGTCACCTCCGCTGGCTCGACCACGAGCTTCGGCTACGACGAGGCCGGCAACCTGACCACGGTCACGCTCCCCTCCGGGAACGGGCACGTCGCGACCAGGACGCTCGACCGCGCCGGACGCCTGACCACGGTCGAGAACGCGAAGGCGGGGACGATCCTCGCCAAGTTCCTCTGGACGCTCGACCCGGCCGGCAACCCGACCAAGCAGCAGACGACCCGCGGCCTCATCGACGCCTACGACGCCTACGAGTACGACACCCGCAACCGCCTCACCGCTTCCTGCTTCGGCGTCTCATCTGGCGCGAGCGACTGCAGCGGCGCGGCCAACAAGATCAGCTACGGCTACGACAAGGTCTCGAACCGCACCCAGGAGGTGCGGACGGGCTCGGCCCCGAACACGGGCACGATCGACTACACCTACAACGCCGCCGACCAGC
Organism: Gaiellaceae bacterium; assembly: GCA_050698015.1. Classification (GTDB taxonomy): domain Bacteria; phylum Actinomycetota; class Thermoleophilia; order Gaiellales; family Gaiellaceae; genus JACDAN01. The sequence continues at coordinate 1,630 of JBOHAU010000092.1, forward strand.
TGACGCAATCGGTCAAGGGCGGCAACACGACCACATACACCTACGACGCGAACGGCAACCAGGCTGCGGCCGGCAGCCGCAGCTTCACCCACAACCTCGCCGACCAGCTCGCCTCGACGACCAACGCGGGGACGACCACCAGCTACGGCTACGACGGCGACGGCCGCCGCGTCAGCTCAACGGTGGGCGGCGGCGCTGACCTGCGGCTGGTCTGGGACCCGCTCGCCGACAGCGGCATCCCCGAGCTCGCGCTCGAGCGCACAACAGCTGGCGGGCTCGTCCGCCGCTACCTCAACGGCCCGCTCGGTGCTGTCTCCTACACCGAGGCGGCGGCTGGGACGTTCAGCTACCACCACGACCCGCTGGGGACGGTCACCGACGTCACTAATTCGTCCGGCGTTGCGCAGTGGAAGTACGAGTACGAACCCTACGGCGAGCCGCTGACGACCACGAACGTCTCCGGCTCGGCGCCGGAGAACCGGCTCCGCTTCACGGGGCAGCACCTCGACCCCGAGACGGGCCTCTACCACCTGCGCGCGCGCCAGTACGACCCGACGACTGGGCGCTTCGGCGCGCTCGATCCGGTCGAGAACGCGCGCTTCGACCCATACGCCGGGCCGTATGTGTACGTCAACGGACAGCCGACCACGCTCGTCGACCCGCTAGGGCTTCGCTGGGGGCTTCCCAATCCCCTCGATGCGGTCAAAGAAGGCGCTAAGGCTCTAGGGAACGCAGCCGCCGGAGCCGCCGATGGCGCAACCGGCGGGCTCTCGACGGAGGGCTTGAACGCCGTTGGCATTCGCCCGGACGAAGACTCGCTCGAGTTCAAGGCAGGACAGATGGGCGGGACCGTCGCCGGCGCGTCAACCGGCGCCGGGCTCATCGTCAAGGCCGGCGGTCGGCTCGCGGTCAAGGCGGCGTTTCGACGCACGACCCGACGTGCCGCCGGGGCCGCAGCGGCCGGCGCGCGGGCGGCGGCGCAACGGGGAGCCGGCGCTGTCCGTGGCCTACGCCAGCGCCTAGGCCGTCGTGCTCGACGCGAAGAGTGCGCCGCAATGGGCGGCGATGACATCCTGTTCGGTCAGGAGGGCGTGCGTCGCACGTTTACGACGGCCGAAGAGGGAAGCGACTTCATTTTCGCTGGTCGACGCGTCGCTGATGTCGCTTCCGGTCTTCGCAGGGGCACGATTTCGTCCGATGACGTCCCCGTTCGGTACATCGTGCGCGATGGCCACCGGATCGCGATCAACAACCGCTCGCTTCTCGCGTTCCGTCGGGCGGGAGTCGCGCCGACGAGGACCGTCGATGTCACCGGCAACTCTGTGCTCGAGACGCGACTCACCGGACGGCTGGCCGAGATGGGCGGTTCGCCGTCGAGCACGATCAGGGTCCGTGGGGCCGGTCGCCGTGCTAGCTACCTGGATGTGCTGCCATGACTTCGCGCGTCCGGGAGCTGTTCTCGCTAGAACACAGCACGGCAGAGACTGAGCACGGTCCGATACTGGATCTTCGCCGTGACGCACTCGTGCTGCGTTACGACGCCGAGGGCGATGATGGCGTCGTCTGGACGCGGTTGCGCTTCACCCCGGTCTTTGCGGCCAGGTTCACTGCTGACCCGAGCGTTCAAGCGTGGATGATCGACGCGTACAGCAAGGTCTACGAGGTAGAGGCTTCGCCATGGATTCAGGAGATCATTGCCGCGGCCCAAGAGGGTCGCGGCGCCGTGGAGAGCGCTCGCCACTTCGTGATCTACTTCGATGATTTCGGCTGCGTCGAGGTTGCGGCTGGCGACATCGAGGTTGTCATCGAGAACAGTGACGCCGGCTGATACGGGCGAACTTGCGTCGGCGCGCGATCGGCGGAGCACTACCGGTGCTGGTGTACTTGGTGTGGGGGATGGCGGCGGTCGCTCTCAGCTCTGTGCGCTCGCGCTGGCCTCGGCGGGCACCCCCAACCCCCTGGCCCGGGCACGGCCTCCGGCTACGACTCCCCTTCGGCCGATCAGACCTTCTTCCGCTAGCGGATCAAGTACGGCGCGCTGAAGGAGGACGAGGCGCAGCGCTTGAAGGCGCTGGAGGCCGAGAACGCGCGCTTGACGAAGATCGTCGCCGAGCAGGCGCTCGACATCTCGATGCTCAGGAGCTCGAGCGGGGAAAATGGTGAGGCCGCGCGCGCCGGCGCGATGCCGTCCGCTATCTGCCCGGACGCTTCCCGGTCTTGGAGCGCCGGGCTTGCCGCCTGCTGCACCAGCATCGCTCGACCCAGCGCTACCGCCCGCTTGCGCCCGAGTACGAGCTGCGCCTGGTGAAGCGGATGAACGAGCTCGCCGCCCGCCACCCGCGCTACGGCTACCGCCGGATCTGGGCGCTGCTGCGCAGGCGAGGCTAGGCCTTATCGATCGGCTTGGCGTTCGCGGCGCCGAGTGGCACGTCAAGGATTTCATGATCCGCCACCGCGGTGTGCTTGGCCTTGGCGATGACGATGTTCGCATCCTCCAGCAGCTTCGCGCCAGAGGTCTCTGAGATGCCACGCGTGGCGATGCAGCTGACCGATGTTTTCTCGTTTCGGGACGGTCGGACGGTCTTCACTGGTCGCGTCGAATACGGCCCCGATCCCATCCCAAGGTGCGAGTGCCGGCTGCTTGTCGGCGAAAGGATCATTGCCCAGTGCGAGATCGAGGGCGAGATGATCCCGGAGCGCAGGACAGTGTCTGAAGGCGAACGAAGGCGTCTCCACTCTCGACTCGATCGATATCGACCCTGAGATCGTGCGATCGGGATCAGTCCTTCTTGTTTGCGACGACCCATGAGCGCGCAGGAGCCACACTGAAAGCAGCGGACTGGGCATGGATTAGACCCGGTGCCAAACAGCCATGACGGGTCAAACGCGATGCCGCGGTTCCGATCCTAGTCAAGGGACGTAGCCGTTCGGCCCGGAAGCCGGCGCGCTCGAGACCGCCGGTCGGCGGGGTCTACGTGGGGTCCACGTGTTTGCCGTTCGGGGTCTTCGGTCGCCAGGGCGGTCGGACGGATTCGTTGGAGCTGTGCGGCTTGGGGCGACTAGGCGCGACCTGACGCGACACCCGCTCAACGCTCGTAATGAAGGGGTCCCCGGTTCGAGTCCGGGCGTCGGCTCTGTCAACCGAGCGGCTCACGTGCCGTCTGCGGGGTCACGAAAGCCGCCGGTAAGCATTCGGGTAAAGCTGACGAGCGTCGCCTCCAGGTCGTCGCTGAAGGCTTGCTGCTCGGTTGTCCCCGGGTACGTGTATCGGATCACCGTCCGTGTCGACGCCAAAGTCGCCATTTCGGCGGTGGCTTGGGTCGCGCGGGCATCATCGCCCCGACGCGCTGTCTGACACGACCTCCAAAGCCACTCGAGACTGCGATTTCATCTCGATCGCACTGCCGTGGCCCGCCGCAGTTCGGTGGCTCGGGGCAAAACGTCTCCGCCCGCTCGTACTACAACCTGCTCGCCGCGTCCTACAACGCGCGCGGGCAGCGAGTGCTCAAGCGGATCGGCAGCATGGACGCCGACGCTCGCGCGTCGTCCGTCTAAACGCGCGCTTCCGCCCCGGTCGATACACCCTGCGCGTCCAGCTGAAGGCGGAAATGAACGGCGCTCGCAAGAGCGCGTTCTTCTCGCAGCTCGGCTTCACCGGCCGGCGCTAACGCGTTCGAACTGAGCGACGAGCTCGTCGAGCGCGGGCGGGCGCAACCCGTAGATCAGCCGCCTGACGTCGCCGATCACCGTCTGTGTTTGCTCGGTTGCCGAGGCGAGGAGTGCGTTCGCGCGATCTCGCTAGGCGGGTCGTTCCATTTCGACGAATTCCCACTCGGCGCCATTCGTCCAGTGCGAGAAGACGCGGACCGCGGAGAAGCCGACGCGCTCGTACACGCTGATTGCTCGCCGGTTGAAGCTGGCGACGGAGAGCGTGAACTCTTTCGGGGCGAAGCGCGCCCGGCCGAAGTCGAGCCCTGCCTCGACGAAGCTCTTCCCGAGCCCCTGTCCGGTCCGCTCCGGATGCAGCCCGAGCCCGATCTCCAGCCTGGGGCCGTGGGGTGTCTTGAAATGGAAGAAGCCGATCAGGCTTCCGTCCTCGTCCTCGACTGCGAAGTAACCGTCACGTGCCGTCGGGTCGAGCAGCTCGGCGAGATCATTGGGATCGGCTGCCGAGTCGTAGAACGAGAACGGTTCAGGGTAGTGCCACCCCGCGATCGCCTCGGCGTCTGCCTGGCGCATCGACCTGAAGCGGAACATCATCACTGCTTCCTTCGGTGACGAAAACAGTAACTATCACGAGGTGACGCTGGACCCTGTGGGGCAGCTTCGCGAGCTCTTCCGAGCTGATCACGACCGGCAAGGCCCCTTAGCCACGCCCGGGACTTTCGCCCCGCCGGGAGTCCAGCCGGGCGATTCCCCGGGAGCGTCGCATAGGCTCACTCGCTGTTGCCATGACGAGCGTCGCATTCGAGGACGCCCCGATCCGCGAGCTCACGAGTTCCTGTTGCCGAGGATTGCCGCGCTTGTTTCGAGCGACGAGGGTGGCAAGTCCCTGAGCGGACACGGTGCCTACAAGCTCGTGAACGCGCGAATGTCGAAGTACGAGCTCCGCTTGAACGGCTTCACCGACCCGTCGAGGCTTACCGTCTCCCGCGCATTCGCGATTTCCGGTAGAAGCGCCAAATGAGGGGAGTCAAAGCGGCTGTGATGATCACCGACGCCACGAAGCAGGTCATCCCGCTCGAACCAAAGGACGCCGCGCACATCGGGGAGGGTTGCTTCTACCTCGACGTGATCGTCTGGCTGAACGGCGACCGGATCGAACTCGGAGACCGGGTGAGCTTCGGCTACGGGTGCTACGTCAACGGATACGGCGGTCTCGTGATCGGCGACGATTGTGGCTTCGGGCCGTACGTGACGATCCACACGGCGAACCACCGCAGCGAGGACCTGACCGTTCCGATCCGAGATCAGGGCTGGGAGCCCGGGCGTGTCGAGATCGGGGCCGACTGCTTCATCGGCATGAGCAGCTCCATCGTTCCGGGCGTCCGCATCGGCGAGGGGACCGTCGTCGGCGCCGGAAGCGTCGTGGCAAAGGATCTACCGCCTTACTCAGTGGCCATCGGAAACCCCGCGAGGCCCATCCGGCGTCGTCGCTGACGCCGCCCGCCCCGCTCAGGAGACTGAGCCGCCGCTCGACTGGCTACGGGAGGTAGGCCAGGTCCTCCGGAACCATCGACGTCGGCGTCTCGAAGAACGGCGCGGGCCCGTCCGGATCGATCCGAGCTGGAGGGGCTCAACGCTCCGGAGGATGCCGACGAGCCGGTCGAGATGCTGATCGACGCTTTGCGCGAGCGAACCGCAGCGTTCGAGCAGGCCATCGACGCAGGGAGCTTCACGGAGCGCCAGTCCGGCCAGATCACTCAGTCGGGCGAGAAGATCGACGAAGCGTTCGAGCGGCTTCGCAACGATGGCTTTCTCCCGAAGGAGGAGGCGCACGAGGACGAGTAAGCAGCAGGGCCGACCCGACCACGCCCGCCCGCCTCCCCGTCAACTAGCCGAGGCGAAGAACGGCAAACAGTGGCAGAGCGTGCAGCTTGTAGATCCGCGTCTTTGAGCCAAACGGCGAAGAACGGCAAAGGACAGAAACGAGGTTCACCGAGATCGCACCCAGGAGGTCGCCGGTTCGAGTCCGGCTAGCTCCATACCTCATTTGCAGGGAGTTCTCGAGCGGCTCGACAGAGCCGCTTTCTCGTTGCAACCCATATGCAACCCGGGCGATTGCGAGAGCCTCCTGACGGCACGGGGCAACTCATGGAAATCCGCGTCGCTTACGTCGCCACGAAGCGCGTTATCGCACCCAGAGCTGGTCGAACAGGAGCCTCCACTCCGGGTTGTACTGGTAGTTGCCCACCCGCTTGGAGACGAGTGTCGTGTGCGCCGGAGTGAACAGGGGCACCCAGGGCGCAAGGTCGACGATATCGCGCTCGATCCTCGCCCACGACGCCACCGCGGCGTCCGGGTCGGAAGCCTGCAACTCGAGCGCGCGCGCGATCCGGGCGTCGAAACGCCGATCGCAGAAGAAGCTCCAGTCGTGTGACTCGCACAAGAAGGTGTCGAGGAGGGAGCGGGCCGTTCGGGAGACGCCGTACCAGCCGATCACTCCGGCCTGCACACCCCGCGTCTTCTGGTCGGTCACTTTCGCGGCGTACGCCTCGAGGTCCTTGGCTCGCTTGATGCTCGCCCGGTAGCCGAGGCTCTCGAGTGCTCGAACCGCGCCCTCCGCGGCGGCCTCCCACAAGCCGGGGTACGTCCAGATCGTCACGCTCATCCCCCGCGTCCCGGAAGCGGTGACGAGGCGGCGGGCACGCGCCATGTCGGGCGCCTTCCACTCGCCCGTCCAGCTCGGCGAGGCGGTGTATGGGCAGTAGCGCCGGAAGCCGACGGTGCCCGGCGGGCGGAGCTGACACGTCGGCCGGGCGAACCCCGGGCCGTACGAGGCCGAGATCGCGGCGCGGTCGATCGCGTAGTTGACCGCGCGCCGCACCCGGACGTCGTCGAACGGAGGATGCGTCACATTGAGGAAGACGATGACGGTCGCCTGCTCCTGGTGCAGGTGGGCTTGCGACGGATAGCGCGCCTTGAAGTCCTCGAGCGCCTCGATCGCCCCGGCGTGCTCCAGGGAGACGCCGGTGACGTCGACCTGCCCTCGCTCGACGCCCTTGATGCCGGCGTTGACGGCGCCGCCCAGCCTGAACACGATCTCGTCGGGGAACCCGTCGGGGCGGGCTGCCGGCGACCGCGCGCGGAAGTAGGGATTACGAACGAGCTTGAGCGCCCGTTTCGGCACGTAGCTCTCGATCATGTACGGCCCTGTCGACGGGATCGGACGCCTCCCCTGGTCCCGATCCGGCGTCCCGCGTGGGATTGGTGCGAGCACGTAGAGGAACCGCACGAACTCGCTCTCGGGCCGTCTGAGCAGGAAGACGATCGTCCCAGTCGCATCGTCCGTCCGGATGCCCCGGCTGAGATCGCAGCTCCGCGGTCGTTTCGTGCAGACCTCGGCCCCTATGAACGGAGGGTCCGACGTCAGCAGGTCCGAACCGAACGTACGCTCGAACGCGCGCCGGAAATCGCTCGCCTTGACCGGCGCCCCGTCCGAGTAGCGGATGCCGGGGCGAAGCTGGAAGGCGTACCGCCTACCGCCGGCACTGATCACCGGCAACGACATCGCGAGGTTCGGTACGACCCGGCCGCCCTCGCTCCCGCCGCGCCGCGCTGGGCTGACGAGACCGTCGTAGGCCGCGCTCAGCGAGGAGATCGTCCCGGCCCAGCTCATGAAGCTCGGATCGACGGAGCCCTCGATCAACCCATTTGCTTGGACGACCAGCCGCCCTCCCCGATGGCCGGCGCCGGATCCCTGGACTGCGAGCCAGACCCGGTTCTCGTGCAGAGCGAGCCCCTTCGGCCGGTTCGCAACTGGGATTCGTTCGACGACCTGGTTCTCTGCCGGATCGATGCGCGCGACTGCCTCCGAGAACTCGCCGCTCACCCAGACGACGTCGGAGCCGACGGCGATCCCCTCGGGACCCTCACCGACCGGGATCGTGGCCAGGACGCGGTTCGTGGCCGCGTCGATGCGCGAGACGGTGCCGTCGAGTGAGTTGGCGACCCACACGGACCCGTCGCGGAACGCAACACCGGTCGGCCCGCTGCCCACGCTCACAGGTGACAGGACAGTGCCCCGCCGCGCATCGATGCGGACGACGCTCCGGCTCGATTCGTCGGTGACCCAGACACTCCCGCCGCCGACGGCGATGCCACGACCGAGCGCGCCCGTGGGGATCCTGTTGATCACGCGGCCGCTGACCGCATCGATCCTCGTGACGCTGCGCTCCTCCGCGCTCGTCACCCACACGTCTCCGTCACCGAACGCCAGGGCGGTCGGGGTCACGCCGACCGAGATCGTCTGGGCCTCGCGGTTCGTCTCAGGGTCGATACGGGACACGGTGCCGTCCAACGAGTTGGCCACCCACACTGCGCCCCCTCCGACCGCGATCCCGCTCGGATCGCCCCCGACGTCGATGCGCTGGAGGACGCCATTCGTCCGGGGATCGACGCGCGAGACCGAACGGTCCTGCGCGTTCGTCACCCACACCGACCCTTCGCCGACCGCAACGCTGGTGGGGCCGTTCCCAACCGGGACCTCGGCCACGAGCCGATTCGATCCCGCGTCGATCGCGGCAACCGAGTTCGCCGAAGCGGCCGCGAGGCCCGGGTTGTCGCCGCCCGTGAGCTCGATGCCGGCGACGGCAACCGCCGTCGACAGGAGAACAGCTGCGCCGACGGCGATCAGGACGCCGCTTCGGCGCTGAGCCCTGACAAGGGCGACGGGAGTTCGTCTGGGCGGATCAAGCTCGGCGTCCTGTCGTAGGATGCTGCGCTCGAGCTCCTGCAGCGCGCGTCCAGGCTCGAGGCCGAGCTCCTCGCCGAGCGTTCTGCGCGCCTGCTGATAAGCAGCGAGCGCCTCTACCTGGCGGCCCGCGCGGTAGAGGGCGAGCATGAGCTGAGCGCGCAGGCGCTCCCGGAGCGGATGCTCGCGGACGAGCGACTCGAGCTCGGGAACGAGCTCGCCGTGGCGGCCGAGGGCGAGGTCGGCCTCGATCCTCTCCTCGAGTGCGGTTAGTCGAAGCTCCTCGAGGCGAGCGATCTCGCCGTGTGCGAAGGGCTCGGACGCGAAGTCAGAAAGCGGCGGTCCTCGCCAGAGTGCGAGAGCGCCGCGCAGCGCGTCCGCCGCAGCCTCGGCTTCGCCTGCGGCGAGCAGCGCTCGGCCTTCCCCAAGCAGGCGCTCGAAACGGCGGCAGTCGAGCGCTTCGGAGTTCAGCGCGAGGATGTAGCCGCGCCCGCGCGTCTGCAGGCGCCCGTTCCCGAGCGCCTTCCGAAGATGCGAGACGTAGCTGTGAACGCTGTTGAGTGCGCTTGTCGGCGGGTCTTCCCCCCAGAGCGCGTCGATTAGGCGGTCTGTGGAGACGACTTCGCCGGCGCGCAGGACGAGGAGCGCGAGGAGCGCCCGCTGCTTGCCGGTGCCGACTTCAAGCGTCTGCCCGCCCTCGGACACCTCGAACGGCCCGAGGATGCGGAACTCCATTGCGTCGTCACGATCGGCCAAAACCCCTCCAGCCCGCATTTTCAAGCGCTGAGCCAGCGGAATTCAAGAGTTGCGCCAGCGCACCCATCGATGCTCAGAGCGGTCGTTGCGGCACGGGAGGTGAGATGAGCAGCACGCGAAGGGCTCAGGGGATGGTCGTACTTGCGGTGGCGCTGCTGCTGTCGGTTGCCACCGCGTCGAGCAGCGGCGCAGACACGAACCCTCCTCCCCCTCCGAGCCGTGATCGTCCGTCCACGGTCGTGGTCAGCGTGGACGACGACGGTTTCCACTGGGCGCACGCCGGCGTGGGCGCCGCCGCGATGCTCGCCACAACGCTACTTGCGCTCGGCGTCGTGCTGGCTCTGCGCCCGGACCGCGGAGGCGGCGGCAAACCATGAGGCGCTCTCGTGAGCGCGAAAGGAGATAGAGACTATGCAGCGGACAAGGACCAACTGGAAGCGCCCGCTCGGCCTCGGGCTGGCGGTTCTGGGGGCCATGGCGGCGGTGGTGATCCCCACAGTGGCCTTCGCCGGATCCGACGCGGTCGCCCCGAAGGCCGCGGCCCTCAGCATGGCCGGGCACAACATGGGCGTCCACGAGGAGGCGCTCGAGGACGAGCTCGCGCAGGTGCGAGCGGCCACGGCCCGCTTTCACGACCTCGACGCGGCCCTCGAGGCCGGCTACGAGCTCGGGTGGGTGAACGGCGCCGGGGTCAGGATCATCACCGGCTGCGTCTTCCACCCGACGGCGGGGGGGATGGGCTACCACTACTTCCACCCGGGCCTGATGGCCGATCTCGCCGTCGACCCCCTCGAGCCCGAGGCCCTCGTCTACGCGCCGAGGGTGAACGGGAAGCTCAAGCTCGCAGCCGTGGAGTACGTCGTCCGGGGCCCGAACTCCAACCCTCCGGGGGTTGTCCCGCCGCCGATCCCGACCGTGCTCGGAATGGAGATGCACATCCTGGTCCCACCTCCCGGGCCGGCCTTCTACCTCATGCACGCCTGGGTGTGGAAGCCCAACCCGGCAGGGATGTTCGCGGACTGGAACCCCGAGGTCAGCTGCTCCTAGAGCCCAGACCATCGAGGCGGGGAGCGCCGAATCAAGCCATGAGGACGGACGCTGTCCGTCCTCCTGGCGTCTAATGGATCACATTGAACAGGTTGGCTGTTCCCGAACGGGACGAGCGGCTGACGGCGTTGCAGCGCCGCAGCGTTCGGCTCGCCGCCGGCATCCTCTCGAATAGGTGTTCATCCCCGATGGCATGAGCACCGCGATGTCCTAACTCGAGCGACTCGCGCTCGAGATTGCGACTGCCTGCGGCGTCGACCTCGTCGACCTGTACGCCGAGCCCGTAGCGGCGATCGAGTACTAGAACGGCGCCTCGCGACCGATGAATCTTCGCGTCGGAGACGGTCTACAACAGCATGGTTCTCTTACACGTAGCGATGTCCCTCGACGGGTTCATCGCCGGCCCCGGGCACGACATGTCCTGGACAGGCGGAGCCGAATATGACACCTCCAGCCAGCTCGCAGACGAGGTCGCGCGTTCAACCGGCGTCGTGCTCGCCGGCCGCGGCTGGTACGAGGTTGCGAGTGCGGACGAGGGGGGCGCTGTCGCCGGAATCTACGGAGGCGCCTGGTCAGGACCGGTTCTCGTCTTGACGCATCATCCGGAGCAGCTCGCGTCCGACCGTACGGTGGAGGCGGTCTCGGACCTCACGACTGCGCTGGCACGGGCCGACGAACTCGCCGCGGGTCGAGCGGTGAGCATCTTCGGTGCCGACGTTGCTCGGCAGGTGCTGGCGCTTGGTCGGCTAGACGAGATCATCGTGCAGATCGTCCCCGTCGTTCTCGGAGACGGGGTGCGGCTGTTCGGCGAGGCGCCGACTCCTCAAATCAGGCTTGAGCGCAAACACGTCGGTACAAGCGGGACGCTGACGGACATACGCTTTCGAGTGGCCGGGCCGCCGACAAGCTAGAACCCTCGCGATGCGGGCGCAACCCACCCGCGAGCCAGCCGCAGGAGATCCGCGCGACCCCGGAGCACGACCGCCGTCGCGGACGATTAGTCTGGCAGCGCCGGTCGGTCACACTCTCTCGACGACAGAGAGGAGAAGTGAGCTCGTGATCGCTTCGCAGGGGGCGTGACATGGCCACCATCGAGACCGCTTGGCGGGACCTGAGGGCGGCTCTGGCGGGCGAGGTCGTCCTCCCCGGCTCCCCGCGATACGACGAGGTTCGCAGGCCGCAGATTCCGCGCTTCCACGACGTGCGTCCGCAAGCCGTGGTGCTGTGCCGGACGCCCGAGGACGTGGTCGAGGCGATCGCGTTTGTGCGTCGCTCGGGTATCGAGGTCGCGGTGCGGAGCGGAGGGCACGACTTCGCTGGGCGCTCGTCTGGCCCCGGGATGGTGCTGGACCTCACGCCGATGGATTCCCTGGAGGTTTCGGACGGCCTGGCCACCGTGGGGCCCGGCTTCCGACTCGGCG
>JBOHAU010000093.1:0-2148 GCA_050698015.1 Gaiellaceae bacterium
GCGCAATGTCGTGGAAGAGGCTCGCCGCGACATGGACATGGCCCGCGCGGTCCGCGCCGGTCCGGCGGAAGAACTCCTCCCAGTGCCGGTGGGCCGGCTTGTAGGACCCGATCTCGGAGGCGACGACCGTCTCGTCGAACGGCACGCCGATCAGCCTCGTGGACGCGGCGATGTAGTCGGGATCCGTGTTCGAGAGGATCGCGAGGCGCCAGCCGCGACCACGAGCTTCCTCGAGCGACCCTCGCACTTCCGGAAACGGCTGCCACGACGGGAGCGAGTCGGCAAGCGCGCTCGGGTCGTCGAGGCCGGCGCTTTCCTCAGCCGCGAGCCGCTCGAGCGCGCGCGTCAGCACTTCCCGGTAGGCGAGCTCTCCGTCCGCCTCGAGCTCGAGCTCCACCTCGTGGTACCGGTGCAGGAGGCGGCCGGCTCGATCCTCGCCGAAGACGTCGGCAAGCACCGTGCGAATGCCGCCGTTCCAGTCAATCAGCGTGCCGTAGCAGTCGAAGGTCGCCCAGCGCTCCACAGGGCGCGAGCGTAGCTAGCCGTCGAACTCGCGGATGACGATGCAGGCGTTGTGCCCGCCGAAGCCGAACGAGTTCGAGATCGCGACCTTCACGTCGCCCTCGCGCGCCTCGTTCGGGATGTAGTCGAGGTCGCACTCCGGGTCCGGCTCGTCGTAGTTGATCGTCGGCGGGAGAGTGTCCCGCTCCACGGCAAGCGTCGTGAAGATCGCCTCGACGGCTCCTGCTGCACCGAGGCAGTGACCCGTCGCGCCCTTCGTGGACGAGACGGGCGTCTTGCGGGCGTTCTCCTCGCCCAGAGCGATCTTGATCACCCGGGTCTCACTCGCGTCGCCGAGCGGGGTCGAGGTTCCGTGAGCGTTGATGTAGTCGATCTCGTCGGAGTTGACTCCGGCGTCCGCCATCGCCATCCGCATCGCCCGCGCCGGATTGTCCCCGGTCGGATCCGGCTCGGTGACGTGCCTGGCGTCGGACGAAAGCCCGTAGCCGAGCAGCTCCCCGTAGATCTTTGCCCCGCGCTCCTTCGCGTGCTCCAGCTCCTCGAGGACGACGACGCCGGCGGCCTCGCCCATGACGAACCCGTCCCGCGCCGCGTCGAACGGCCGACTGGCCTCCTCGGGCGCGTCGTTGCGCCGCGAGAGCGCGCGCATGGCACTGAAGCCGGCGATCCCGACACGTGTGATCCCGGCCTCCGTCCCCCCTGCGAGCATCGCGTCCGCCCGCCCGAGCCGGATCGCGTCCCCCGCCTCGCCGATCGCCATGTTCGACGCCGCGCAGGCCGTGCACTGCGACGAAAGCGGGCCGCGCGTCCCGAGGTACATCGAGACCCAGCCGGCGCCCATGTTGGGGATGATCTGCGGAATCGAGAACGGGTTGACCCGGTCAGGGCCGCGCTCGATCAAGGTGTCGTAACAGTCCTGAAACGCCTTGAGACCGCCGATCCCTGTGGCGATCGAGCCGCCGATGCGGTCCGCCTCGGCCTCGATGTCGATCCCGGAATCGTCCCGCGCCTGGATTGCGGCAGCGACGATCATCTGCGCGAAGCGGTCCATGCGCCGCGCCTGCTTCTTCTCGATGAAATCCGCAGCCTCGAAGCCCTTCAGCTCACAGGCGAAATGGACCGGGTACTCGCTCGCGTCGAACTGCTCGATCTCGGCGGCACCGGACTTGCCGGCGATGAGGTTCTCCCACGTCGTCTCCGCGTCGTTGCCGAGCGGGCTGACCGCACCAAGGCCCGTGATCACGACTCGTCTGCGTCCGTTCATGCTCATTGCGCTCACATACCCAATCCGCCGTCGACCAAGAGCACCTCGCCGGTGACGAACGAGGCCGCGTCCGAGCAGAGAAACCTCACCGCGCCGGCGACATCCTCGGGATCGCCGAAGCGTCCCAAGGGCGTGTTCGCCAGCATGGCGTTCTGGAGCTCCTCGGGCAGCTCGGTCGTGAGCCGAGTCGTGATGTATCCCGGCGCCACGACGTTCGCCCGCACACCGCGGCTGCCGAGCTCCCGCGCGAGCGCCTTCGTGAAGCCGATGATCCCGGCCTTGGACGCCGAGTAGTTCGTCTGCCCCGGGTTCCCGTGGAGGCCGACGATGCTGGAGACGTTGACGATCGCGCCGCCGCGCCG
>JBOHAU010000094.1:0-21810 GCA_050698015.1 Gaiellaceae bacterium
CACGTGCTCGTTCAGCACGAACGTGTCTGGGAACGTCGGTGACGAGCATCACAACATCGCCACCGTGATCGGACATGACGAGGACAATCGGCCGGTCACGGACGACGACTTCGCCGACGTCGCCTTCACCGACGTCGCACCGTCGATCGAGGTGACGAAGACGGCGAACCCGGAGACGCTGCCCGAGCCGGGTGGCCCGGTCGAGTTCACGGTTCAGGTGAAGAACAGCTCCGTCTCGAGCGACCCGGTGACGATCACCTCGCTCGTCGACGATCCAGACGGCGCCGGCCCTGCCGAGGCCATCGACCTCGACGGTAAGGGCTCCTGCGACGTTCCGCAGCTCATCCAGCCGGGCGACACCTACACCTGCAAGTTCACCCGGACGATCTCGGGCAACGCCGGCGACATGAAGACCGATGTCGTCACCGCCTCCGGCCACGACGACGACGGCCATGAGGTGAGCGACGACGACGACGCGACCGTCACGCTGACCGACGTCTCGTCCTCGATCGCGGTCGAGAAGACGGCCAGCCCGACCTCGATGCCGGCGCCGGGTGGCCCGGTCACCTTCGTGATCGTCGTCAAGAACACCTCTGAAGTCGACGCGGTCACGATCGACAAGCTCGACGACAACGTCTTCGGCGACCTGGCTGGGAAGGGCACCTGCGACGCCCTGATCGGCAAGGTGCTCCAGCCGAAGGATCACGCGGCCGGCGGACCGGACGAGGCGAGCTGCTCGTTCACCGCTCAGGTCACCGGGCCAGGTGGCTCGACGCACACCGACGTCGTCACGGTCACAGGCCACGACGACGACGGGCAGACGTTGACCGCCCGTGACGACGCGACCGTGGCGATCACTCCGCTGATCGACCTCTACGTCACCAAGGACGACCTGCCCGATCCGGTGCAGTTGAACGGCCGGCTCACGTACACGATCGTCGTCGGCAACAACGGCCCCGACGCAGCCACTCAGGTGACGTTGGCCGATCCGCTGCCGGTCGGCACGACCTTCGTCTCGGTGTCGACCACGCAGGGAAGCTGCACCGGCGGAGCGATCATCAACTGCAACCTCGGCACGATCGCCAAGGGTCAGACAGTGACGATCACGCTGGTCGTCACTGCGAACCAGGCGGGCGTTCTCACGAACACGGTGACGGTGGTCGGCAACGAGCCCGAGTCGAACCCCGCCAACAACCGAGATACCGAGCAGACGCGTGTGCTGGCGCCGGTGGTGCCGCGTGCGCCGAAGAAGCTCGTCTGCGACTCCTTCACCGCGACGCCCAAGTCGCTGACCGTCGGCAAGAAGTCGGCCATCGTGGTTCGCGTCACCGCCGGCGGCAAGCCTGCCAAGGGCAGGAAGGTCGTCGTCAAGGGCGCGGGCATCTCGACGAGCGCCAGGACGAACTCGAAGGGGATCGCTCGGATCGTCATCAAGCCGCGCAAGGCGGGCATCGTTACGATCACCGTGCCACAGAAGCTCGTTTGCGGCGCGAAACGAATCGGTGCGGTCGGTGCCTTCCAGCCTCCTGTCACGGGCTAGCTTCAGACTCCTTGTCGCACTGCTTGCGCTCTCGGTCTTCGAGCCGGGAGCGCAGGCGGCCGACTCGGGCACGGTCGCGAGAGGCGTCGAGGTGGTCGGCTCCGGCCACCTCAACTCGACCGTCACCGTTCGCTCGGCACCCCGGAACTCAGCCCGGCGAGTGACGGTGCTCACGGAGTTCCGCTCCGAGTACCGCCCCCAGGTCGTGCTCGTCCTCTCGCAGCGTGTCGACCCCGAGACCGGAAAGCCGACGTGGTACCGGATCAGCGTGCCTGGCAGGCCGAACGGCCGCACGGGCTGGATCCCGGCCGACGCAGCGAGTATCCGCCCCTCACAGAGGCTGATCTACATCGACCGCAGCGCGCGCACCCTCGAAGTCTGGAACAACCGGCGTCTGCTCCTGAAGACGAAGGTTGCGGTCGGCCGGCCCGGGATGGAGACACCCCTCGGCCTGTTCTACGTCACGTGGACATTCGTCCCGACCGCGCCGGTCCTCGGGAGGTACGCCTTCGAGACGAGCGCGTACTCGCGGCTCTCCGACTGGCCGGGTGGCGGCATTGTCGGCATCCACGGCACGTTTGCTCCGTGGCTCTTGGGCCAGGCAGTCTCTCACGGATGCGTGCGCGTCAGCAACCGCGACATCCTTCGCATGCGGGCGCTCGTGCGACTCGGAACGCCGATCCGGATCGTCGCGTAGAGAGTGCAACGGCCCGTCGTGTCGCTCGCGGTTGCATAGGCCGCACGAGACGCTGATGTTGGGACGTTCGACTCGTGTCGCTCAAGAGACTCGCCGTCGCATGCCTCCTCGCCGCGTCGCTCATGGCCGTCGGTTCAGCGCCGGCGGAGCCGAAGGAGGACTGCAGCGGAGGCGCCTCCTCGGTGATCGTCGAGCACGTGAACGGTCAGTACGTTGAGAGCGGGCCCGTCACCACGGGCTGCATCCCGACCGCGCCCTGAACGGGCAAGTCACGCGCGTGCGGGCAGTTCCCTCGAGCCTCTGCGATAGACGCAAGCATCCGCGCGTCAAAACCGGTGAGGTCTGGTATCCCCAGGCTGGGTCGGTTCGCCTCCGGCGCCGCTCCGTCTCGACAGTTCCGCGATGAGCGCGATCGCGCCGGCGGCCGCGATTATGCCTATGAGGTTCCAGGCGAGACCGCCACCGAACGGCATCGCCGTCGCCGCGAGGACCCCTGCGGCAAGAGCAAGCGCGGTGGCGGCGAGCCCGACGAGCGCAGCGAGCCGCCTGAGCAGGACGCGAGGCTCCGCGCGCCCTGAGCTCGCCAGCTCGACCGACCAGTAGGCGAGCTCGGCAACGAGGAGGAGGGCGCATGCGACGAGCGGCGCTGCTGGGTCGAGGGCTCTCGCATCACGCGCGACGAGCGTCGCGGCGTAGCCCGCCGCCACCAGCACGAGCGCGGGCGCGACGAGGCCGGCGCGCCCGACCAGGATCGCCACGGCGAGCACCGCCGCGCCGGCTGCGCCGAAGAGCCCGAGCGCCGGCTCCTCGAGAGCGGCGTGCGCGGCGAGGGCGAGCGCCCCGGCCACCGCTGCATTGCCCGTTGCTAGGCGTGCGAGAAGCGGGCGTTTCGCCTGTACGCCGCCACCTCCTCCAACGGACCTGCCAGCGACGTTCCGTCCTGCCATTCCACGACCGGCACCCCGGACGACTCGTACTGCCACCGCATCGCCGCGCGCAGGTGGACCCAGAGCCGGTGGGCGAGCTCGTCAGTCGCGCTGTTCCCGGGCGGCGCGAACGGAACGGGCGAGACCTCGACGACCGCCAAATCAAAGCCGCGCGCGCGGAGGTCGAGCAACGCGCCGGTCGACCGTTCGTCGAGGAGCGGGCTGAGCGCGATCACAAGCGCCTTCGGCGGGAGGGTCCGCGAGGGGAGCAGGTTGACGCCCTTCCACGCGTAGCTGAGCACGATCTCGGTGTCGAGCAGCGAGTCGACGATCCGGTAGAGCTGCGAGAAGCCGGTGGCGGGCAGCAGCCAGTTGACGACGCCGCCGAATGCAACGACGCCGACGCGGTCCTTCCGGGCGAGATACTCGGCGGCGAGCGCCGCGGCCGCGCGCACCATCAGATCGAGCGTGCCGCGCTCGGCGGTGCGCGCCTCCGAGAACGTGTCGAGGAGGAGGATGACGTCGGCATTGCGCTCTGGGTGGAGCTCGTTCACGACCAGCTCGCCGCGCCGCGCGCTCGCGCGCCAGTTGATCCGGCGGACGCGATCGCCCGGCACGAACGGCCGGATCTCCGAGAACTCGATCCCGTCGCCCTTCGCGCGCGCAACTTGGTTGCCGGTGTAGACCTGGGTCTCGAGCGGCTTCAGGATCCCGAGGAGCTGCTCGGGCCGCGGATAGACCTTGAGCGGCGCGCGCAGGTCGACGACGTCCTCGAACGCGAACGCCGCGAGACGGTCGGTCGCGCGCACGTGAACTTCGCCGGGCGTGTACGCCCCCCAGCGAACGCACCGGACGGGAAGCTCGAGCTCTCGCTCGTTGTCGGCGGCGAGGTGCAAGGTGACAGGCCCGTCGCCGGTAAGCCCGTCGGGAAGCGCCAGGTTCAGCTCGAGGCGCTCGACCGCGCCGGCCGCGCGCACCCGGACCCGGAAAGTCAGCTCGTCCCCCTCGAGCGTTCGCTCGCGCTCGAGCCCGCCCTCGACATGGAGCTTCGGCGGCCGGCCGATCGCGAGACCGACGGCGAGGACGAGGGCGAACGGCGTCACGAGGGCGACGAGCTCGGGAAGGCCGAGCGCGAGCCCGGCGACGAGCCCGAACGCCGAGGTGCCCGCATAGGCGCCGAGCCGTGGCGAGCCGCGGCGGATCACCCCGTCGCAGCCGGACGGACGTCTTCCGCCGGCGGCGTCGGGACCGTCTCCAGCGACTCGCGGACGACGTCCTCGCCGCGGATCCGCTGCACCCACAGCTCCGGCTTCAGCGTCAGCCGGTGAGCGAGCGCCGGAACGGCGACGGCCTTCACGTCCTCCGGCGTGACGAAGTCACGACCCGAGAGCGCCGCGCGCCCGCGCGAGAGCTTCAGGAGCGCGAGTGTTCCGCGCGGGCTGGCGCCGACCGCGACCCGCGTCGACTCGCGCGTGGAGGTGACCAGATCGACCATGTAGCGGCCGATCGCCTCCGAGACGTAGATCTCCTCGACCGTGCGCTGAAGCCCGAGCAACGCGGGTCCGTCGATCACCGGCTCGATCTCGACGTCGTCGGTACGCCGCTGGGCGCGGGCCTCGAGCATCGCCCACTCGTCGTCCGGAGACGGGTAGCCGAAGGAGATCCGCATCAGGAAGCGGTCGAGTTGCGCCTCGGGCAGCGGATACGTGCCTTCGTACTCGATTGGGTTCTGCGTCGCGAGGACGATGAACGGACGCTCGAGCGGGTAGGTGTGACCCTCGATCGTCACCTGTCGTTCCTGCATGGCCTCGAGGAGCGCAGCCTGCGTCTTCGGCGGCGCGCGGTTGATCTCGTCCGTGAGCAGCAGGTTGGCGAAGATCGGCCCGGGCCGGAACTCGAAGTCGGCTTCCCGCTGGTTGTAGATCGACGAGCCCGTGATGTCCGAGGGCATCAGGTCCGGCGTGAACTGGATGCGGGCGAAGCCGAGACTCGTCGCCTGCGCGAAGGAGCGAGCAGCGAGTGTCTTCGCGAGCCCGGGGAAGTCCTCGATCAGGACGTTGCCGTCGGCCAGCAGTCCGAGCAGCACGAGCTGGAGGACGTCACGCTTCCCGACGACCGCCCGCTCGACCTGGTCGAGGACGCGGGCGCACGAGGAGCCGACGCTTTCGCTCTGCACCGTCAGATCCTCTCAAGCCGCTCGAGCGCGTCGCGCTGACGCTCGAGCGGAATGCCGGGCGCGAACGGATCCTCCGGCCGGCGGCGGTCGGACCGGAGGAGGTCGGCGAGCTCCTCGCCGAGGAGCTCGCGCGCTTCGGGTGACTCGAGACGCAGCCCGCGCCTGCTCGCGAGCCGGTGCTCCGCGATCCGCCGCAGGCGCGGCCGCAGTCGCACGTGGACGTCGAAGGCGTTCACGGCCGCGAGGTAGACGATCCGCTCGAGCCGCGCGAGGCTCGCCGGACGCGTCTCCTCGCGCGAGGGAGGCGGACGCAGCGAGCGGTCGTAGCTCGACGGCCGGTCGGCGCCGCTCGCACGCAGTGTCCGCTGCACGAGCCATGCCATCAGGAGCGCGCCGAGGAAGAGGACGAATGCGTCGAGGGATCGCGCGCGCGGCGCGCCGCCCACGACCACGGCGGCGAGCGCTACCAGGGCGGCCGCGACCGCCAGCGAGAGGAAGGGGCGTGTCACGCCGGCGCGAGGAGCTCCGCGCGCAGCGACTCCAGCGTCGCGATCGCCTGCTCCTTCATCTCGACGTCGATCTCGTGAGGGCTGAATTTCGCGCGCTCATACAGATGCGTGAGCTCGAAGACGAGCCGCGCCGCCCCCGGGACGTGCTCGAGGTCCGGCGAGGCGCGCTGCAGATACTCGAGCGGCGCCTCGAACGGCAGGCGCGGGACGCCGAAGGCGGCGAGAACGCGCTCCATCCGCGCGTACGCCGAGATCACCGCGCGCCGCGGGTCGGGCTCGCGGCGGAGATCGTCGAGCGTGTCCTCGATGAGCGTCGCGAGCTCGTCCACGAGCTCCTCGTCGCTCCGCGGGTCGAGCGCGGCGCCGCGGCGGGCGCGCGCTCCTTGGTAGGCGACGAGCGCCACTGCGGCGCCGGCGACGATCATGAGCGGAAGCCACCGGAACTCTGGCGCGCGCTGCTCCTCGTCGTCCGCCGTGGACGGGCGTTGCGCCTCCACTCTGGGGAGCCTCGGTTCCTGCGCGTTCGGGTCGTCCTCCAGGAGCCGGCTCGCGCCCACCACCGCGGCGCAGGCAAGTGCCACGTACGCGAGCACGAGCAAGTCGCGACGCTGCCCGGTGCGGCGGCGCTGCGACGACAAGCTGCTGGCCCAGAACATCCAGGCGACGAGGGGGATCGCGAGCGCGAAGAGCACGGCCGCCGTGCTGAAGACGTAGTCCCAGAAGACGATCGGCGGCCCATGCCCCTTCGCGCCGTCACCGTCGAGCGGGCCGCGGCCGCCGGCGGCGAGCGCCGCGACAGCGAGCAGCCCCACGAGCAGCGTCGCGACGCCGATGGCGCGGAGAAGACGCCGTCGCAGCTCCATTCACCGAGAGCTTGCCGGATCGGAGAGGCGTGTTGCCCTACTGCGGCGATGCTCGAGCGTCGTGTCGTCGCCGCCTTGGTCACGATCCTGGCACCCACCGACGAGCGCACCACGGCCACGTCGTGGTTCGACCCCGTCGAGGTCTGTCCGGCGACGATGAGCTTCCCGTCTCGCTGCAATGCGACTGCATACCCAAAGTCGACGTCATTCGCTGCGTCGCCGATGTCGCTCGTGACGAAGCCGCCCCTGCCGAACGCTGTGTCGCGCGAACCGTCGGGTCGAAAGCGTGCGACAAGGCCGAGTGGTTTCGGCCGCGGTGAGGAGAGCAACCAACAGGCAGCCGACGAAAAGCGCAAACCGCCTGCGCAGCGCGGCGAGAGGGCTTGGCATGGCATATCGATGTCTCAGCACGTTCGGATCGTCGGTAATGGCGCTCATCTGATGGTCACGCGCCACATGGCCTCGAGCCTCGGACGCGAGTACGCTGACCCTGTCGATGGTTCCCGAGGCCGAGCTCGTGTCGACGGAGCGCGGCCTTGTCCCGAAGGGGCAGGGCTGGTTCGTACTCAACGCGCGTGAGACGCAGTGGTGGAAGCGCCCCGGTCGCGGCTCGCTCTGCGAGTTCGAGGGCGCCGGCTTCGAGGGCGCGGCGGACTTCCTTCAAATCGGGATCAACGTCACGGTCCTCGGCCCCGGCGAGCCGATGGGGATGTACCACTGGGAGACCGACCAGGAGGACTTCCTCGTGCTCGCCGGCGAGGCCCTGGCCATCGTCGAAGGTGAGGAGCGTCCGCTACGACAGTGGGACTTCCTGCACTGCCCTCCCGGGACGAACCACACGATCATCGGCGCCGGGCAAGAGGCGTGCGTGATCCTGGCCGTCGGCGCCCGCGACCGCACAACCGGCCCGGACTGGGGCGCCTACACCGTCCACGAAGCCGCGGAACGCCGCGGCGCGGGCGTCGAACGGGAGACGACCGACCCGGACGAGGCATATGCCCGTTTCGGCAGAGGCGGCTTGACCCGATTCCGTGAGGGTTGGCTTCCCGCAGACCTTCGAGGCCGCTGAGCTCTGGCGGCTCGAGGCTGGGCAGGTTCCACCCCCTGCGCCGCTCCGTCTTCCCCGAACCGCCACCACTCCTGCCTTGAGTTCCCATGTCAGCGCTGGTAGGAACAGGCGCGTCAACGAGACAGGGGAGAGAACCAGATGAGAACACTGCTCTCGGCGGTCGCCGCCATGCTGGTGTTTGCACCGGCTGCGGCGACGGCGCCGCATGATCGACCCAAGTCCGACAGCGTCCGCTTCGCCACCTTCAACCTGTCGCTCAACCGTGGGGCGGCGGGGCAGCTCGCCGACCACCTCGCCCACCCGGAAGTCGACGACCAGTCCCGCCGACAGGCTCGAAACAACGCGGAAGTGATCCAGCGCGTGCGGCCCGAGGTGCTCCTGATCAACGAGTTCGACTTCGATCCAGCAGCGGTCGGACTCTTCCAGAGCAACTTCCTCAGTCAGTCGCAGAACGGATCGACGCCGATCGGATACCCGTATTCGTTCATCGCGCCATCGAACACCGGCATCCCGACCGGAATGGACCTCTTCAACGACGGGTCGGTCGGGGGTCCGAACGACGCCTACGGCTTCGGGTTCTTCCCCGGCCAGTTCGGCATGGTCGTGTACTCGAAGTACCCGATCCTCGACGAGCGGGTCCGGACATTCCAGCTCTTCCGCTGGAAGGACATGCCCGGCGCCCTTCTCCCGGACGACCCGAGGACGGCGGCGCCCGCGGACTGGTACTCGCCGGCTGAGCTCGAGATCTTCCGACTCTCGTCGAAGAGCCACTGGGACATCCCGATCCTGATCCACGGCAAAGTCATCCACTTCCTCGTCAGCCACCCCACGCCGCCGGTGTTCGACGATCCGGGCCCGTTCACGCCGCACATTCCGGCCGGCGTCGACTTCAACGGCCGCCGCAACTACGACGAGATCCGCTTCTGGGCCGATTACATCTCACCCGGCTCGCAATCCCGGTACATCTACGACGACAGCGGCCGTTACGGCGGGCTGAAGCCCGGTGAGCGGTTCGTGATCGCTGGCGACCAGAACTCCGATCCGCTCGACGGCGACAGCGTCGAAGGCGCGATTCAGCAGCTGCTCGAGCATCCTCTGGTGAACGCGAAGGTCACGCCGGAGAGCGCAGGGGGCCCGGAAGCGGCGGCGCTCCAAGGAGGCGCGAACGAGTCCCACGAGGGCGATCCGCGGTTCGACACGGCGGACTTCAACGACTCCGCGCCCGGGAATCTCCGCGCGGACTACGTGCTGCCGCGGAAGAACCTTCAGATCAGGGACAGCGCCGTCTTCTGGCCGGTGCAGGCGAATCCGTTCTTCCGCCTCACCGGCGTCTTCGACTTGGCGAACTGGGGGCAGGTCGGCGGCTTCCCGACCTCCGATCACAGGCTCGTCTGGGTCGACGTGAAGTCGTAGGGCGGCGCTCGCGATCCCGCCGAGCAGAGGGAGCGATCCGACAGGTCGCTCCCCCTGCTCCCTACCATCCGAGGCGTGATCGCCGAGACGCTCTCCGCCGCCGCGATGATCTGCCTCGATCCCGGGCACGGGACGCCGCCCGCGATCGGGCGTCAACGCGAGCCGATCGGCCCCGGCTCCCAGGTAACGAAGATCAAGGACGGCGGGGGCGCACGGGGGGAAACCGAGGTCGTGCTCGCGATCGCCAACCGGACGCGAACGCTGCTCGAGCGGCGCGGCTACCGCGTGGCGATGACGCGGACCGGGCCCACGTTCCGCGGCGGCAACATCGAGCGGGCGCGGTTCTGCAACCGCCGGAACGCGACGCTGATGCTCCGCATCCATGCCGACGGCTCGACCGACGCCTCACGACGCGGCGTCTCCATACTGGCGCCCGCCCTACGGCGCGGCTGGACGAACGATGTCTACTCCCCGAGTCTGCGCGCCGCGAAGGCGATCCAGCGCGAGCTCGTCAACCAGACCGGCGCGCGCGACCTCGGGGTGGTCGAACGCGCGGACCTGACCGGCTTCAACTGGGCCGACGTGGCGGTCGTCCTCGCCGAGACCGGCTTCATGTCCAACCCGACGGAGGGCCGGCTCCTACGCTCGAGGCCCTACCAGTGGCGCGTCGCCAGCGGGCTCGTCGCGGGCGTTACCGCCTTCCTATCCCGATAGGCGGAAGAGCATGATGTGGCGGCGCGGCCGGCGTGTCGTCCGGATCACGGTCAGCGTTCCCCGGGCATCGTCGTACAGCCGCGTGCCGCCCAGCACCGCGAGCTCGTAAATGTCCTGGTAGCGAATCGACCCGCCGACGATCAAGCGTCCACGCGGCATGAAGATCGTGACCGTGCACGCCCGCGCGAACCTCGTCGTGAAAGTGCAGACGAACTCGGAGTGGCCGATCGGCTGGTCCTTCAACCTGAGGTTGAACAGATTCGTGCGCACGATCTCGGTGTCGCCGACGCCGCGACCCGGCTGGCCAACGTCGACACGCGTACGGCTGATCTCACGGCTGGTGAGCCGGATCTTCCCCGGCCCTGTGCCGGCGCTCGAGGTCCCGCTCCAGCCATAGACGAGCGGCGCCGTCAACAACCCCGCCGCAATGAAGGTCATGTACACCAAACGACGCATCCCTAACTCCTTTCGCCGGCCAGGACCGACTGACCGTTCACTGCCATCGGAAGCTCAAGCCAAAACTCAGATCCTTTCCCACGGGCGCTCGAGAAGTTCATGTGGCCGCCGTGGGCCTCGACGACGGAGCGCGCGATCGTGAGCCCGAGGCCGGTGCCAGGAATGCCGCTAGCGTCGGCGTCGCCGCGGAAGAACTTCGCGAAGACCCACTGCTGCAGCTCGTCCGGGATGCCGAGTCCCTCATCGCGCACGCTGACGCGGACCTGGCTGTCAACTTGCTCGGCTTGGACATGCACGGTTCCTCCATCTGGTGAGTACTTGATTGCGTTCGACAACAGGTTCCCGATGACCTGCGCGAGACGGTTCGGGTCCCCGTGCACGGGCAAGGCCGTTGGCGGAAGGACGGTGTCGAGCCTGTGCTTGGTGCTTTGGCCCTCGAAAAGCTGGACCTGTTCGGCTACGACGTCGCCGATGTCAATCAGTTTGCGGGAAAGCTCGAGCTCGCCCTCCTCCATGCGCTCCGCGTCGAGGAAATCGTTGAGGAGCGACGAGAGCCGCCGCGACTGTGCGTTGATGATCCCGAGGTACCGCCGCCGCTCTTCGGGAGACACGTCCCGGTCGAGCAGAACGGACGTGAACCCGAGGACGCTGGCAAGCGGCGTGCGGAGCTCATGGGAGACGATCCTGACGAGCTCGGACTTCCGGCGCTCGCTCTGCCGCAACTGCTCGTTCTGGCTCTCCAGCTCCGCACGGCTACGCTCGAGCGCGTCGGCCATGCGGTTGAAAGCGACCGTGAGCTCGCCGACCTCTCCGGGGCCGTGCTCGGGAACCCGCGTGGACAGGTCCCCCGCAGCGACGCGGCTGGCCGCGCTCGCCGCGGCCCGCACGGGCTGAGCCGTCGAGCGAGCCAGATAGACGCCGAAGAGGATGATCAGGATCGCGCACAAGACGAGTCCGGCGATGCCAAGTCCGAGCGCCCGGTCTGACTCCCGCTCGGCGGAAGCCGCGCTGGCGGCTGCAAGCGTGTCCTCGGCCGAGATGAACTCCTTGAAGAGCGCGCGGATCTCATCGGTGCGGCCCTTGCCCTCCGTCCGGGCGACATAACTCCTCGCCTGGGCCGCGTTGTCACGCGCGATGTCCACGATGAGAACCGAGTAGTCACGCTCGTATTCGCGGATCGCCGTGGTGAGCTTGCGGGCGCGCCGCCTCTGGCTCGGGTTCTCCGCCGACAGCCGCTCGAAGGCCGGGAGCTCTTTGCGAAGGTCCCGGCGCGCGTTCTTCCACGGCTCGAGCAGGCGCTCGTCGCCGGTCAGGACGAAGCCGCGCTGACCGGTCTCGAGATCCACCACGAGCTTCTCGAGGCCGAGCGTCGCAGCGAGCACGTTCTTCGAGTGCGTCTCACGTCGCTCCGCGTCGTCGACTGCCGAGAGCGCATCGATCAGCACTGCAAATCCACCGGCCACGAGCAAGGCGACGAACACGCTCGCCGCGATGATGCGCGCCGAGAGCGAGGCGGAGCGACGTGTGGCGCTCATGCCTCTCCGACCACCGCGTGGACCATCGTCGTGAGCTCGTCGGGCTCGAACGGCTTCGGGAGGAACCCGTCGGCTCCGCCCTTCACCGCCGCCTCGTCCGCGTCGGGCCAGGCGCTCACCAGGATCACGTGCGTCTCCTCCGGCGGCAGCTCCTCCCGAATCGCCTCGAGGACCTCGGCGCCGCTGCGCTTGGGCAGCATCAGGTCGAGGATGATCAGCTGCGGCCGGAGCGCGAGCGCGAGCTGCACGGCCTCGTCGCCGTCGTGTGCCTCTGCGTAGCGAAATCCCTCGCCGATCACGACGCGGATGAGCTGCCGCAGGTGCTGATCGTCCTCGCAGATGAGGATCGTCTTGGCAGGTGTCGGCACTCTCGGCTCACTCAGCGTAGCTGTGCGAATAGCCGGTTTTCTAGGTGTCCGCGCCGGTTCCCTTCATTTCCTCGACGGTCGAGCGGCCTTCCGCATGCACCGCGCGCCGCCGCGCATCCGGGTCTTCGGGCGTCGCCGCCACCTCGTCGACGGTCGTCTCGGCGGCCTCGAACTCCTCCCGCTCCCCGACGACCGGACGCGATTCCTCGAGCCGCCGGCGGAGCTCTTCGGCCCGCGGATCGGCCGGTTCGATCTCGACCCAGCCCGCGGGGCGGCGCCTGACCGTCCGCCAGAGCGCAGCCAGCGCAACGGCGATTCCCCCCAGGAAGGCGAGCCGGCGTTGCACGGGAGCGATGCTACACTGCCGCCCGCTTCCTGCCCCGCTGCCGCGCAGCGTGGCCGTCCAGACCGAGGGAAGGAGATGCTGGGCTCGTGACGCCCTACGAAATTCTGCTGATGCTCGACCCGGAGCTGCCGGACGAGCGGCAATCCGAAATCGTGTCCCGCATGCGTGACCTGATCGAGCGCGGCGGCGGGAGCTGGGATGCTCACGACGTCTGGGGCCGGCGCAAGCTCGCCTACGAGATCGAACACAAGACCGACGGCGCCTACCACCTCCTGACCTTCTCGGCCGAACCGGAGACTCTCGCGGAGGTCTCGCGCGTGCTCAAGATCACGGACGGCGTCATGCGCCACCTCGCTGTTCGCCGCAGCGAGCGAGGTCCCGGCGGGACGGTAGCGCCGCCGCCCGAGGACCGGCAGGATGCACCTGAGCCCGCAACCGTCGTCGTAGAGGAGGAGTAAGCATGGCCAACATCAACCGCGTCGTTCTCGTGGGAAACCTCACCAAGGATCCCGAGCTCCGGCACACGCCGAGTGGCACTGCCGTCTGCAAGCTCCGGCTGGCCGTCAACACGCGCCAGAAAGACTCCTCCACCGGCGAGTGGGGTGACAAGCCGAACTACTTCGACGTCACGGTCTGGGGGAACCAGGGCGAGAGTTGTGCGCAGTACCTCTCCAAGGGCCGCGCCGTCGCCGTCGACGGACGACTCGACTGGCGTGAGTGGGAAGCGCAGGACGGCACCAAGCGGCAGGCGGTCGAAATCATCGCCGACACCGTCCAGTTCATCGGCGGGCGCGGCGAAGGCGAGGGCGGCGAGCGCCAGTTCGTCCCTGCCGGCGCCGCTCAGGAGAGCGCCGACTTCCCGGCTTCGGCTGCGGACGACGACATTCCCTTCTGATGGCAAAGGCACGCAGAGGAGAACAGCAGCGAACCGGGCGGCGCGGGCCGCCGACGGGCCCGATCAAGAGGCGGTCGTGCCAGTTCTGCCGCGACCACGTCGAAGAGGTCGACTACAAGAACGTGAACCAGCTCCGGCGCTTCGTCTCCGAGAAGGGAAAGATCCGCTCCCGGCGCATCACCGGCGCCTGCCGACGCCACCAGCGTCAGGTCGCACTTGCGGTCAAGCGAGCGCGCGAGATGGCGCTGCTCCCGTACGCGACCACGTAGCGGTCATGCAGGTCATTCTCCTCGAGGACGTCGACAAGGTCGGGTTGCGCGGCGAGGTCGTGGACGTCGCCCGCGGCTACGCGCGCAACTACCTGCTCCCGCGGAGGCTGGCCGAGACGGCCACGCCGGGGGCGCTGAAGGACATGGCTCGGCGCGACGAGGTTCGCGCCCGTCAGGAGGCGCGCACGCACGAGGAGGCGAGAGACATCGCCGCGCGGCTCGAGCAGACGGCGCTCCGATTCGACGTCAAGGCGGGCCCCACGGGCTCGCTCTTCGGCTCGGTGACGGCGACCGACATCGCCGACCGGCTCTGGGCCGAGCACAAGATCAGGATCGACCGGCGCAAGGTCGAGCTGGGCGAGTCGATCAAGCGCGTCGGGCGCCACGAGGTTCCGGTCGAGGTCTTCACGGACGTCGACGCCACGTTGCGGCTCGAGGTCGTGCCCGAGGGCGGGGATCTGGCGCAGATGGAGGAGCTCGAGGCCGCCGCGATCGCCGAAGAGGAAGCCGCTGCGGCAGCAGCCGCGGCCGAGGCCGCCGCAGCCGCCGAGCCCGAGGGCGCCGCCGAGGAAGAGGCCTGGATCGAGCAGGTCGAGGCGCTCGAGGAGGCCGAGGCGGCGGAGGCCGACGGCGAGGCGGCCGAGAACGAGGCGGCCGAGAGCGAGGCTTCCGAGGCCGAAGCCTCGGCCGACGAGGCGCCGGCCGAAGAAGAGTCTCGCCCCGCCGAGCAGTAACGCCTCGGCAACGAATCGTCCACAGGCTTTTCCAGAGGCTGGGGATGGAGTGACGAAAAAGCCGCTCGCAGCGGGAAGTCTCTCGAGCTAAACGGGAGCGAGACTGGGGAGCACCGTCCGAACGTATGTGGAAAATCCTCCGAACATGCGTTCTTCCACCTGCATAACCGCTCTTTTTTGTCCTCAGGTGCCCGCCCTTTGCACCACGGGCGAAGGAGCGCAATGAATGGGCCGGTGAGCGCTCAGGTCGCCCCCGTCGCCCAGATGTCGCCGACGGCCCCGGTCCCGCCACAGAACCTCGACGCCGAGGAGTCGGTCCTCGGTTCGATGATGCTCTCCCCGGGCGCGATCGGGGCCGTCAGCGAAATCCTCGACGCGGGAGACTTCTACCGAGAGAGCCACGCGAAGGTCTATCGGGCCGCGCTGGCGCTCTACGCCCGCGGTGAGCCGGTCGACGCGATCACCCTGATCGACGCCCTCGAGGAGCGAGGCGAGCTCACGGACGCCGGCGGCCGGGAGCGGATCCACGAGCTCGCGGCGCTCGTGCCGGCGACGGCGAACGCCGCGCACTACGCGCGCATCGTCCGCGAGACGGCCACGCTGCGCGGCCTCATCCGCGCCGGCCAGGAGGTCGCGCGCCTGGGCTGGGAGCGGCCCGGCGAGACGATCGACCTCGTCGACCGTGCTGAGCAGCTGATCTTCGAGCTCTCCCAAAGTCGCGTGACGAGCGAGTTCGCGCACATTGAGGCCCTGCTCAAGGAGAGCTTCGAGCGGATCACGGCGCTCTACGAAGCCGGCGAGGAGGTGACGGGTGTCGCGTCGGGCTTCCGCGACATCGACCGGCTGACCTCGGGTTTCCAGCCGGGCAACCTGGTCATCCTCGCGGCGCGCCCGAGCATGGGCAAGTCGGGCCTCGCCCTTTGTATGGCGGCGAACATCGGCGTGCGGCGGGAGACCCCGGTCGCCCTTTTCACCCTCGAGATGTCGAAGTCCGAAGTGACCCAGCGGCTGATGTGCAGCGAGGCCAAGGTCGAGTCACAGAGGCTCCGCACCGGCAAGCTCGGTGCCGACGACTGGCCGCGACTGACGGCCGCTTGCGACAAGCTCGCGAAGGCGCCGATCTACGTCGACGACACCGGATCGATCACGATGATGGAGATCCGGTCGAAGGCGCGCCGGCTCAAGTCGAAGGAGCCGAACCTCGGCCTGATCATCGTCGACTACCTCCAGCTGATGACCTCGGGCTCGACGGTGGAGAACCGCGTCCAGGAGGTCTCGCAGATCTCGCGCAACCTGAAGGTACTGGCGCGCGATCTCGACGTCCCGGTCATCGCGCTCTCGCAGCTCTCGCGGGCCGTCGAGCAGCGCCACGACAAGCGACCGATCCTGTCCGACCTCCGGGAGTCGGGCTCCCTCGAGCAGGACGCCGACCTCGTCTTCTTCATCTACCGCGACGAGTACTACAACGAGGAGACCGAGGCGCAGGGGATCGCGGAGGTGCACCTCGCCAAGCACCGGAACGGGCCGACCGGGACCGAGAAGCTGGCTTGGCTGAACCGGTACGCGAAGTTCGCCGACCTCGCGCCGAGCGGCTAAGTGCCCCGCCCAGCAATACATGCTCGGCGGCATTACTGGACGAGGCACTGATGCTGGTCGAGGAGCAGACGGTGGTGCTGCTCGGCCGGACGACCGGGTTCACGACGGTCTGCGAAGCGTGCGTGGAGGAGCAGCTCGCGGAGCTCCTCGACGAGTCCTGGATGGGCGCCAGCGTCTCCGGCTCGCTCGAGCTCGAGCACGACCACGGGTGGGTGAGCTGCGCGCGCGGCCATCGCGTCCGGGTCATACGCGCCGGCCGTTCCGCGGACCACGTCCTCCACTAGGCACGGCCACGGGGCGCGAGCCACGGGCAGCCGACAGATTCGGCAGACTCAGACGACGTGCCAGCGACCGTAATCGTCGGCGCTCAGTGGGGAGACGAAGGCAAGGGCAAGATCGTCGACCTCCTGGCGCAGCACTCCGATGTCGTGTGCCGCTACCAGGGCGGGCCGAACGCCGGGCACACGATCGTCGCCGACGGCGAGACGTACAAGTTCCGGCACATGCCCTCGGGGATCCTCTGGGGGAAGGAATGTGTGCTCGGAGCGGGTTGCGTGATCGACCCTCAGGTCTTCATCGAGGAGCTGGACGACCTCGAGTCGCGCGGCCTCTCGACCGAACAGGTCCGCGTCTCGGGCAACGCCCATCTGATCATGCCCTGGCACATCGCGCTCGACCGGGCCAGCGAGCGCCGGCTCGGGAAGCTCCAGATCGGCACGACCCGGCGGGGAATCGGACCGGCGTACAGCGACAAGGCGGCGCGCCTCGGCATCCGGGTCCAGGATCTCTTCGATGCGAAGATCCTGCGCCAGAAGATCGAGGTCGCGCTTGCGGAGAAGAACCACTGGCTGGAGCGGGTGTACGGCGCGGAGCCGCTCGAGCTCGAAGACGTCTGCAGCCGCTACGAGAGCTACGCGCAGCGGCTGCGCCCCTACATCGCCGACAGCTCGCTGCTCGTCGACCAGGCGCTGCGTCACGGCAAGTTCGTCCTGTTCGAGGGGGCGCAGGGGACGTTGCTCGACCTGGACCACGGGACGTACCCGTTCGTCACCTCGTCGAGCCCGATCGCCGCGGCAGCCGCGGTCGGGGTCGGAATCGGCCCACGACGGATCGACGCCGTCCTCGGCGTCGCCAAGGCGTACGTGACCCGCGTCGGCGAAGGCCCCTTCCCCACCGAGATCGAAGGGCCGGACCAGGAGCGGGTGCGCGAGCTCGGCGGCGAATACGGGACCGTGACGGGGCGGGAGCGACGCTGCGGCTGGCTCGACCTCGTCGGCCTCCGCTACGCGTGCCGGCTGAACGGCCTCACGTCGCTGGCGCTGACGAAGCTGGACGTGCTCTCGAGCTTCGCCGAGCTCCCGATCTGCGTTGCGTACCGGCTTCCCGACGGCACAGAGAGCGAGGAATTTCCCGCCCACCAGAGCGACTTCCACCACGCCGAGCCGGTCTACGAGGTCCTGCCGGGATGGGGAGAGGCGCTCGACGACGTCGACGGCGTCGCCGACCTGCCTGCGGCCGCGCGACGGTACGTCGAGTACATCGAGCGCGCTCTCGGCGTCGAGGCCTCGCTGATCGGCACAGGGCGAGCGCGCGAGAACGTGCTCGCGCAGCGAGGGCTCGAGACGATCGCGCGGCCGTGAGGGTTCTCCTCATCGGCTCCGGCGGACGCGAGCACGCGCTCGCCTGGAAGCTGAGTCAGAGCCGGCGCTTGACCGAGCTTCACGCCGCCCCCGGGAATCCCGGCATCGCGCGAGTCGGCGAGTGCCATCCCGTTCGCGCCGAGGACGGCGAGGGACTGCTCGACCTGGCGCACACGCTGCGCGCGGATCTCGTCGTCGTCGGGCCCGAGATACCGCTCGTCGCCGGCGTCGGCGACGAGCTTCGCCACGCCGGGGTCGCCGTGTTCGGGCCGAGCAGGGACGCCGCCCGCATCGAGGGCTCGAAGACCTTCGCGAAGGACGTCATGCGCGCGGCGGACATCCCGACGGCCAAGACGATGTCCGTCGCGCGGCCCCCATGCGTCCTCAAAGTCGACGGGCTTGCGGCGGGGAAGGGCGTCTTCGTCTGTCCGGATCAGGAGTCCCTGGACGAGGCGCTGCGCGAGGGCGCCGGACTGGGACAGCCGCTTGTGATCGAGGAGCTCCTCGAGGGCGAAGAGCTCTCGGTGTTTGCGCTCGCGGACGGCAGCAACGCTGTCGCGCTTGCTCCGGCACGCGACTACAAGCGAGTGGGCGACGACGACACCGGCCCGAACACCGGCGGGATGGGCTCGTATTCGCCGGTGCCCGAGTCCGGTGCGGCGGAGGTCGAGAGGCTGCTGGAGACGGTGCACCGGCCCGCCCTCGCAGAGCTCGCTCGCCGCGGATCGCCTTTCGTCGGGCTGCTCTACGCTGGGCTGATGCTCACGGACGCCGGCCCGAAGGTGCTGGAGTTCAACTGCCGGTTCGGCGATCCGGAGACGCAGTCGATTCTCCCGCGCCTTGGCGGGGACCTGCTCGACGCGCTCGCCGCCGCCGCGTCGGGTGACCTGCAGTCGAATGCACTCGAAGCGACCGGCGAGGCGTGCGTGACCGTGGTCCTGGCCGGGCGCGATTACCCGGCGGGGGCTGATTCGGGCAGTCCGATCTCCGGCATCGAGGACGCCGAAGCCGGGGGCGTGCTCGTCTTTCACGCGGGAACCGCGGTCCGTGGCGGCCAACTCGTCACCAACGGCGGCCGGGTGCTGAACGTCACGGCCCTCGGGCCGTCGCTCGACGAGGCGCGGCAACGGGCGTACGGGGCCTGCGAGCTGATCTCGTTCGACGGCATGCAGTTCCGGCACGACATCGCGGGGAGGGCGGCGAACGTTGCGACCTGAGACGGAGACGGAGCCGTTAATGTCGCTCGAAGAGTTCGGCGAGTCCGGTCCGCTAGTCGGGATCCTCGTCGGGTCGGAGTCGGATCGGGAGGCGATGGAGCCTGCGCTGAAGGAGCTCGACGAGCGCGGGATCTCCCACGAGTTCTACGTGCTCTCCGCCCACCGTGACCCGCGCGGCGTCGCCGAGTACGCGTCGACTGCCGCTCTCCGGGGCCTGCGGGTGGTCATCTGCGGCGCCGGGATGGCCGCGGCGCTCCCGGGGGTAGTGGCGTCGTACACCGAGCTGCCCGTGATCGGCGTGCCGCTGCGCTCGAGCAAGAGCGTCGGCGACGGCCTCGACGCGTTGCTCTCGATTGTCCAGATGCCGCCCGGGGTTCCGGTCGCGTGCGTCTCGATCGACGGCGCGCGCAATGCCGCCATCCTCGCAGCACGGATCCTCGCCCAGGCGCCGCTGGCACCTTCCTGAGCCGCCTCTAGAATCGGATCGGTGATCGCCAGGTACTCGCGGTCGGCGATGGCCAGGATCTGGTCGGACGAGCGAAGGCTCGCTCGGTGGCTCGACGTTGAGCTCGCCGCCCTCGACGGCTGGGCCGCCGTCGGCGTTGTCCCGGCCCAGGATGCGGCCGAGATCCGCGAGCGCGCCGTGCCGCCGACGCCGGAACGGGTCGCGGAGATCGAGGCGCGCACGCAGCACGACGTCGCCGCCTTCGTCGATGCCGTGGCCGCGCAGCTCGGACCGGTCGGGCGCTGGTTTCACTACGGCCTGACCTCCTCCGACGTCCTCGACACCGCGCTCTCGCTGCAGATCCGGGAAGCCGGGCAGCTCGTGCTCGAGGGAATCGAGTCGGCGCTGGCGGCCGTGATCGCACAGGCGGAGAACCACCGGACGACGCTGATGATCGGGCGCACGCACGGCGTCCATGCCGAGCCGACGACGTTCGGGCTCAAGCTCGCCGTCTGGGCGTTCGAGCTCGACCGCGCCCGGGCGCGGATGCGCGCGGCGCTCGAGGGATTGCGGGTCGGCAAGCTCTCAGGCGCTGTCGGGACGTACTCGGCCACCGACCCGGAGGTCGAACGGATCGCCTGCGAGCAGCTAGGCCTCGAGCCCGCTCCAGCGTCGACGCAGATCCTGCAGCGCGACCGGCACGCGGAGCTGCTGGCGGCGCTTGCGCTGACGGCCGCGTCGCTCGAGAAGTTCGCGCTCGAGATCCGGCACCTGGCGCGGACCGAGCTCCGGGAGGCTGAGGAGCCGTTCGGGCTCGGCCAGAAAGGCTCGTCCGCAATGCCGCACAAGCGCAATCCTGTGGTCGCGGAGCGCATCTGCGGGTTGTCGCGCGTCGTGCGGTCGGCTGCGGTTGTCGGCCTCGAAAACGTTGCGCTCTGGCATGAGCGCGACATCTCGCACTCCTCCGCCGAGCGGGTCGTGATCCCGGACGCGTTCCTCGCGCTCGACTACATGCTCGAGCGGTTCACGTGGCTGATCGAAGGGCTCGTCGTCCGGCCGGAGCGGATGCGACGGAATCTCGACTCGAGCCGCGGTCTCTTCTTCAGTCAGCGGCTGCTACTGGCGCTGGTCGAGAGCGGGCTCGAGCGCGCGCGGGCGTACGAGCTCGTCCAGCGAGCGGCGATGCGGGCCTGGGAGGAGGAGCAGGACTTCGCCGAATTGGCCCGCGCCGACCCCGAGATCGTTTCGGCTGTCGAGCCGGCCGCCCTGGAGGAGGTTTTCGACCTCGGGGTGTACACGCGCCACGCGGATGTCGTCTTCGAACGCCTGCACGCCCTGACCCGAAGAGAGGAGCCTGTCCATGCCTGAAGCCGGGACCCATGTCGGCAGCGGGAAAGTCCGAGAGCTGTACGCCCTCGAGACCGACCGGCTGCTGCTCGTCGCCAGCGACCGAATCTCGACGTTCGACGTCGTTCTTCCGACCGACATCCCGGACAAGGGCCGTGTCCTGACCGGGCTGTCCGCGTTCTGGTTCGCCCGGACCGGCGATCTCTGCGCGAACCATCTGCTCGCCGTCCGATCCGACGCGCGATCGCTCGAATGTCGCCGTCTCGAGATGCTTCCGATCGAGTGCGTCGTGCGCGGGTATCTCGCCGGCTCCGGCTGGAAGGACTACCAGGAGAGCGGCGAGATCTGCGGCCATAGCCTCCCGGCCGGACTCCGCGAATCGGCCCGCCTTCCCGAGCCGATCTTCACGCCGGCCACGAAGGCGGCGACGGGCCACGACGAGAACATCACCCGTGACCAGGCCGCAGAGCTCGTCGGCCGCGAGCAGTTGAGGGCCGTCGAGGAGACCTCGCTCGCGCTCTACCGCTTCGCCTCGGACTACGCAGCCGAGCGTGGGATCATCATTGCCGACACGAAGTTCGAGTTCGGCCTCGACGAAGAGGGTCGGCTCGTTCTCGCGGACGAAGCATTCACGCCGGACTCATCGCGTTTCTGGCCCGCATCCGAGTACATGCCGGGACGACCGCAGCCGTCGTTCGACAAGCAGTTCGTCCGCGACTGGTGCGAGCAGACGGGCTGGGACAAGACCGCGCCGGGCCCCGAGCTCCCCGACGACGTCGTCGCAGGCACGCGCGCTCGCTACGTCGAGGCGTTCGTGCGGATCACGGAGATCTCGTTCGACGAGTACCTCGCCAACCCTGAGGTGGTGCTGCTGTGAAGGCGATGGTGGTCGTCCGTCCGAAGGACGGCATCCTCGATCCGCAGGGCGACGCCGTTCGCCACTCGCTGCGCAGGCTCGGGTTCGAGGTCGCGTCCGCGCGCATCGGCCGCGTCGTCGACCTCGAGCTGGCCGCCGACGACCGCGAGGACGCGCAGGAGCAGGTGCAGCGCATGTG
>JBOHAU010000095.1:0-3257 GCA_050698015.1 Gaiellaceae bacterium
TTGACGTCCGCCAGAGCGGTCGCCTGGTGGACGATCGCGTCGGGCTCGGCTTCGAGCACTGCCAAGCGCACCTCCCGTGGAGCGAGTGCGTCGAGGACGACCGCCTCGGCCCCGAGCTGTCGAATCCGATCCGCTTTCTCGGGCGACGTAGAGGTGCCGATCACCTCGTGCCCCCGTTCGATCAATTGAGAGACGACTCGGGTGCCGATTGCACCGCTCGCGCCTACGGCGAAGACTCTCATCGTCTTGCTCCTTTCGGTCACATCCGCGGCGTTACGCGGGTCTACTTGTATGACCCGACACGACGGAGGAATGTGACCGAGCAGGAGTGGCTGGCGGAAAGATTCGAGGAGCAGCGAACGCGGCTCCGCGCGGTGGCCTACCGGATGCTGGGGTCGCTGAGCGAGGCGGACGACGCCGTCCAAGAGGCCTGGCTGCGCCTCAGCCGCGCCGACACGGGCGAGGTCGAGAACCTCGACGGCTGGCTGACGACGGTCGTCGCGCGCGTCTCGCTGAACATGCTCCGTTCGCGCAAAGTTCGGCGCGAGGAGCCGATCGGCGTCCGCGTTCCCGAGCCGATCCTCGACCGCGCCGACAGCATGAACCCCGAGCACGAAGCCCTGCTCGCGGACTCAGTCGGTCTCGCTCTGCTCGTCGTCCTCGAGACGCTGACTCCCGCCGAGCGGCTTGCGTTCGTGCTCCACGACATCTTCGCGGTGCCGTTCGACGAGATCGCGCCGATCGTCGACCGCTCGCCCGAGGCGGCCCGCCAGCTCGCGAGCCGCGCGCGGCGCCGCGTCCAAGGGGAGACCACGGTCTCCGACGCCGACCTCGAGACCCAGCGCGAGGTCCTCGACGCGTTTCTCGCGGCCGCGCGCGACGGCAACTTCGACCGCTGCTCGAGGTACTGGACCCCGACGTCGTGCTACGCGCAGATTTCGGCTTCGCGGGCGAGTCGCGGGAGGTCCGCGGCGCGCGGCTCGTCGCGGGGCAGGCCCTTTTCTATGGGCGCCAGGGGCTGCTCATCAAGCCTGCGCTCGTCAATGGAACCGCGGGAGCTGTCTCGATCCTCGACGGCGAGCCGTTCGCGGTGGGAGGCATCACGGTCAGGGGTGGCAAGATCGTCGAGCTAGACATCCTTGCCGACCCGGAGCGGCTCCGCCGCCTCGATCTGACGATCCTCGACGACTAGCTCACCCAGATTCCCGCTGCGAGGAGAAGGAGCGCCGCGAGCTCAGGATGCCGAAGCACGATCCGGTCCGCGCGGTAGCGGATCGCTTCGTAGGCCACGACCAGCGCGCACACGGCGCTCACGAGCGCCGCGAGCGCCGGGATGGCGACCGCAACCGGGATGAGCGCAAGCAATAGGACCGCCCCGACCGTGCGGCGCCGGAATAGATACCCGGTCGCTCGGAAGAGGTAGGCGATGTGCCCGAGCAGGTACAGGGCGGCGCCGCCGCAAAGGGCGACCGCGGGCACCGTGTCGAGGGACGCACCGACGTCGTCGAGCGTCGTCTTGAGACCGAGGGCGAAGAGCACCACGCCGGCGACCATCGGCAGGTGGAGGTAGCTGTAGGCGTGCAGCGCGAGCCGGTGCAGCTCCAGGCCTGTCGCCTCCATGAGCCGCCTCCGCGCGACGATCGCAGCCACGTCGAAGTAGAGCCACCAGAGCGCGGAGACGACGACGATCCCGAGGGTCGCCGCCACGATTACTCCCGTATCCAGCTCGAAGCCGGCCCCGACGCCGATGGCGATGATCGACTCGCCGAGCGCGATCAGGACGATCAGCCCGTGCCGCTCGGCGAAGTGCTCGGGCGCGACTCTCCAGCCGCGGCCCACGCCGATCACAGTTGGGCCGAGGTAGTCGATCGCCAGCGCGAGAACCCACACGACGATGCGCAGATCCCCCTCCAGGAAGCCGGCCACCACCAACAACGACGGGCCGAAGATGGCGGTCGGGACGAACCGGAGGAGCGCGTCTCGGCGGTCCGGATCGTCGCGACTGACGATGGCCGAGAGAACGAGATGAAGGAGCCTGACGAGGAGGTACGCGACCCCGAAGAGCACGGCGTCGTCGCCGAAGGCGCCCGGCACCGCCAAGGCGACGATGAGCATCGCGCCCACCGAGGCAAGCATCGCAAGCCGAACGCCGCCCTCGTCGACGTCCGTTGCGCTCGTCAGCCAGGCGTACCCGACCCAGGCCCACCAGAGCGCCGACAGAACGAGCATCCCGCGGAGGACCCCGCCCCAGGTCGGGTCGTCCGCCAGCCCGCTCGTGACCTGGGTCATCCCGAACACGAAGACCAGGTCGAAGAAGAGCTCGAGTGGCGTTACCTGGTGCTCGTCGTCCTGCGCGAACTCCGGCTCGGCGTCGGACACGGTCTAGCGCAGTCCGCGGACCTCGTACGCGGCGACCGGGCGAGCGAACCCCTTGAGCTCGAGGACGCCGGCCGGCGCCGTCTCGACTGTCTCCTCCACGGCCGCGAACAGACGCTGGCCGATCAGGATCTGGGCCGCGGCCGCTTTGACACTGAGCCGTGAGGCGAGGTTCGCCACCGGTCCGAGGATGCCGTAGTCGTAGCGCCCTTCGAACCCGATTCGCCCGATCGTCGCATAGCCGGCTTCGATCCCGATGCCGAGCCCGAGCTCAATGCCGCGCTTGCGCCAGACCCCGGCCAGCCGCCCGAGCTGCTCCTGCGCGGCGAGTGCGAACCGAACGGTCTTGAGCTCGTGGTCCGCGACCGGGAGAGGGTCGTTGAAGAACACCATCACCCCGTCCCCTGCGAAGTGCTCCAAGGTCCCTTCGTGCGCCGGGATTAGCTCGCCGAGGACCGCGTGGTACTCGCGTAGGACGTCGAACAGCTCCTCGGGGGCCGCCGTCTCCACGAAGGCGGTGAAGCCCCGCAGGTCGCAGAAGAGGCACGAGATGTAAGCGCGGTGTCCGGCCAGCAGCTGCTCGCCGTCCCTGCTGGAGACGAGGTCCGCCACCTGCGGCGAGACGAACCGGGCGAGCTCGGTCCGCTGCCGCTCGACCGCCTCGATCAAACGCGCATTCGCAACCGCGATCGCCGCCTGGTCGGCGAAGGTCTGCACGAGCGCGATGTGCTCGTCGGTGAAGGGCTGGGGCTCACGGCGGACGAGAACGACGACGCCGATGAGATCGTCCTCGACCATGATCGGGACGCTGATCAACGACCGGTAGTACTCCGTCGGACCGCCGTAGGAGTATTCCGGGTCGTCACGGATGTCCGGGATGT
>JBOHAU010000096.1:0-1593 GCA_050698015.1 Gaiellaceae bacterium
CGCCTATCGCCGCGCCGCCTGGCGCCAGCTCCGCGCCGAGGCACGCGAGGCCGCCGCGACGGAGCTGTGGCGGTACACCGCGGACATGCTGTACCTGATCGACAACCCGGTTCTCCGCGAGGCGTTCTTCCCGAGTGGGGCCCAGCCGCTCGCCGTCGAGCCCGCGCAGCCCGACGACGAAGGCGCTGTGAGCTCGATTGCGCGCCGGCACGAGGGCCCGGAGGCGGCGGCGCTCCTCGAGCGCTGGTGGACCGAGGAGCCGGAGACCTTCTCCGTCGTTCGCGACCGGGACGGCACCGTGGCCGGCTTCCTCTCGGTCTTCGAGGGCCACCAGCTGAAAGGCTCGATCGTTGGTGGCGATCCCATCCTCGAAGCATGGGCGCGCGATCTCGCCGTCAACCCGCTCCCGAAAGGGCAGCTAGCGCTCGGGCTCCGCCGTTGGCTCGACGCCGACGCGGGCGAAGGCCCCTGCGCGAACCAGGCCGCCGCTTGGCTCGACGTCAAGCGCACCTACATGGCGCTGCGCCCGGCGCTCCGGCGCATGTATGTCGTCGTCCGGGACGTGCCGACCTACTGGCCCGTGGTCGAGAAGCTCGGCTTCCGACCCCTCGCCGACTCCGAAGCCGTTCTCGACGGCAACCAGTATGCGAGTGTCGTCCTCGACTTCGGGCCCGGGTCGGTCGACGGCTGGCTCGCATCCCTCGTCGCCGACGAGCTGGGAATCGAGGAGGACCCGGAGCTCGACGAGGAAGCGCGCGAGCTCGCGGTCGACGGGAAGCACGTGCCGCTGACGCCGCTCGAGTACGGGCTCTTCCGGCAGCTGCGCGAGCGCGAGGGAAAGACGGTCACGCGCCGCGAGTTCCTGCGCGAGGTCTGGGGGACGGAGTTCGCCGGCGGCAGCAACGTCGTCGACGCGGCAGTTCGCTCGCTGCGGCGCAAGCTCGGGGCCGCGGCGCTCGTCGTCGAGACCGTCCGAGGCAGCGGCTACCGCCTGCGCCCCGATTGGCGCGCGCACCTGAGCTAGAAGCTCACCGAACCTTCATCAAGCCTTCATCGAACGGATCTGCGGCCGTCCTACGCTCATCGACATGAAGACACTCATCGCACTACTCGTCGTCGCGGTCGCCGTGCCACTCGGGGCGAACGCGGCCGCTGACCGGTCTTCGGCGACGCTCGAGTTCAACACGACGCTCGGCTCCGCCTACCGATTCGGTCGGCAGTACTGCCCGCCCGGGACGCCTTCGACGACAGTCGACTGCGTGCAGTTCTCGGGTGCCGTCAGCATCCCTGGCCTGGGTCGGGCCATGGTCAGCTACGTCAAGTCGTTCGACCCGACGATCTGTCCAGACCAGGTCACCCAGCAGAAGACGACCCTCATCGACGTCGCCGGCAAGGGGCAGATCAAGATCGCAATGAACCAGCCGGTCTGCGCCGACCCAGCGCCCTCCAGCGTCGTGATCGGAGGGACGATCGCCGAGGGCACGGGCATTTACACGGGAGCGTCGGGAAGCCTCCAGGTCGCGTCCACGGTCTACGCGGCGTCATGTGGCCCGGGCGGTTGTAACGGTTCGGCGAACGACACGTGGACGGGCA
>JBOHAU010000097.1:0-26244 GCA_050698015.1 Gaiellaceae bacterium
ACGCGAACAGGCTGTCCGCACCCGACGTCCCGCCGCCGAGGTGCAGGAGCTCGCAACCGCGATCGCGGGCCCATTCGGCCCCGGCCTGGACGAGCAGCGTCCCGGCCTTGAACTCACGCCCGGCGTCCGTCGTGCCGCTCAAGTGGTAATGCGCGAAGTGGCGGTCGGCAAGGAAGATCGCGGCGCCGGCGACCTCGTCTCCCCGCTTTGCGAGCGCGACGGCGAACCGATCGCCTAGCCCCTCCGCGAGCGCGCGATAGTACTCGGAAGGAAAGAGATAGAACTCGCCCGCGCCAACCCGTTGCATCGTGTCGTCGTAGACACGTCGGAAGCCGTCGAGCGCCTCCTCGTCGCTCCCCCAGTCCACTCGGAGCTCCCGCCGGGCGATTGTCAGGTCCGCCTTACGACCCTTCGACATTCCCTCGAGCCGTCCGCTCTCCGCGGCCGTGCGGCCCGGATCGACCGCCGTCGTCGGACCGTGCTCGTGGATCTCCACATCGGCGTCGTCGATTCCGGACAGTTGCCCGGGACCCCCAAGGAGGGGGTGTAGCCGCAGCAGGCAGCTGACGACGCCGTTCGTCGCGCACCAGTCACGAAGTTGGCGCACATCCGACGCGGGGTCTGACCCCTCGGTCCGCGGCAGCACGCCTCCGTAGCCGTATGGGGTCACGGCGTCGAATCCATCCTCGCCGAACGGAAGCAGCCTGACGAGCAGTGGGAACACGGCGCCGGCGGTGACGACGGCCGTCGGCCGGCCGTGGCCCGCTTCCTCGTAGGCCGCGCAGTAGCTGGGCCGGTAGTAGACGTCGGGCGCCGCCGAGGCGTCGACGAGCTCGTCCCAGCGCGGGTCGCCCGTCCCGAGCGCCTCGGCGGTCAAGCCGACCGAATCAGTGAGGCGATCCGCGCCATGTCGGCGGCCGAGTAGCGCCAGTCCGTCGGGATCGTGAGGATCCGCTCGGCGAGCTCGCGCGCGCGTTCCGACCTCGACGCCGCGTCGGCCCAGTGCACCGGGCAGTAGACGCCTGCTTCGCGCAGCTCGCTGCGGACGCGGTCGCGGTCGGCGCTCGATTCGAAGACGAAGACGGCGCCGAGCGGCGCCGCATCCGGCGGCCATTCGGTGAAGAGCGGCTCCCCGACCTCCCAGCCGTGGATCGCGGCGAGGAGCCGGGCCGTGTTCTCGGATCTCCGCGCCCGCCAGGGCAGAGGGACGCCGCGCACCAGCGACTCCCGCGTCGCCGGCGAGGCACCCGAGACGTCCGACGTTGCCAAGCGCTCTTCACCGTCGAGCTGCAACCGGCGGAACCGCTCCTTGAGCTCGTCGTCACCACCGCCGAGGTACTCGCCCTTGAGCAGCATCGCGGCGAGCTTCAGCTCACTGCCGTCCGCACCGCCCGTCGGCTGGTCCGGCAGCGAAAGCCCGCCCGGAGACCAGAGGATTGCGCCGTCGGGCACCGGAAGCGTCTTCCGCAGCGAGCTGAATGCGTAGTCCGCAGTCGAGGTCGTCGCCCAGGCCGAGGCCGGATCGTGCGCGTGATCCTCGACCAGGATGCACTCGGTCCGCCCACGCCACGCCCGCCACGGCTCGGCCTCCCGCACGCCGAAGTAGTTGACGCCGACGACCACGTCTGCCCGCGCCGGTTGGAGCGACTCCCAGCGCGGCTCGGGCCAGCGAGGATCGTCCTCGTAAAGCTCGACCCCGGCGAGGTCGGCCCAGCTGCGCGCGACCTCGTCGCAGAAGTAGTCCGGAAGCCAGAGTCTCGCCGCGCCCAGTTCCCTCAGGAGCGCCTGCAGCGCGTGCCGGCCGAGCCCGTACCAGACGCCGCCTTCCGGCCACCGATGAAGAGGGCCGGGAGGATCGACCGGGAGGTTGAACTCACCGCCGACCTCCCACCGCGTCCCAGTGACCGCAGTCACGAGAGCCCGCGCTCCCTGCGGACTGCGTCGTGGAGCCCGACGTCGTCGACTTCGGCGTCGGACTGAGCGGGCTGCGTACCGCGCATCGTCAGCACCTTGAGCACGGTGAGGCCGAGGATCTTCAGGTCGAGGGCAAGGCTGCGGTTGTCCACGTACCAGACGTCAAGCTCGAGTCGCTTGGAGAACAGGATGGCGTGGCGGCCCTGAACCTGCGCCCAACCGGTCACACCGGGCTTGACGTCGTGACGCCGCATCTGCTCGGGCGAGTACCACTTGAGGAACTCCATCAGCAGCGGCCTCGGGCCGATGAAGCTCATGTCGCCGCGGAGGATGTTCCAGAGCTGCGGCAGCTCGTCGAGCGAGAGCTGCCGCATGAACACGCCCAGGCGCGTGAGGCGCTCTTCGTCGAGGAGCCCCTCCTCGTTCCTCATCGTGCGGAACTTGAGCACCTCGAAGGGGCGGCCCTTGTAGCCGGGACGCAGCTGCCGGAACAGGATCGGCCTGCCCATGGTGAGGCGGATCGCCGCCGCGAGGGCGGCGAGCACCGGCGAGAAGATCACGGTCAGGAACGTCGCTCCGACCACGTCGACCGCGCGTCTCAGCATCTCGGAATCATGGCGCTCGCGAACGGAGGTAGGCGAGCGAGGCGACGGCAGGCCAGGGATCGTCCCGCGCGAAGACCGCCCGCGCCTTCCGGCCGCGCAGGTACCGGGAGGCAAACTCGCCGGCGCGAAGCTCGCGGCGGCGCGCCATCTCGAGCGAGACCCAGATGTCCTTGGCGAGATAGATCCAGGTGAGGTCCTCCGTGAACGTCGGAACCGGGACGACCTCGCTCCCGCTCAGGTCTTCGTACACGATGCGAGGGAGATCGAGCCGGCGGTGGGAGGCAAGGGCGGCCCACACTGGAAGTCTCGTGTTCACCTCGAGGAGCTGGAACTCGCCTCCTCGGGGATCCTGCGCGAACTCCACGTGGGCGATCCCGGTGTAGCCCGCGGTCCGGAGCAGCCGTAGGCCGAGCTCGAGCACGCGCGGCTCGTAGTCGACCTCGAAGACGGCGCTCGTGCCGAAGCGAAGCGGCCCCTGGCGGACCTTCCGTCCGACCAGCGTCACGAGCGGCTCACCCGAGCGCCCGATGTACGTGAGCAGCGAGTACACGCGCTCGTGTGAGTCCGGGACGACCTCCTGGACGATC
This sequence comes from Gaiellaceae bacterium, assembly GCA_050698015.1. GTDB lineage: Bacteria > Actinomycetota > Thermoleophilia > Gaiellales > Gaiellaceae > JACDAN01. The sequence continues at coordinate 3,107 of JBOHAU010000097.1, forward strand.
ATCTGGAAGCCGAGCTCTCGCGCCTCCGCCACGGCGGCCAGCGCTTCGTCCACGTTGCCCGCGAGGACGGCCTTCCGGCCGAGTGCGAGGGAGTATTCCTGGCCTTCGGCGGCCTTGACGACGAGGGGCGGCCGTAGGCCCGCGTCGCGGACGGCGTCGTCGCTGTCCGCGAGGATCGTCCCGGGCGTCTGCACCTCCGCCTCGGCTGCCACGACCGGCAGCAGGTCCTTCCGCCGAAGACGGCGGACCGCTTCGGCGTCCTTCGGGAGCGGCGTGTCCGCGAGGGCCTGCACGTCGTCCCAGTGACGGAGGACGAACTCGACGTGCTCGTCACGCTCCGGGAAGAAGACGGCGCGCTCCCCCTGGAGGACCGCGAGGACGGCGTCGTCGTCCTGAGGGGGGACGACGATCCTGCGCTCGAGATAGCGCGACCGGAGCCCGAACTCGTGGGAATCTCGCGCGATGCCGGTGACCGGAATGCCGCCCCGCCCGAGGCTGCGCGAGACGGCGAGGCCGGCGTGGAGGAGGCCGAAGACGACCGCCCGCCTCACCCGGCGGCGTCCTCGAGCGTCCGCGCCAGACGGTCGGCCATCTCGTCCCGGCCGAACTCCTGCTCGGCGAGCGCCCGCGCGTTCCGGCCCATCTGCTCGACGCGCTTCGGGTTGGCCGCCAACGCGCTCAGGGCGCCGGCCAATGCCTCGGCGTTTCCGGCCGGGACCCAGACGCCCGCGTCGTGCTCCTCCACGAGGCCGCGGAGCCAGCCGTCGAGGTTGACCACGACCGGCTTGCCCGCGGCGATCGAGTCGAAGAACTTGTTCGGAGACGTCGTCTCGAGGATCGGGTGTGGGGCGAAGATCGTCAGCGTCACATCGGCTGCGCCGACGACTCCGGCGAGCTCGTCCTTGGGCAGCGCCGGCAGAAAAAGCAGGTTGTCGAGGCCGAGCTCCCGGGCGCGCTCCTCGAGCCGGGGCCGCTCGCCTCCGTCGCCCACCGCGACGATCTTGACGCGAGTGTCGCCCCAGCGGCGTAGGGCGGCGGCGGCGTCGACCAGCTGGTCGAGGTCGTTTGCGCGCGCCATCGAGCCCGTGTAGAGCGCCACGAACCGTTCCTCGAGCCCGTGGCGCGCGCGAAAGCCCTCGTCGACGACCCCGGGCTTGAAGACGTCGAGGTCGGCAGCATTCGGGATGAAGACGAGCTTCTCGTCCGGGATTCCGCGCTGCCGCAGCTCGTCGCGCGAGCGCTCGCTGAGGACGACGATTCGCTCAGCGCCGCGATAGAGACGATCCTCGAGCCACTCGGCGCCGCGGATCGCGGCCGCGCTCTTGAGCGCCCCGAGCGCGACCGGCACCGCCGGCCAGAGGTCGCGGATCTCGAAGACGAAGGGAACCTTCTTCGCGCGCGCCGTCAACAGGCCGGCGATCCCAATCGTCAGCGGCGTCGACGAGGCGAAGACGATGTCAGGGCGGCGCTCGAGCACTCCCGCCACGCTCGCAGCGATCGTGAAGGCGGTGAACGACGCGAGGCGAAGGGGCGTCGGGTAGCGGTTGGCGTAGGGCACGTTGATGAAGAGCACGTCGATGCCGTCGACCTGCTCGCGCGCGACGACCCGGCCCGGCGGGCGCTCTTCTCGACCGGCCTCGAGCATCCGTGTGTCGCGGCTGACGATCGTCACGCGGTGGCCTCGGTCGACGAGCCGCTTGGCGAGCTCGTAGGAGCGCGTGGCGGTCGATCGCCGGCGCGTGGCGAAGTACTGGTGGAAGTAGAGGACGTCCAAAGCGGGCCAGCCTAGTGTCACAGTTTCAGTACCTCGCCCACCGATGGTGACCGCGTCTGGCGGCTGCAAAGTCGTGCAAGTCTGTAGCCTCAGGTCGCGCCCATATCTCCCCGATATGAGCGCGACCTGAGTCCGCAGCCTTGCGCACTTTTCGCACGCCAGAGCACGGCCCCCACCGGCGGGCGAGGCACTAGTGCGCATTGCGCTGCTCGACCCGCCCGGCTATTCGTCGCCGTACGACCATGAGCTCGCGTCGGCCCTCGCGGCCCGTGGGCATGACGTCGACCTGCTGACAACACCCTTCCCGTTCGGCGACCCGCCCGAGCCGAATGGGTACCGCCGCAGCGACGTCTTCCTGTCCCTGACCGGAAAGCTGCGCCGGCGCCGGCCCCGGTCGCGCCTGCGTCTTCCGCTCAAGGGCGCCGAGTACCTCCCGAGCGTCGTGAGGCTCCTTGCGCTGGTCGGCAAGCTGCGGCCCGACATCGTCCACGTCCAGTGGCTCACGCTCCTGCGCCAGGACCTGCGCTGGGTGGCGCGACTGCAGTCCGATCGCCCCGTCGTCTTCACGGCGCACAACGTGATGCCGCACCTCGGGGAGCCAGACGTCGAGGAGCGCCGGCGCATCTACACAGCCTTCGACCGAGTCGTCGTCCACACCCGGAAGGGCGTGGAGCAGCTCGAGCGCTACGGCGTGCCGGCGGAACGCATCGTCCGGATCCCGCACGGCACGTTTGGGGCGCCACCATCGATCGAGTCGCCGAGCGGACGCAGGCTCCTCTTTTTCGGGCTGATCCGGCGCTACAAGGGGATCGACGTGCTCGTCCGGGCGCTGTCGGAGATCCCGGACGCGCAGCTCGTCGTCGCGGGCGACCCGCTCGATCCGGTCGAGCCGCTGCAGGAGCTGGCGCGGGAGGTCGGCGTCGCCGACCGGATCACCTGGCGGCTCGGCTATCTGCCCGACGCGGAGGTCGAGACGTTGATGCGCGAGGCGACGCTGACCATCTTCCCGTATCCGGGCGGAGAATCCGCCTCCGGCGCGCTCGCGACGGCGCTCGGACATGGGCGGCCCGCCGTCGTGACGGAGGTGCTCGGCGAAACCGTGCGCGAGTTCGGCGCGGGGGCGGTGGTGGCGCCGAACGATCCCGGCGCGCTCGCGACTGCGATTCGCGAGCTCCTGGACGACCCGGCTGCGCTGGAAGCGGCGTTCCGGGGAACCGAGCGGGCGCGCGCAGGCCTCTCCTGGAGCGGTATCGCCGAGGCTCACGAGCGGCTCTATTCCGAGGTGCTCGCTAGAGTCGCCCGCTGATGGCCGTAACGGAGCGCCCCAGCCGGTCGCCGGAGCTCGACCTCGAAGCCGAGCAGGAAGTCGACTTCCGCCGCTACTGGAACGCCGTGCTCGCGCGCTGGTGGCTCCCGGCGCTGGGCCTCGTGGCGGGCATCCTCGGCGGCTACGTGCTCGCGCTCGGCGGCGGCGATGTCTACCGTGCCGAGGCGACCCTCTACCTCGGCCAGCCGTTCACCCCGAACGGCGGTGCGCCGGTCCCCGGGCTGGCGACGAATCCGAGCACCGTGAACGAGATCGTCCATTCGGAGGCGGCGCTCCGGCAGGCCAGCGATGTCAGCGGCATGCGCCTGAGCAGATTGCGCGCCAACGTGACCTCGAGGCAGGTCGGCGTCCCGTCCGGACGCCGGCTGGTCGTCGGCCAGACGCCGCTGATCGAGGTCGCGGTCACAGGGTCGAATGCGGCGGCGACCGCTCGGGCCGCCAATGCGCTCGCCCAGACCGTCGTCGAGGACGTCTCGCCCTACGTCGAGGACAAGATCGCGGCGATCGAGGAGCGAATCGCCTCGGACGAGCGCGAGCTGGCCGAGAGCGAGCGCCGGCTCGATCTCGCGCAGTCCGAGCTCAACGCGCTGCTCCGCAGCCGGAGCCTGAGCGCGACCGACCGCCTGATCGGCGTGACGACGTTCAACTCGACGATCGGCTCCCTCGTCGAGCGCCGGGGTCTCGTCACGCAGGACCTCCTGGAGGCGAAGCAGGCGCTGTCGCTCGCCGAGAACGTCGAGAAGCCGGGCGTCGTCGAGCGCGCCGCGGCGAGGAAGACGACCGCGAGGAGCGTCGGACGTTCCGTCGTCGTCGGCGCCCTGATCGGGTTGATCCTCGGCATCCTGGCGGCGATCTTCTGGGAGCCGGTCCAGCGCCGGCTCTCCGCGCAACACGCGTAGTGCCCCTCCCAGCAATGCATGCCGGCCTCTGGCCCACGATCACGCGGCGCCAGAGCCCACCCTCCGCCTCACCAAGGTCTTCAGACCTTGGCTCGTTGGAGTGCAGCCTCTGGCTTGGTGCTCGCGACCCAGAGACTCGGCGGCATTACTGGAAGGGGCACTAGTGCTCGAGGGGAAGCGGGTCGCCGTCGTCGTCCCGGCACACGACGAGGAGGGGCTGATCGGCGCGACCCTCGCCACGATCCCCGAGCTCGTCGACCGCGTCTACGTCGTGGACGACCACTCGCAGGACGAGACTGCGGCGCGGGCGCAGGAGGCCGGGGATCCGCGCGTCGAGGTGATCTCGCACGCCCGCAACGAGGGCGTCGGCGCCGCGATCGTCACCGGCTACAAGCGGGCGCTGGCGGAGGGAATCGACGTCGTCGCCGTCATGGCCGCAGACGGCCAGATGGACCCGGCAGACCTGGAGCAGATCGCCGGCGCGGTCGCTCGCGGCGAGGTCGACTACGCCAAGGCGAACCGGCTCTTCACGGGCCAGGCGTGGCAGCTGATGCCGCGGCACCGCTACCTCGGCAACGCCGTCCTCTCGATGCTGACCAAGATCGCGAGTGGCTACTGGCACGTGGCCGACTCACAGTCCGGCTACACCGCGATCTCACGCGAGCAGCTCGAGCGCCTCGACCTCGACCGCATCTACCGCCGTTACGGCTTCCCGAACGACATGCTCGTCCACCTGAACGTCTGGAACGCGCGCGTCCGGGACTTTCCGTCGCGGCCGATCTACGGTCAGGGCGAGCGCTCGGAGATCAAGCTCAGCCGCGTCGTGCCGTCGATCGCGTGGCTGCTGGTGAAGGGCTTTTTCTGGCGGCTGCGCGAGAAGTACGTCATCCGCGACTTCCACCCGCTCGTCTTTTTCTACATGCTCGGAATTCTGCTCACCCTCACGGGCCTCGTCCTCGGGGCGGTCGAGACCGTCCTTCGTCTGATGGGGAACGAGCTGACGACGCCGACGATGATCCTGGTGGCACTGCTCCTGATCTCAGGCGTCCAATTCACGCTCTTTGCGATGTGGTTCGACATGGAGTCGAACAAAGACCTGCGCTAGCAGGACTTTTTCGGTCGTAAAGCCTTCGTAAGCATCGGGGGTGCACGCCGGAGGCCCCGCTATCCTCCCCGCGGTGACCACTACGGTCGTCACGGGGGGAGCCGGATTTCTCGGCTCCCATTTGTGTGAGCACCTGCTCGCGCAAGGACACCACGTGATCTGCGTGGACAACCTGGAGACCGCCTCGCTCGAGAACATCGACCACCTGCGGCGGGACGACTTCGAGTTCGTCAACCACGACGTGATGGAGGAGATCTCGATCGAGGGCCCGGTCGACTTCGTCTTCCACCTCGCGGCGATCCCGAGCCCGATCGACTACCTGCGCCTTCCGCTGCTGACCCTGAAGATCGGCTCGTACGGGACGCACAACACGCTCGGGCTTGCGAAGTTCAAGCGGGCGCGCTTCGTGCTTGCGTCGACGAGCGAGGTGTACGGCGATCCGCAGATCCACCCGCAGCCCGAGACCTACTGGGGGAACGTCAACCCGGTCGGGCCACGGGGCGTCTACGACGAGGCCAAGCGCTACTCCGAGGCGATGACGATGGCCTACCACCGCCAGCAGGGCGTGGACACCGCCATCGCGCGGATCTTCAACACCTACGGGCCGCGGATGCGGCGCAACGACGGCCGTGCGATCCCGACTTTCATGCGCCAGGCCCTCGAGCACAAGCCGCTCACCGTCTTCGGCGACGGCTCGCAGACGCGGAGCTTCTGCTACGTCGACGACCTGATCACGAGCATGTTTCTCCTCGCCACGAGTGCGGACCACCTACCGATGAATCTCGGGAATCCAAAGGAATTCACGATTCTCGAGCTTGCAGAAACGGTGATCCGGGTAACAGAGTCGCAGAGCGAGATCGTCCACGAAGCCCTACCGGTGGACGATCCGCAGACTCGACAACCGGACATCACCAGAGCCAAGGAGATCCTCGGCTGGAAACCTGAAATCGAACTCGAAGAAGGTTTGCGGCGAATGCTGCCGAGCCTTGGAAGGGAGCATGTGAGTGTTTAATCGCGTCGCCCTATTTCTCGTGTTATCGCTTGCGGCCGCGGCGGTTGCCGTGTCGGCCAGCTCGACCGCCCAGTCGGCGTCGAAGCAGCAGACGGCAGGCCGGGGAATGATCGTCGGCTTCTACGACGACGAGCAGGTCTTCGGCCGCACGGACTGGGCGTTCACGCAGCTGAAGAGCCTGCGCGCCGGAATCGTGCGCGTCACGATCGACTGGGCCAGCGTCGCGAAGCGACGTCCGGCGGACGCGGCCGACCCATCCGACCCGGCCTACCAGTGGAGCGCGATCGACACCGTCGTCGCCAAGGCGGCTCGGAACAAGATGCGGATTCTGGCGGTCATCTACGGGACGCCTCGCTGGGCGGGGACCGGCAAGAACCGGCTGCCGCGGCGAATCACCGATCTCCGCCTGTTCGCGTTCGCCGCTGCGACGCGGTACAGCGGCACCTACAACGTTGCCGTCGACGAGGGTGAGCCGGAGCGCCTCCTGCCGGCCGTGCGGTTCTGGCTGGCATGGAACGAGCCGAACAACCCCGTCTTCCTGAAGCCCCAATGGAAGAAGGTCCGCGGTACCTGGCGTCCGCAGAGCGCCTACGACTACGCGAAGATCTGCTCGGCGATCTGGGCCGGCGTGCACTCGACCGGGCTTGCGAACGAAAAGGTCGCCTGCGGCGCGACGGGCCCGCGCGGCAACGATGCGCCGACGAGCTCGCGGGCGTCCACCTCGCCGCTCGTGTTCCTGACGTGGCTCCGACGCGCCGGTCTCAAGCGCTTCGACGCCTACGCGCACCATCCGTACTACGGCAATAGGCTGGAGAAGCCGACGACCGTCCCGAAGTCGACGAAGGCGGTCACCCTCGGCAACATCGGCGTCCTGCTCCGACAGTTGAAGCGGCTGTACGGAAGCAAGCGGCTGTGGATCACCGAGTACGGCTACCAGACGCGGCCGCCGGACCGGTACTTCGGCGTCTCCTACACGGCGCAGGCGAAATACGTCCACCAGGCCTACGCGCTGGCGCGAAAGACGCGGAAGGTCGACATGTTCGTCTGGTTCCTGATCCGCGACGAGCGCCGGCTCTCCGGCTGGCAGTCCGGCGTCGTCACGGCGAGCGGCAGGCGGAAGCCCGCATTCCGCGCGTTCCAGACGCTGAAGCGGTAGCTCCTTTCCATCGGGCGCCTGCGGTCGGCAGGCGCCCGACGTAGCATTCGGGCGTGGCTACGAAGGAAGCGCCGCCGGAGCCGTCCGGGGCGGCGGCGTCACCGCCGGCGCTCGGGGACATCCGAGCCGGGCAACCGCGGGTCTTCGGCAGCCCGGTCACGACGCTCCTGCGGCGGACGGCCAGCATCGCTTCGCTGATCGTCCTCGACCTTTGTGGATTGATCCTCGGCATCTACTCGGCGCTCGTCCTGCGAGCGGTGGCGTACGGCGAGGAGGTGCTGTGGGGCGCGATCTGGCGGGCCGAGACCGACTGGCTCCCGTTCCTGGGCCTCGTGATGGTCCTCGTCTTCTGGCGCGCGGGTCTCTACTCCGAGCGCGAGCGACGCGGCGGCGCCGGCCGGATCGTCGGCTCGCTGATCCTCGTCGGGGCCGTCGCGCTGGCTTTCGGCATCGGGACGAACAGAGAGTTCGGGACCTACGGCTTGGCTCCGACCGCTGTCGTGCTCTCGATCGTCTTCATCGGCCTCCTGCGCGCGAGCTACGACGTCATCACCGCCGACCTGCTCCGGTTCGCAGGCGTTCGCCGGCATGCGGTGCTGGTGGGCGACAGCGACCGGGTCGAATACCTGAGGCGCGTCCTCGGCGAAGGCCGAAGCGGGATCGCCTACAACTTCGTCGGGGCGGTCGGGCCGTCGGCCGAGCGCATGCCGCTTCCGTTCCTCGGCAGCGTCGCCGACCTGCCACAGATCTTCGCCGAGCGCGAGCTCGACGAGCTGATCGTCGCGGAGATGGACTTCGACGACAAGTCGCTCGTCGAACTCGTCGACCTCGCACACCGCCGCGGAGTCCGCGTCCGGGTCGCGCCGACGACGGCCGAGCTGCTCACGAAGCGCGCCGACTACGTCCCCGGGCAGGGCATTCCGCTGTTCGAGCTCCGGCCGCCTGCGTTCGTCGGCACGGACTGGCTCGTCAAGCGGACGTTCGACGTCGTGGTCTCCGTTCTTGTCGTGGTCGTCGGGCTTCCGGTCTGGATCGCGGTCGCCCTCGCGATCAAGCTCGGCTCCCGCGGCCCGGTCTTCTTCCGCGACCGGCGTGTCGGCTTGAACGAGCGGGAGTTCGGGATGATCAAGTTCCGGACGATGTACGCGGACGCTCCCGAGCGCCAGGAGCGGCTCGAGGCCGTGAACGAGGCCGGGGGGGCGCTCTTCAAGGTCCGGGATGACCCGAGGGTGACGCCGTTCGGCCGGCTGCTGCGCCGCTTCTCGCTGGATGAGGTCCCACAGGTGCTGAACGTCCTCCGTGGCGAGATGAGCCTGGTCGGGCCCCGGCCGCTTCCGCTTCGCGACTTCCGCCTGCTCGAGCCGTGGCACCGCAAGCGGTATCTCGTCCTCCCGGGAATGACGGGGCTCTGGCAGATTGCCGGGCGCTCCGACCTGAGCTTCGACGACCTCGTCCGGCTCGACTTCTATTACCTGGAGAACTGGTCGATCTGGCTCGACATCTCGATCCTGCTCCGGACGGTGCCGGCCGTGATCGCAGCCCGCGGCGCGTATTAGGGGTCAGGTCTTGCATTGCGGCAGATCGCCGCGATGCGACAGCGACGCTGATGCAATGCAAGACTGACCCCATCAGTCGTCGTCGTCGCCTACCACTCCGGCGAGGCGCTGGGCCGGCTACTCGACTCGCTCGAGGGAGCGGACGAGGTGATCGTCGTCGACAACGGCGGCGATGCGGAGGCTCGGGAGGGCGTGACGCTGATCTCGCCCCGCGAGAACGTCGGCTTCGCCGCGGGAAACAACCTCGGCGCGCGCCACGCGACCGGCGACGCGCTTGTCTTCCTCAACCCGGACACAGTCGTCGTGCCGGGCGCGCTGCAAGAGCTCGTCGCGCCGCTGGAGGATCCGGCGATCGGGATCGTCTCGGCGAGCCTTCGCCTGCTCGACCGGCCCGAGCTCCTGAACTCCGCCGGCAACGAGGTGCACGTCACCGGGATCGCGTGGGCGGGGCCGTATGGCCAGCCGGCGGACAGCGCGAGCCGCGCGAGCTCGCGAGCGTAGAAACCGCTGCCGCAGCCGACGTCTAGGACGGTCTCACCGGCGCGGGCATCCAGCGCCCGCAGGACGCCGCGGGCTCGGATGCCATAGAAGAAGCGCTTGTAGGGCTCGGACTGCTCGTAGGTGAGGGCGAGCTCATCGAGCTCGCCGGCCCGGAACAGCGAGCGCGGCGTTCTCTTCCGCGAAGCTGCGGTAGAGCTGCATCCCGGCCTCCACGTCCCCGCCCCGACGCAGCCCCGCGAGCTCGGCTTGCGTGACGATCTCCCCGGCGCGCGGATCGTCATCGACCGCGAGGATCAGCTCGAGCAGGCCATTGCCCGTCGAGCCGAGCTTCTGGAGGTCCAAACGAAGCTGCGCGTAGTCCGTCTCGAGCCGGCAGAGCGTGCCGTCGAAGTCGAAGAGCGCTAGCGGTCGACCTGCTTGCTTCGCCATTCGTCCTCCCGGACGAGCTTGTACCCCATGTCGATCATCCGCACCCAGTAGAGATCCGGCTCGACAGCGTCGAAGCGCGAGAGGCGGTCGGGGCTCTCACCGAGCGCGAGCCTCACGTACTCGTATGGCATGTTCGCGCCGGCCTCGGCAAGGAAGTTGCTGGTCGTAAAGAAGCGGCCTGCGTTGATCTCCGTCACGAGTGGGTTGCCGTCTCCGTCCTCCTTGAGATCCACGCAGACGACGCCCGTCGCGTCCGCGTCGACAGCCCCGACGGCCCGGGCGGCGAGCTCGTTCACGTCCTGCCGGCGGACGGTCCGCGCGACGGAGGGGCTCGAGCCCTGCCCGCTCGGCATCAGGTGGCCGAACACGTACTCCAGCCGCTCCCTCGCTGCCGACGTGACGAGCTCGCCGTCAACCCAGAGGCTCTGGAACGCGAATTCCCGCCCCGGGAGGAACTCGCTGACCATGAAGTCGGAGACGGACAGGCCGCGGAGCTCGTCCCAGTGGCGCACCCATGCGACGGCCTGCTCCGGTGAGGTGACGGGAAGGCTGGCGCGCGCGCGCCGGCGCCTCGTACAACGCGCACCCACGCCTTCTCCCGAACCTCGAGGATCGACCGTGTGGCGTCCGCGAGCGCCTCCACGGAGTCGGCGGGCGAAGCGCGGCGCGGGAAGGCCCGCTCGGCGATGCGCGCGGCGAACGCCGATTGTCCTGGCAGAGCGCGATCGCCTCGGCGCGCGGCAGGAACGTCGCCGCGCCGACGCGCTCGCAATTGCGAGCGAGCGCGAGCACCTCCTGCTCCGGCTGGGGATGCACGAGCTGCACGCCTTCGGCCTCCACCGCGGCGTTCAGCTCGTCCAGGTAGAGCGGGTCGTCCGCGCGCGGGAGCAGGTAGCGCTCGTCCACCGGCGCGAGCTCGAGGTGGAACTTGCTCGTGTCGGTGCCGACGGCGAAGAACGGCTCGGGCGCGAGCCGGAGCGAGTGGACGAAGTTCGCCGCGGCCGCTCCCCCGGCCCCGGTCACGAGGATCCTTCTCATCTATGGTGCCGCCGATGGCGCGGCGCGCGCTCGTCACCGGGATCGGCGGGCAGGACGGCTCCTATCTCGCTGAGCTGCTGCTCGGGCATGGCCATGAGGTCTTCGGCACTGCGCTGAGTTCTCCTGAGGGGCTCCCGGACGACGTCCAGCTGGTGAAGGTCGACCCGGCGGACGCCGTGCGGGAGCTCAAGCCTGACGAGACCTATCACCTCGCCTCCGCGTCGTTCGTACCCGTGTCGTGGGAAGACCCGGTCGGCACGTCCCGCTTTGCGGCCGAATCCGCGGCCTCGCTGCTCGACACTCTGCGGCGCGAGCATCCAGAAGGCAGGTTCGTGAACGCCGCATCCGCCGAGATGTTCGGACTATTTCGTGAGACCCCCCAGAGCGAAGAGACGCCGATCGCGCCGATCACCCCCTACGGCGCGGGCAAGGCGTTCGCTCATTTCCTCACCGGCGCCTTCCGGCGGCAGTACGGCCTGCACGCCTCCTCGGCGATCCTCTTCAACCATGAGTCGGAACGCCGTCCCGAGCAGTTCGTGACGCGAAAGGTTAGTCGCGGCGCGGCCGCGATCAGCCTCGGCCTAAAGCAAGAGCTTCGCCTCGGCGACCTCACCGCGCGGCGCGACTGGGGCTACGCGCCCGACTACGTGCGGGCGATGTGGCTGATGCTGCAGGCGGACGAGCCGGACGACTACGTCGTCGCGACCGGCGAGGCGCACACCGTCGAGGAGTTCGTCGCCGCCGCGTTCGAGCACGTCGGGCTCGACTGGCGCGACTACGTGCGGCACGACGAGTCGCTCTCGCGCGGCCAGGCCGACTCGCCCGTCCTCGTCGGCGATCCTACGAAGATCCGGGAGCGGCTGGGCTGGGAGCCCGAGGTGCGCTTCGACGAGCTCGTCCGCCGGCTTGTCGACGCGGACGTCCAGCAGCTTCAGGCCGCGGCAAGCGCGCGGTAGACACGGTCGTGCGCCCGGGCCGTGGCGTCCCAGGTGAAGCCTGCGGCTCGAGCGAGACCGCGCTCGACGAGGTGGCCGGGTCGCTCGAGTACGGCGAGGATCGCGTCGGCGATCTCGTCAACCGAGTTGGGCTCGAAGTAGATCGCGGCGTCGCCGCAGACCTCCGGAAGTGAGCCGGCACCGGAGACGGCGACCGGCGTGCCTGACGCCATCGCTTCCAGCGGCGGTTGGCCGAAGCCCTCGTAGAGGCTCGGGAAGACCAGCGCCGACGCGCTGCGGTAGAGCTCGGCCAGCTCCCCTGCGCGGCAGGCGACCGCGTATCTCGACGCCGTCTGGGACGCTCGTAAGGCGCTCCAGGCCTGTGCCGGTGAGGACCAGCCTTAGCTCCGGGCGGCCGCGGCGCACGCGCGTGAACGCCTGGAACAGCCGTTCGTGGTCCTTGTGCGGCCAGGGGTTGGCCGGGTAGAGCAGGAACGGGCGGCGCAGCTCGGCGCCGTTCGGATGAAAGAGGTCGTGATCGAGGCCGAGGTGGATCACCTTGATCCGCTCCGCCTCGATCCCCATCCGCTCGGCGAGCGTCTCTTTCACGTGCTGCGAGATCGCGATCACTGTGCGGGCCCGCCTCAGCGACCACCCGTAGACGACTCTGCGGTAGGCGAGCTCGGCGCGCGAGAAGAACTGCGGGAAAAAGACGTGCTGGATGTCGAGCAGACTGACCGCGGCCGGCGGGTCGTCTACGCGCGGAAGCATCACTGTCAGTGGGAAGTGGATCGCGTCGAGTTCGCCAAGGTCGAGCTCCCGGCGGAGGCGTCCAGGGGCGATCGTCGCGCGCGTCATCGCGGCCACACGCCCCGGAAACGAACGGCTTGCGCGATATGAGCGCACAGTCGCCCCCGGCAAACCTTCCTCGGCGATCGTCGGCTTGAAGACCCGATAGTCGAGCTCGCCGACCCGCCCCAGGGCGCGAACGAGCTCGCGCGCGTACGTCTCGGAGCCGCCGACAACCCCGGGAACGAGCGTCAGAAGATTGATTCCGACCGTCATATAGGGTGGCGCCGGTGGCGGGTCGTAGAGCGCTGATCACCGGGATCACGGGCCAGGACGGCTCGTATCTCGCGGAGTTGCTCCTAGAAAAAGACTACGAGGTGTTCGGGATGACACGCCGCGCCTCGACCGAGAACGTCGAGCGGATCGCGCACCTCGTCGACCGCGTCAGCCTCATCCAGGGCGACCTGCTCGACGGGCCCTCGCTCGTCTCGGCGCTGCGGACCGCCGAGCCCCACGAGGTCTACAACCTCGCCGCGCAGAGCTTCGTGCCGACCTCGTGGAACCAGCCCGTGCTGACCGCCGAGTTCACCGGCGTCGGCGTGACCCGGATGCTCGAGGCGGTCCGCTCCGTCGATCCGGACATCCGCTTCTACCAGGCGTCCTCCTCGGAGATGTTCGGGAAGGTGCGCGAGGTGCCGCAGAACGAGCAGACGCCGTTCTATCCGCGCTCGCCGTACGGCGTTGCAAAGACGTACGGCCACTACATCACGGTCAACTACCGTGAGTCGTACGGGCTCTACGCGGTCTCCGGGATCCTCTTCAACCATGAGAGCCCCCGTCGGGGCCTCGAGTTCGTCACGCGGAAAATCAGTGACGGCGTCGCACGGATCAAGCTCGGGCTGGCGGAGGACCTCCGGCTGGGCAACCTCGACGCCGAGCGCGACTGGGGCTACGCAGGCGACTACGTCGAGGCGATCTGGCTGATGCTGCAGGCCGACAAGGCGGACGACTACGTGATTGCCACCGGCGAGACGCACTCGGTGCGCGAGTTCGCCGAGCTCGCGTTCGCGCATGCGGGCCTCGACCCGGAGCGGTATCTGAAGTCCGATCCCGAGTTCCTGCGCCCGGCGGAGGTCGACCAGCTCGTCGGCGACGCGTCGCAGGCCCGCGAACGGCTCCGCTGGGCGCCGCGGCACTCGTTCCAGGAGCTGGTCGAGATGATGGTCGACGCTGACCTCGCCCGGCTCGCCGTCGCCGCGGAGCCGCGCTTAGCTCGCTGAGACGGCGACGAGCTCGAGGCTCGTCGCGACGAGGTTAAGGCCGGGGACGCGCTCGAGGGCGCGGCTCGCGGTCCAGATCGGCCGTCCTGGGCCGCCCAGGGTGAGTGGCAGCATGTGGGCCCGGCGGAACTCCGCCAACTTGAATCCGTGGCGCTCGAGCAGCTCGCGCGCGGTTCGCCTCGTGTAGACGCGGTCGTCTGGCAACTGCCCGTGGTAGTAGCGCCCGAGCATCCGGGCGGCGCGCTCGGTGTAGGAGAACCGGTTCGGCAGGTTCGTGACGAAGAACGTCCCGCCCGGCCTCAGTACGCGATGGATCTCGTCGAGGCTCGCGTCTGGGTCGGGAACGTGCTCGAGCACGCCGCACGAAAGCACGGTGTCGAATGAGTCGTCGTCGAAGGGGAGCCGAACCGGGTCGGGTGTGAGGTGCGCCTCGATCCCCGGGAACTGCGTCAGCGGCTCGGTTTTCGGGGCGTCGAGGTCGGCGCGGAAATCGAACGCGATGGCGTCGACACCTTCCTCGCGCAGGAGTGCGGTGACCTGGCCCCACCCGCAGCCCCAGTCGAGCAGCCGTCCGGGATTCCGTCGTGCGAGCTCCCGCGCGAGCTCTCGGTACATGAGCATCTGCGGCTTCGAGCGGAGGTTCGCGTCGAGCGAGCTCACCGGTGCAGCCTGCCACGCGTGGTATGAGACGCGGCGTGATCGATGCCGTCGTCGCCACCCGCGACTCGCGGGAGCTCGTCGTCGAGTGCGTCGACCGACTTCGCTCGCCGCTGATCGAGCGCGTGATCGTCGTCGACAACGGCTCGCTTGACGGAACGGCCGCCGCCGTGCACGAGGCGCGCCCCGAAGCCATGGTCGTCCGCCTCGAGGGGCCCGAGGGACTGTCGTTTGCCTACAACCGCGGCGCGGAGGCGGGTGCGGCGGAACTCATCCTGTTCTTGAACGACGACGTCTTCGCGACCGACGAGGCGATCTCCGAACTCGATCGCATACTCGGCCTGCATCCGGATGCCGTTGCCGCGGCGGGTCGCCTCGTCGACCCGGAGGACGGTCGAACGCAGGCCGAGTATCTGCCGCGCGCCTTCCCGGGGTCGCTCGAGCTCGCGGCCTCGCTCCTCGGGCGGCCGAGGCGGCACCTCCGGCTGAGCGAAGACGAGACCGTCGCCGTCGATCAGCCGCCCGGCGCTTGCCTCCTCGTTCGGCGCAGCGTGTTCGAGGCGGTCGGGGGGTGGGACGAGAACTTTGAGTTCTGGTTCGAGGACGTCGACTTGGCGCGGCGGCTCGAGCCGCAGGGAGACGTCCTCTACGTGCCCACCGCGGTTTTCCCCCATGTCGGTGGAGCGAGCGCGGCGCGGCTGAGCCACGCAGAGGTCGTCTCGCGAAGCTATCGAGGGGCGCTCCTCTACGCCCAGAAGCACCTCGGGGGACGTGGCCGGGCGATCACGGCGCCGGCCTACGCCCTCGGATCGGCGATCCGCGTGCTGACGACGCGCGATCCAGCCTCGCGGCGAGCGTACGCCGGCGTCCTGAGAGACTCGGTCAGGCTGGCTGCGGGCCGGCGGCTCCGTCCTCGCTAGAACGCCTGACGCGGCGCGCTACGGTTCCCCGCTGTGCGCGAGGAGGAGCTCCGTAAGGCGGTCGCCGAGATCGAGTGGTGGCACATGATCGATCTCGGCCACGGAATCGTCACGCCCGGGAAGGACAACTCGCCGGAGAAGCTGCGCTTCCTCCGGATCCCAGAGCGTCTTGACGGCCGCTCTGTGCTCGATATCGGCGCCTGGGACGGCTTCTTCTCGTTCGAAGCGGAGCGGCGCGGCGCGGCCAGGGTGCTCGCGACAGACTCATTCGCCTGGGAGGGGACGAACGTCGGCAGCAAGGAGGGCTTCGAGCTCGCGCGGCGTGTGTTGGGGTCCAGGGTCGAGGACCGCCATATCGACCCCACCGAGTTGTCGCCCGAGGCGATCGGGACGTTCGACGTCGTGCTCTTCCTCGGCGTCCTCTACCACCTGCGCGACCCTCTGGGCGTGCTCGAGCGGGTGGCGAGCGTTACCGCGCCGGGCGGTCTTTGCATCGTGGAGACGTTCGTCGACCTGCTCCACGTCCGCCAGCCGGCCGCGGCCTTCTACCCGTTCGCGGAGCTGAACGACGACCCGACGAACTGGTTCGGCTTCAACCCGGCGGGCGCCAAGGCCGCGCTCCGTGCCGTCGGGTTCTCACGCGTGGAGCGGGTCGGCGTCGACCGTGACGCGGGTGGCAGCGTTGGTCGCCTCCTCACTGCGGCCGGCATGGCTGGGGCCCGGCTGAGGCGCCGGGACCGGCCCGTGCTCGCGCCGTTCGATCGGGGGCGCCTCGTGTTGCACGCGTACAAGTGATCCGATTGGCGCAGCGGATCGCTCGCTTCGTCGTCGGCCAGGCGGTTCTGACGCGTCCTCGGATCAAGCGGGTTGTCCAGGTATCCGTCCAGGCGACGACGGTGCGCGAGCCGATCAGGTTCGTCCTTCGTGAGCTATCCGCCAGCGGGCGTCTTTCGCGCTACCGACTGCGCGGCTCGGGTCGCCCGGTATTCGTCCGTCACAACACGGCCGACCCGCTTGTCCTGGACGAGGTCTTCTACACCGGGCACTACGAGACTCCACCCGAGGTCGCGACCGTGCTGGACGGGCTCGGGCGGCCGCCGCGGGTGGTCGACCTGGGTGCGAACATCGGCCTCTTCGGCGTCTGGACCCTGGAACGGTGGCCAGACGCACAGATCGTCGCGTTCGAACCCGATCGAGCGAACGCGGCCGTCGCCAGGCTTTGCATCGAGGCGAACGGCGCGGCCGAGCAGTGGCGGTTGATCGAGGCCGCGGCCGCAGATCGGGACGGTCGCGTCTCCTTCATCTCCGGGGATTACTCCCGCTCGCGCATTGGGGACGGGACCGACGAGGTCGAGGCGGTGGACACGTTCCCGTACCTGGACGACGCGGACTTCGTGAAGGTCGACATCGAGGGCGGCGAGTGGGCGCTGGTGGCCGATCCGCGCTTCGACAGGCTCACCGCGCCGGTGCTCGTGCTCGAGTACCACCGCGACCAGGCGCCGGGTCCAGATCCGCAGGCGGACGCGCTGGCCGCCGTGCGGAGGGCCGGTTACGAGGCGAGGGTCGTGGCCGAGTTCGAGCCGGGTCAGGGCCTGCTCTGGGGCTGGCGGCGGCCCCAGACGATTCCGGCTCCGTAGGAGGGCTTCCTCGCCGTGTGCACGAACTCGTAGCCAGCTGCGGACAGCGCGTCTTCGGCCGCCCGGGCCGGATCCGGACCGGGTGCGCCCTGGGCGTGATACTCGAGGACGACTACGTCGGCGCGGAGGTCTTCGAAGCGAGTATCGGCCAGGACCGGCCACTCGGCGCCCTCGATGTCGATCTTCACGAAATCGGCGTCGAGTAGGTCCGGGAAGACGTCCACGGCCGTGATCTCGAGCCCGCCCTCGTCCACGCGGTGCGAGAGCGCGTGCTCGCCCGCGGCGAAGCGGACGACCCCGGGCGCTGTGGAGGCGAATGCTTCGACGAGCCGCCAGCGGTCGGCGAGGCCGTTTGCTTCGATCGCCCGCCGGTGGACCGCAGCGTTTCCGGGATCGGCCTCGACCGCGACGATCGTCGCCTCCGGAAAGCGGCCGAGTGCCCACGCTCCGAAGAGACCGATGTTCGCGCCGAGATCGACGATCCGCGGCGCCGCCGGAAGCTCGAGCGGCCACGGTGGTTCGTACTCGCGCTGGGAGAAGATCTCATCCAGCACGAGCACGTCATCCGAGTGGTGACGGACGGCGATCGCCACGTCGGACTCCTGCAGGCGGTACACGCCGGTCACGGCCCGCAGCCGCAGCTCGTTTGCCGCGAAGCGGAGCCGCTCTTCGACGAGCGACCCGCGCAGGGCGAAGCTGAGCCGGAGCAGCGGCCCGACGCGAGTGAGTAACCGGAAGCCCGGCGCCGTGGCGAGCCAGCGGACGAACCGCATCACGCGAGCGCCCGCTCGAAGCTGGCGAGCGTCTCCTCCGCTGTGCGCCGCCAGGAGAAGAGCTCGGCCCGGCTTTTGCCCTTCCGCACCAGCTCCGCGGCCAGGGCGGGATCGCGGAGGATCGCGACGATCGCCTCGGCAATCGAGCTCGGGCTCTCGGGGTCGAAGTAGAGCGCGGCATCGCCCGCGACCTCGGGAACGGCCGACGCTCGGGAGCAGGCAACGGGCAGGCCCCGGCGCATGGCCTCGAGCACCGGGAGGCCGAAGCCCTCGCGCAAGGAAGGGAATGCGAAGCACGAGGCCGACTGGTAGAGCCCCTCGAGGTCGCGACCGCCGACCCACCCGGGGAAGACGACCGCAGGGCCCATCAGCTGGTCTTGCATGGGCGTCCAGTTCGCCGGGACAACCAGAACGGCGTCCGGGAACTCCGTCCTGACGCGAGCCATTGCCTGGACGAGCCTGGGGACGTTCTTGTGCGCAAGCAGCGCCGACACCGCCAGCACGATCGGGCCCTCGCCAAGGCCGAGCCGTGCCCGCAGCTCGCCCTCGTCCGTCGGGTCCGCGACGGGCTCACGTCCCGGCCCGAGCGGCACGACGTCGATCCGCTGGGGCGGAACGCCGAAATCCTCCGCCACCTCCTGGCGGGTTGCCTCGGAAATGGCGATCAGCCGGCGTGCTCGTCGCGCGGCCGGGATCACGAGCGCCCGCCAGAGAAGCCGGGTGGCGTGCGGCACCGAACCGGGCTCGCGCAGCCACGTGACGTCGGCGACGGTGACGACCGACGGCACGCTCGGCCGGAGCGGGGCTGTCAGCGCGACGCTGTGCAGCAACTCGCAGCCACGGCGGCGGGCCAGAGAGTCGAGCAGGAAAGCCTCGCCCAGAGCCCGGGTGCCCCGAGCGCCGAGCAGCGAATGAGTCGCCAGCTCGACGTCGGCCGCCCACGGCTCGCCGGCGAGCGCTTCCTTGCCGGCCCTGTTCACAAAGACCGTCATACGGAGGTCCGGACGGACCTCGAGCAGGGCCGGCAGCAGCCGGCGGACGTAGGTCTCGAGGCCGCCCATCTGCGGCTCGAGGAAGACCGCGTTCACGCCGAGCCGCATCGAGCGGCTAAACGGCTTCGGCGATCAGCACGATCTCCTCCGCCCGCTGCGGCCGGAAGCGAACGAGGAAGTCGGTGGCGACGATCCGCGCACGCATGCGGAGACCGACCGGCGCGCTGGCCGGGTCCTGTCCTGCCGCGACGGCGGCGCTGAATGGGAAGCTCGGGAAGGTCGTGTAGGGGATGGGCAGCGCGCGTACTGCGAACCCGGCGTGCTCAACGGCGCGAACAAGCGCCTGACGGCTGAATACGACGAGGTGCCGGGGCGGGTCGAGACCGAGCCAGTCTCGGCCGTATCTGGCATGCCCCCAGGCCTCCAGGTTCGGCGTGGCCAGCCAAAGCGTCCCGCCGGACGCGAGCACCTGCCGGCAGATCCGCAAAGCATCCGGCGGATCGTGAAAGTGCTCGATCACGTGGTTCAGCGTGACGGCGTCGAACGAGCCCGGTTCGAGCGAAGCCTCCTCGAGCGGGGCGCTGATGACCGGGACGCCACTCTGGCGCGCAGCGTCGGCCGCGGCCGTGTCCGGCTCGAGGCCCTGGACCTCCCAGCCCTGTTGCTGCATGCCGCGGAGGAAATCCCCGCTGCCGCTGCCGATGTCGAGGAGCCGGCGGCGCCCGGGCTTCCGCTCGAGGTGGCGCACCATGTGATCCGCGTACCAGCGCCGCTTCGGCAGCAGCCTCGCGATGGCCGAGCCGAGCCGGTTGGCAGGGCCGAGGTCGTAGCCATAGCGCGCCTTTAGATAGCCGTTGCGAATCCAGTCCCTGAGGCCGGCCGCGACCGGGGGCGGGGCCGGCGAGGTTTTCTGGTGCGTGTAGTAGGTCTCGTAGGCCAACCCGATCGTGGCGCGGTCGGGCCGCGGGTCGAGGAAGGCGGAGCCGCAGTCCCGGCAGCGATGGAGCGTCCAGCGGCCTGGAGCGGTGAAGAAAACCCGGTCGGTCAGGCCCTCGTAGAGGACGGAGCGCTCGTCGCCACCGCAGACAGGACAGCCACGGACGGCCTCGAGGCCGTCGCTCGGCCAGTCGGCGACATCGGCGCGGGTAACGGCCAAAGAGCGCGTAGCGTAGCGGGGTGCCCGAGCCGGACGCGACAGTGGTGATCGTGACCAAGGACCGGTGCAACGACGCTTTGGCCGCGGTCGAATCGGCCCTCGCGCAGCGTCCTCCGGTGGAGGTGCTCGTGATCGATGACGGGTCGTCCGACGGCACCGCCGCCAGCATCGCGGAGGCGTTCCCCACCGTTCGGGTGGAGCGCCACGACGACTCCGCCGGGCTCGTGGTGCGCCGGAACGAGGCGGCGCGAATCGTCTCCGCGCCGGTCATCGTCTCGATCGACGACGACGCGGTCTTCACCGGCCCCGGGTCGGTGGCCGCCGCTGTCGGCGAGTTCGACGACCCGCGCGTAGGCGCCGTCGCGATGCCCTACATCGACCTACCGCAGGGCGAAGTGATTCTGCAGCGCGCGCCGGAGACGGTCTCTACGTCACGCATCGTTTTCGCGGCACGGCCTATGCGCTGCGGCGGGACGTGTTCCTGGAGCAGGGCGGATATCGGGAAATGCTCTTCCAGCAGGGCGAGGAGCCGGATCTCGCGATCCGGATGCTCGACGCCGGCTACGTCGTCAGACTCGGCAGCGGCGATCCCGTGCGTCACTTCGGGTCTCCCAAGCGCGACCTCGACCGCGGGTGGTTCTACGAGTGCCGGAACGAGATCCTGTTCGCGTGGCATAACGTGCCGATGCCGGACCTTGTCCTGCGCCTGGTGAAGGTGTCGGTGAACACGCTCCGGCTCGGCTTCGGCGTCCGCTGGCCGGGTCTCTTCGCCCACGGTCTCGCGGCCGGTTTCGCCGCGGCCCTGCGCGGCCGAGCCGACCGCAGGCCGGTCTCCCGCGAAGCGTGGCGCCTTTACGAGCGTCTCGGACGCCGTTCGGCGCGAATCGAGGAGATCGAGGCCGCTCTCCCGAAAGAGCGGTCGTGACCCAGGCCGACCCGCCCGTGCCGGCGGCGGGAGCGGGCGATCTACTCGCCGCCCTCGATTCCCCGACCGCGGGCGGACGGGTCATCCGCGGCGGCATGCTCCGCGTCGCGACCTATGTCGCCGGCGTGGTGCTCGGCATCGGTTCGGCGGCGCTGATGACGAGGCACCTCGGCGTCGAGGACTTCGGCAAGTACGTGATCGTGACGTCGTTGATCGCGATGGTCGCGGGACTGAGCGAGGCCGGCGTCGCCAACATCGCGGCGCGGGAGTTCGCCACGCGTGAGCCCGCGGAGCGGAACAGGTTGATCGCGAACGTCCTCGGGATCCGTCTGGCCGTCGCCTGTCTGGGCGTGGTCGCTGCGGCCGGCTTCGCGGTCTTGGCCGGCTACGACAGGGCCATGGTGCTCGGCACACTCCTGGCCGGGGTCGGCCTCGTGCTCGGAACGGCGCAGCAGACGTATGCGATCCCGATCGGCGTCGCGCTTCGGTTCGGCTGGCTCAGCTCTCTCGACCTTTTGCGTCAGGTTGCGTTCGTTGCGCTGGTGGTCGTGCTCGTGTTCGCCGACGCGGGGCTGCTGCCCTTCCTGGCCGTCACGATCCCCGCCAGCGGGATCGCCCTGGCGCTCGCCGTCCCGCTGGTGCGGGGAACCGCTCCGCTCATGCCACGCTTCGATCGCGCGGAATGGCTCCGAATCGGTCGGCTGGTCGGGGTGTACGCCGCTGCCGCGGCCGTGGGGACGGTCTACGTCTCGGCAGTGGTGGTGACGACATCGCTCGTCGGGAGCGACGACCAGAGCGGGTACCTCGGGGCAGCCTTCCGAGTCTTCTCGGTGCTGGTCGGAATTCCGATCCTGCTCGTATCGTCGGCTTTTCCCGTGCTCGCCCGTGCGGCGAGCAGGGACCACGAACGCCTCCAGTACGCGATCCAGCGTCTGATCGACATCGCGTTGATCGTGGGCACCTGGGTCGGCCTCTCGACCGTGCTCGGTGCGGACGTGGCGATCGAGATCGTGGCGGGAGCGGACTTCCAGCCGGCCGTGCCAGTGCTGCAGATTCAAGGCATCGCGTTACTAGCGAGCTTCCTCGCGATCACGGGCGCGTTCGCCCTCGTCTCGCTGCACCGCCACCTCGCGCTGTTGGTCGGGAACGTCGTGGCGCTGGTCGGGAGCATCGTCCTGACCGCCGTGCTCGTCCAATCGTCAGGAGCCAAGGGAGCCGCGATCGCGACGCTGCTCGGCGAGGCCGGGCTCGTCGGGCTGTACGCGATCGCGCTCTTCCGTAGCAGCGCGGTCACATACGACCTCAAGGTCGTGCCGCGTGTAGCCGCAGCCGCCCTGCTCGCGTTCGCGCTCGTCTTCACCCCTCTCGACCGCGTCCCGCTCCTCGTCGTTTCGACCGTGGTCTACTGGGCGGCCCTCTACCTGCTGCGCGGGATCCCGCACGAGGTGGTAGCCGCCCTGCGCCGGCGCGACCCGTGAGGGTCGGCCTCAACCTCATGTTCCTCGCAGACGCGGCCGGGGGTGCCGGTCGCTACGCGTTCGAGCTCGTGCCCGCACTGCTCGAAGCCGCGCCGGATCTCGAGCTGACCTTCTTCGTGAACCGAGACGCCCCGGCCGCGCTGCGCTCCCAGGCCTGGGCCGGCGACGTGGAGTGGGTCGAGCTGCCGGTTCGGTTCTCGAATCGCACGCACCTCCTGGGCCAGGCGGCCGGGCTTCCGGTGCTGGCCCGCCGGCGGCGCCTCGACGTGCTCCACAGCCTGGCCAACGGGGGGCCGCCGATCACACCGGGAGTCGCTCGCGTCGTGACCATGCTCGACCTCATCTGGCTGCACCAGGGAACGGCGTGGGGAACGCGCGGAGCAGTGCGCACGATGGCGGTGCTGTCGCGCGTCTCCGCGCGGAGCGCGCATCGCGTGATCACGATCTCGCGCGCTGCCAGGGACGACCTTGTGGCGTCGTTCGGTCTGCCGCCCGAGAAGGTCGACGTCGCGCCGCTCGGCGTCCGCGTCCCGGACAGCGTGCGCCGCGCGCCGGCGGACGGCGTTGTCCTCTGCGTCGCCCAGAAGCGCCCCTACAAGAACCTCGGCTCGCTCGTTCGTGCCGTCGCCGACCTTCCGGAGGCGACCCTCGTGCTCCCAGGTTCGCCCACCGAGCACGAGCGGGAGCTTCGCGACCTGGCCGCCGACCTCGGCGTCGCGGATCGGGTCCACTTCCCCGCCTGGGTTTCCGACGTCGAGCTCGAGGAGCTCTACGCATCGGCGACGTGCTTCGTGCTTCC